>NZ_JBHWHX010000016.1:0-166471 GCF_042732315.1 Streptomyces sp. NPDC059787
GGCTGAAGGTCGCTCGCGCGCACGCGCGGGTGGCCGACGCGCGCCGCGAGTTCCACCACAAGCTCTCCACCCGGCTGATCCGCGAGAACCAAGCGATCGCCGTGGAAGACCTGGCGGTGAAGGGACTCGCGCGGACGCGCCTGGCCAAGTCCGTCCACGACGCCGGATGGTCGGCGTTCGTGACCATGCTGGAGTACAAGGCCGCCCGGTACGGGTGCACCTTCCTCCGGATCGGCCGCTTCGAGCCCACGTCTCAGGTGTGCTCGCAGTGCGGCGTGAAGGACGGCCCCAAGCCCCTGCACGTCCGTGTGTGGACCTGCGGGGCATGCGGGGCCGTCCTGGACCGGGACATCAACGCGGCGGTCAACGTCGCCAAGGCGGCCGGACTGGCCGTGACAGCCTGTGGAGCGCAGGTAAGACCAGGACTCGTCCCGGCACCGCGCAGCGAAGCAGGAACCCACCCGACACCGCAGCCTTCAACAGCGCGGTAGGCGGGAATCGCCGTCCTTCAGGACGGCGAGGATGTCAAAGGGGCTTCTCGTACCAGGCCACGTCCCACCAGCGGCCGAACTTGCGGCCCACCTCCCGGTACGTGCCGACGTGCCGGAAGCCGAAACGCTCGTGCAGCCGCGTCGAGGCGTCGTTCGGCTGGGCGACGCCGGCGTAGGCGCGGTGCAGGTCCTCGTCCGCCAGGGCCTCGAAGAGGGCCTTGTAGAGGAGGGTGCCGATGCCGCGCCGGCCGGAGTCCGGGGCGACGTAGACCGTCGTCTCCACCGAGGTCGCGTAGGCGGGCTTGGGGCGGAAGGGGCTGGAGGTGGCGTACCCCAGGATCCGCCGCGAACCGGCGGCCGTGGCAACCATCAGGCGGTACGGGCCGTCTACAGGGTGGGAGAGCAGCCAGGGGCGGCGCTCCTCCGGAGTGAAAGGCGCCGTGTCGAATGTGATCGCCGTCTCACGTACGTAGTGGTTGTACAGGTCGGTGAGGGCCGTCAGATCACCCTCCGTGCCCGGCCTGACCTGGACCTCTTCGTGCTCCGACGGCATCGCGCCTCCTCGCGTGGCCCGACAGGGTACTGCATGATCAGAAAAATCGGGGGGCGGGTTGGGAATTCTGTCCGGATTCCAGTCGTTGTTTCCATCGGATGCAGGGCACTCGACCAGAGTCCGGAGGGACCCGAGAGACGTGTCAGGCGTCCGCAGGACCACCCGCTGACCTCATCATCGCAAGGGAGCACGCATGGCAACCCGCGCCGTCGCCCGTCGTCAGTCCGCCACCGGCGAGACGGCCGACTCGGCACGCAGTGTCCGCGCCCATGGCGGCGAGATCGCCGACCGCGACCTGGTCGGTATGTACCTGGACGAGATCGCGCGCACGCCGCTGCTCGACGCCGCCAAGGAGGTCGAGCTGTCCCAGATCATCGAAGCGGGTGTGTTCGCGCGACAGATCCTCGACGGCCTCGAGGAGAACAAGGCCGGGGCCACCACCGAGGAGCTCCACGCCCTGTACGACGCCAGTGAGCGGGCCAAGGACGTCTTTATCCGTTCCAACCTGCGCCTGGTCGTCGCCGTGGCCCGCCGCTACCCCCGCAGCGGTCTGCCGCTGCTCGACCTGATCCAGGAGGGCAACGCCGGTCTGGTCCGCGCGGTCGAGAAGTTCGACTACCGCAAGGGCTTCAAGTTCTCGACGTACGCGACCTGGTGGATCCGTCAGGCCATCACCCGGTCGATAGCCGACCAGTCGCGCACCATCCGTCTGCCCGTCCACCTGGTGGAGGAGCTGGGCCGGATACGGCGCGTCCAGCGCGAGTTCAACCGTGAGCACGGCCGGGAGCCGGAGCCCGCGGAGGTCGCCGCCGAGCTCGGCTCCACGCCGGAGCGCGTCGTCGACGTACTCGACTGGGCCCGTGACCCGGTCTCGCTGAACATGTCGGTGGACGACGAGGGCGAGACCCAGTTCGGTGACCTGCTGGAGGACACCTCGGCGGTGTCGCCGGAGCAGTCGGTGCTGACGCTGCTGCGCAGCGAGGAGCTGGACGACCTGATCGGCCGCCTCGACCAGCGCACGGCCTCCATCATCAAGATGCGGTACGGCATCGAGGACGGCCGCGAGCGCACGCTGACCGAGGTAGGCAAGGAGCACGGCCTGACCCGCGAGCGCATCCGCCAGATCGAGAAGCACGCGCTGCTGGAGCTGAAGAAGCTGGCCCGCGACACCGGCTTCGACGCGGCGGCGTGAGAACGAACCGGGTCCGGCGCGGTGGAGTGACCGCCGGGCCGGACGCGGGGGCGTGACGGCCGGATGCGGTGGCGTGAGGATTCGGGTGGCGCGGTAGCGTGAGGGGTGGGCTGTCGGAAGGTGAACGTGGCGGTGCTGTCGCCGGGTCCGGTGCGGGGGTTTTGATGCCGCCGTGCGGACTCCGGGGGAGCGGCGGGGTCCGTGCAGGGCCCCGGCCGCGTACGCCGGGTGGCGAAAGACCGCGCAAAACATGGCCGTTCCCCGCCGCTTCAACCCGCTGGACCCCGGGAACAAGAATGCAAGGACCAGGAGTTCGTACTTCGGGCCCCTGAGATCCTGGACCCACCGAGCCACGTCCCGACGCACAACCCCCCCCGGCGCCGGGACTTCCCAAAGCCGGGTTCGGCGCCCTCCCCCCGGGCGCCGGGCCCGGCTTCCTCGTGCGCGTTGCCGGCCGGCGGGTCACCCCGGACCTGAACCCCGGGGTGGCCCGCCAGATGGCAGATTGTGCCACATGGGCATAGCCTGCCGGGCGTGAGCAGCACCACCCCGACGCCGCCCCCACCTCCGCCTCCCGCGGTCTCGCTGACCGAACGGCGCAAGGCCGAGACCCGTATGGAGATCGCCCGCGCGGCGGCCGGTCTCTTCGTCCGGCAGGGCCTGCGGGCCACCCGTGCCGAGGACATCGCCCAGGCGGCCGGTATCGCCCCGCGCACCTTCTACCGGTACTTCGCCAGCAAGGAAGAGGCCATCGGCCCGCTCTACGCCACCGGCGCCCAGCGCTGGGTGGCGGCGGTGCGCGCCGCGCCCGCCGGGGTGCCCCTGCCGCAGGTCCTGGAGGACGCCGTGCGCCACACGCTGACCCCCGGCCTCGGGGTGTCGGCGGCCTCCTGGGACTGGGTGCGCACCCTGATCCGGCTGGCCGAGGCGAACCCCGCCCTGCGCCGGGTGTGGGCCGAGGTGTGCCGGGCGTCGGAGCGGAGCCTGGCGGAGGCGCTGGCGGAGCGGCTGACGGCCGCTCAGGCCCCGTACGACGCCGACAACGTTGCCGCCCGCACCCGGCTGTGCTTCACCGCCGCCGTCGCGAGCGCGGCCGTCCGCACGGCCATGGAGAGCTGGGCGGCCGGCGACGGCCCCGCCGAGGGCCCCCGGGGCCCGGCCGAACTGGCGGTCGCCAACCTCGCGGCGCTACGGGGTTTCGCGTGGGAGGACTCGACGCCGGCTCGCGACCGTTCCCGAGAAGCCTGACGCCGGTTCACGGCCGTTTTCGTGAGGCCTGGCGCAGGGCCACGGGTTTTTCCGTCAGGCCCGGCGTCGGGTCGTGGGTTTTTTCCGTGCGGCCCGGCGTCGGGTCGTGGGTCCTTTCCGTCAGGCCTGACGCGGGGCCGGCGGGCCTTTTCCGTCAGGCCTGACGCCAAGGCGTGGGCTCTTTCCGTAAGGCCCGCCGCCAGGTCACGGTTCCTCCTGAAGGGCCCGGCGCCACGTCACCCCGCCCCGCCCGCCGCCCGGCTCATCCGCGCGCCCAGCTCCCGTACCGCCTCCACCAGCTCCGCGGGCTCCTGCACCGTGAACTCGTGTCCCAGCATCGCCAGTCGTACCGCCATCCAGTCCTTGGCGTCGCTCACCGTCGCGCGCAGCCGGCAGCTGCCCTCGTCCAGCGGCTCGGGCGGGCCCAGCCAGCCCGGCAGACGGGCCGCGACCGCCCCGGCCGGTGCGGCGAAGGTGACGACCATCTCGTACGACTCCCGCGCGCGGTGCATGGACCGGCGCAGGAACTCCGCCGCGCTCCCCGTCGGCAGCTCCCTCGGCGTGAACCGCGCCCCGGTCGCGAAGGGGTCGCTCACCCGGTCGACGCGGAACGTCCGCCAGTCCGCGCGGTCGAGGTCGTACGCCACGAGGTACCAGCGCCGCCCGGTCGACACCAGCCGGTACGGCTCGGCCACCCGCCGGGATTCCGTGCCGTCGGCGGCCCGGTAGGCGAACCGCAGCCGCTCGTGCCCGGCCACCGTGGAGGCCATGACGATGAGCGTCTCCGGCGCGATCGTCGCACCGTCGCCGCTGGTCAGCGGGGTGGTCGCGGCCTGGAGCGTGCTGACGCGGTGACGCAGCCTGCCGGGCAGCACCTGCTCCAGTTTCGCCAGCGCCCGCACCGACGCCTCGTCCACGCCCTCCAGCGCGTGCCCGGCGCCGGCCCGCAGCCCGACCGCGATGGCCACTGCCTCCTCGTCGTCGAGCACCAGCGGCGGCATCGCCTTGCCGGCGACGAGCCGGTAGCCGCCGTCCGCGCCCATCGTCGCCTGTACGGGATAGCCGAGCTCGCGCAGCCGGTCGATGTCCCGCCGGACCGTGCGCCGGGAGACCCCGAGCCGGTCGGCCAGCTCGCCGCCGGGCCATTCGCGGGGCGTCTGGAGGAGGGAGAGGAGCTGAAGGAGCCGGGCCGGAGTGTCCGTCGTCATGAGAACGAGGATCCCGTAGAAGTAGGACCTGATCCGACCTACTGGGGAAATAGCTTCTGGGACATGAACTCCACCGACACCCCGCAGGCACCACAGCCCGTCGTGGGCGACCGTCGCCGCTGGTTCGCGCTGGCGATCGTGATGACCGCGGCCTTCATGGACCTCGTCGACGTCACGATCGTCAACATCGCGATCCCGTCGATCCAGCGCGACGAGGGCGCGACCTTCAGCCAGATCCAGTGGATCACCGCCGGTTACGCGCTGGCCTTCGCCGCCGGGCTCGTCACCGGCGGCCGGCTCGGCGACATCCACGGCCGCAAGCGGATCTTCCTCATCGGCATAGGAGGCTTCACCCTCGCCTCCGCGCTGTGCGGGCTCGCCGTGAACCCCGAGATGCTGGTCGCCTCCCGCATCCTGCAGGGCGCCATGGCGGCGCTGATGGTGCCGCAGGTCCTGTCGATCGTGCACGCGACCTTCCCGCCGCACGAGCGCGGCAAGGTGTTCGGGCTGTTCGGCGCGATCGTCGGCCTGGGCGCGGTGTCCGGGCCGCTGCTCGGCGCGCTGCTGACCGAGTGGAACCTGTTCGGCCTGGAATGGCGGCCGATCTTCCTGATCAACCTGCCGGTCGGCATCGCGGGCCTGGTCCTCGGCAGCCGCTTCATCACCGAGTCGAAGGCGCCGCGCGCCCTGAAGCTGGACCTGGTGGGCGTCGCGCTGGTCACGCTGGGGCTGCTGATGCTGCTCTACCCGCTGACCCGCGGACGCGAGCTGGGCTGGCCGCTGTGGGGGTACGTGTCGATGGCCGGCGCGCTGGTGGTCTTCGGGGCGCTGGTGGCGTACGAGCGGGTCAAGGGCGCGCGGGACGGCTCCCCGCTGATCGAGCTGTCGCTGTTCAGGGTGAAGAGCTTCGCGGCGGGCATCGCGGTGCAGACGGTGTTCGGGGTCGGCCTCGGCGTCTTCTTCCTGGTCTGGACGCTGTACATGCAGATGGGCCTGGGCTGGAGCGCGCTGCGGGCCGGGCTGACCGGGGTGCCGTTCTCCGTCGCGGTCTCCGCGGCGGCGGGGATGTCGGTGCAGCTGCTGGTCCCGCGGTTCGGACGCAAGGTGCTCCAGGCGGGGGCGCTGGTGATGGCGGCGGGCGTCCTGCTCTACATCTGGGAGTCCGAGCGCTACGGCATGGACATCACCTCCTGGCAGATGGCGCTCCCGCTGGTGGTCATGGGCGTCGGCATGGGCCTGATCGTGGCCCCGCTGACCGACGCGGTGCTGTCCGAGGTGCCGCGTGAGCACGCCGGGTCGGCGTCGGGGCTGATCAACACCGTGCAGCAGATGGGGAACGCGCTGGGCCTCGGCCTGGTGTCGGTGGTGTTCTTCGGGGTGATCGACGAGCGGCTCGCCCCGGCCGAGGTGGGCCCGGCCTTCGCGGACGGCTTCCAGCACGCGCTGGGCTATGTGGCCGCGGTGATGGGCGTGATCTTCCTGCTGATGTTCGCCCTGCCCAAGCGACCCGCCCAGCACGTGGAGGGAGCGGGGGAGGCTCCGGTGGCGGTGGAGAAGGAGCGGGAGCTCGTGGCCTGAGCGGGACGACGGGAAGGGCCCGGTACCTCATGGGACTCATGGGGTGCCGGGCCCTTGGCGTGTGGGTGTGCGGGCGCGGACGGAAGCCCGTTCATGCCCGAACATGCCCATGTGTGTTTACTTCCCGGACATCCGGACGTACTCTGCGAGCGAAACCACACGTTCGGGCATGAACGGACTCGGAGGCACACCCCATGTACGCACCGGAACGCCAGCAGGAGATCCTGCGGCTCGCCCGCGACGGCGGCCGGGTGGACGTGGTCTCGCTGGCCGAGGAGTTCCAGGTGACCGCCGAGACCATCCGCCGGGACCTCAAGGCCCTCGACCGCGCCGGCCTGGTCCGCAGGGTGCACGGCGGGGCCATCCCCGCCGGACGCCTCGACTTCGAGCCGGACCTCGCCGAGCGGGAGACGACCGCGGCCGACGAGAAGGACCGCATCGCCAGGGCCGCCCTCGCCGAACTCCCGGCCGACGGCACGCTGATCGTGGACGCCGGTTCGACGGCCGCGCGGCTCGCCGGGATCCTGCCGGCGGAGGCATCCCTCACCGTCGTCACCCACAGCCTGCCCATCGCGGCCCGCCTCGCCGACCACCCCGGCATCCAGCTCCATCTCGTCGGGGGGCGCGTACGGCACCGTACGCGCGCCGCCGTGGACGCCTGGGCGCTGCGCGCGTACTCCGAGATCCGCGCGGACGTGCTCTTCGTGGCCGCCAACGGTTTCTCCGCCGAGCACGGGCTGACCACGCCCGACCTCGCCGAGGCCGCCGTGAAGCGCGCGGCCATGGCCGCCGCCCGCCGGGTGGTGCTGCTCGCCGACTCCTCCAAGCACGGCCAGGAGCACTTCGCCCGCTTCGGCGACCTGAGCGACGTGGACCTGCTGATCACCGACAGCGGGCTCGGCCCGGACGACGCCGCCGCGATCGAGCTCGGCGGCACGGAAGTGGTACGCGCATGATCCTCACCGTCACCCCCAACCCGTCCCTGGACCGCACCTACGAGGTCCCCTCGCTGGACCGCGGCGAGGTCGTCCGGGCCACCGGCGAACGCGTCGACCCCGGCGGCAAGGGCGTCAACGTCTCCCGCGCCGTCACCGCGGCCGGCCGGCGCACGGTCGCCGTACTGCCCCTGGGCGGAGCACCGGGCGCCCTGGTCGCCGACCTGCTCGACGCGCAGGGCATCGAGGTCGCTCCGGTCCCGGTCACCGGCGCCACCCGCTCCAACATCGCGCTCGCCGAGGCCGACGGCGTACTGACGAAGATCAACGCACCGGGGCCGGAACTGACGGCGGCCGAACAGGAACTGCTCCTGGACACCGTCCGCCGGCAGTCCCCGGGCGCCGACTGGATCGCCTGCTGCGGCAGCCTGCCGCGCGGACTCGCCCCCTCCTGGTACGCCGAACTGGTCGCCCGGGTGCACGCCGCCGGCGTACGTGTCGCGCTGGACACCTCCGGACCGGCGCTGCTCGCGGCCCTGCGCGAGCGGCCCGACGTGGTGAAGCCGAACGCGGGGGAGCTGGCCGAGGCCGCGGGACGGCCCCTGGTCACCGTGGGCGACGCGCTGAAGGCGGCGGAGGAGCTGCGGGGGATGGGCGCCCGGGCCGTCCTGGCGAGCCTCGGCGCCGACGGGCAGCTGCTCGTGGACGACGACGGCGCCTGGTTCGGCACCGCCGCGGTGGACGCCGTCCGCAGCAACGTGGGCGCGGGCGACTCCTCGCTGGCCGGGTTCCTCGTCGCCGGCGGGCGCGGCCCCGAGGCGCTCGCCTCCGCCGTCGCCCACGGCGCGGCGGCCGTCCGGCTCCCCGGCAGCGTGATGCCGACCCCGGCCGACCTGGACCCGGCCGCGGTGACCGTCACGGCCGACGTACCCGCCGACCGCGTACTGCGGGAGCCGGTGTCATGAACCACCCCCTCCTCACCCCCGTCCCCCCTTCCGCCCACCCCGCTGCACGGGCGATACGCGTGCGAAGGAGCCCGCGATGAGTGACATGATCACCGCGGAACTGGTCGATCTCGACCTGTCCGCCGACACCAAGGAGGCGGCGGCGCGCGCCCTCGCCGAGCGCATGGTGGCCCTGGGCCGGGTGACCGACCTGGACGGCTTCCTCGCCGACGTCGCCGCCCGCGAGGCACAGATGCCGACCGGCCTCGACGGCGGCATCGGTATCCCGCACTGCCGCAGTGAGCACGTCACCGAGCCCACGCTCGCCTTCGGACGCAGCGCCGCCGGGATCGACTTCGGCGCGGCGGACGGGCCCGCCGACCTCATCTTTCTGATCGCCGCCCCGGCCGGCGCCGACGAAGCCCATCTGACGATCCTGTCGTCGCTGGCCCGGCAGCTGATGAACGCCGAGTTCACCGACGCCCTGCGGTCGGTGGGCGACGCGGGGGCGGCTGCGGCGCTCATCCGGGGCGAAGAGGCCGGCTCCTCGGACTCCTCGGGTTCCTCGAGCTCCGAGGACTCCGTGGCGGCACCGGGGGCGGCCTCCGCCGGTGCCGCCACGGGCACCACCACCGCTGCTGCCGCCGCCGAGGAGGCGGAGCGCCCGTTCCGGGTCGTCGCCGTCACCTCCTGCCCCACCGGCATCGCCCACACCTACATGGCCGCCGAGTCGCTGGAGAACGCCGGCCGGGAAGCCGGGATCGAGATCGTCGTCGAGACCCAGGGCTCCGCCGGCTTCACCCGGCTCGACCCGGCCGTGATCGCGGCGGCGGACGGTGTGATCTTCGCCCACGACGTCCCCGTACGGGAGAAGGACCGCTTCGCGGGCAAGCCGACCGTCGACACCGGCGTCAAGGCGGCCATCAACCGCCCCGCCGACCTGATCACCGAGGTGAGAGGCAAGGCGGAACGCGGGGAGGTCACCGCTGCCGTGTCCGGTGACACGCCCGTCGAGCGAGGCGGCGAATCCGGCGAGGGCTACGGCACCAAGCTGCGCACATGGCTGATGTCCGGCGTCAGCTACATGGTGCCGTTCGTCGCGGCGGGCGGTCTGCTCATCGCCCTCGGCTTCGCGATCGGCGGCTACGAGATCAACGAGGCGCCCTCGGTGATGGACCACTTCGTGTGGACCCAGGCCGACAGCTGGGGCGCCCTGCTCTTCCAGATCGGCGGCGTCGCCTTCGGCTTCCTCGTCCCCGTCCTGGCCGGCTACATCGCCTACGGCATGGCCGACCGGCCCGGTCTCGTGCCCGGCTTCGTCGGCGGCGCGATCTCGCTCACCATCAACGCCGGATTCCTCGGCGGTCTCGCGGCCGGTCTGATCGCCGGTGGCGTGGTGATCGCGATCCAGAAGGTGCGCATCCCGGCGGCGCTGCGCGGCATCATGCCGGTGGTGGTGATCCCGCTGATCTCCGCGGCGGTCGTCGGCTTCCTGATGTTCGTCGTCATCGGCAAGCCCATCGCCGAGGCCCAGAAGGGCATGACGGACTGGCTGAACGGCCTCACCGGCACCAACGCCGTCCTGCTCGGCGCCCTCCTCGGCCTGATGATGTGCTTCGACCTCGGCGGGCCCGTCAACAAGGTCGCCTACACCTTCGCCACCGCCGGGATCGCCGTCGCGAGCCCCAGCGACTCCGCGATGAAGATCATGGCCGCGGTGATGGCCGCCGGCATGGTGCCGCCGCTGGCGATGGCCCTGGCCACCACGGTCCGCGGCAAGCTCTTCAACCGCACCGAACGCGAGAACGGCAAGGCCGCCTGGGTCCTGGGCGCCTCCTTCATCTCCGAGGGCACGATCCCGTTCGCCGCCGCCGACCCGCTGCGGGTGATCCCCGCCTCCATGGTGGGCGGCGCGGTCACCGGCGCCCTGTCGATGACCTTCGGCGCCACCCTGCGCGCCCCGCACGGCGGCATCTTCGTCGTCCCGCTGATCGGCAACCCGTTCCTCTACCTGGTCGCCATCGCCGCGGGCGTGTGCGTCACGGCGGCCCTGGTGATCGTCCTCAAGGGCCTGCGCAAGCCGGCCCCGGTCGCCACGGGCGCGGACGAGGGCACCCCGGTGCCGCCGGCGGAGAGCAAGCAGCCGGTGGCCGCGTAGAGTTACGGCGGTGCGTCCGTTTGGGTAGGTGTGGGCGGTTCATGCCTACTGCGATATAGATCACGATCATCACGATCCGGGGTCAAAGCCCCGGATCTTGGTGTGTACTGGGCCGCATGCCTGAGTACACGACACTCTCGCGGACGACGGGCGCCACCGTCCTCACCCTGGTGGCCGTGGCCTGTGCGGCGGGCCTGGCCGACGTCCTGCGGCGCCGGCGCGGACGGACGCGCGCACACGAACCCCTCGACGAGGCGGCCCGCCGGCAGCACACCCCCCACGCCCCTCACGGCGTCCCGGTGATCCCACGCCAGCGGCGGACCGGCCCCCACGTGGAAGCCGTACGGCTCACCCCGGCGGAGCGCGACGCGTTCGCCGGGCTGGTACGGCGCTTCGGCGAAGGGGACTGAGCGGGACCGGGCCGAGGCCCCGCCCGCCGCGTCAGGAGACCTGCGCCGCCCGGCGCTCCATCGCGTCCCGCGCCGCGTCCTCGCTGGCGTACACCTCGCACATGTGCCGCCCGTCCGGTGTGACCGTGTGCTCGACCTCCCACACGGACAACTCCGCACCGTCACCCAGCAGGAACGCGTGCTCGTAGAGCGAGAAGGACAGCCCCGGACGCCCCGTGCGGGACGGGCGGCCGAAGGCCTGCGTGATCCGGTGCGCGCACGCCGTGGCCAGCAGCGCGGCCGTCTCCGCGCCCGGCCGGTCCGTGTTCTCCGCCCGGCGCAGTAAACGCCGCGCGTGATCCGCCGAACCGTCCGGAACGTACACCTGCCGCAGCGCGGGAGGCGGCAGCAGCTGCACCGTCACCGGCAGCTCGAAGTCCGGCGTGTCCGGCGGCAACGGCAGCCGGGCCGTGGCCGTCCGCAACTCCTCCTCGTCCACATACACCTCGTGCTGCGGCTCGTCCCCCGGCGCCGTGTTGTGCACGAGCTCCCAGAGCGTCAGCGCCGAACCGTCGGCGAGCAGCCAGGTGTGCCGGTACGTCTCCCGGTGCAGACCGGCGCTGTGGTGCGCGGAGTGCAGCGAACCGTCGTGCGCCAGCGCGCAGTCCAGCCGCCGGATCGTCTCGTCCGGCAGCTCGAAGGAGTTCAGGGCACGGCCGAGGAGGCGCGCGAGGTGCTCCTCCGGAGACTCGGGCGAGTCGGGTGGTTCGTACGCTGCCGTCTCGTACGGAACGCTCAAGGTTTCTCCCGGCGTTGCTGCATGTCACCTTGTGGGTGCATACCGTAGCCCCTCGGTCGGACATCGTGTCCGGGAACTGAGAAAACGTATGGCCGAAAAACGGGCGGAGCGCAAGAGAAGTTCCCGACGGGTCCGGTACGGACATCAATCGCTCCTGGTCGGACGGTACTTCCGCAGCCGATCGCCGACGCCTCCCTCAACGCTCACCGGCGCCTCCCTCAACGCCCGCCGTACAACTCCCCGTACGACGGCCACGAACCGCCCGGACCGTCCACCGGACCGGCGGCCCGGACCGCTCGTACGATCGCGCGGGTCACCAGGTCCGCGCCCGCCGCGAGAACCTCGTTCAGGGCCAGTGGGTCCGCCGCGTCCAGCGGGCGGGCGCCCGTGGCCAGGGTGAAGACGGTGTCGCCGTCGCTGAGCAGATGCACCGGCCGCACGGCCCGCGCGATGCCGTCGTGCGCGGTGCCGGCCAGCTTCTGCGCCTGCGCCTTGGACAGGCCGGCGTCGGTGGCGACCACCGCGAGCGTGGTGTTCAGCGGCGGAGCCGCGTTCCGCCCGGCCACCTCCGCGAGCCGCCGCAGCGCGGCCCCGTGCACCTCCGGCTCCGGATACCGCACCCGGCCCTGGAACAACTCCCCGTACAGCACCCCCGTCCCCGGATCGACCGCCGACCCCGCCGCGTTGGCCACCACCAGCGCGGCCACCGTGATGCCCGACCCCAGCACCGCGCTCGCGGTGCCGATCCCGCCCTTCAGCTGCCCGACCACCGCGCCCGTACCGGCGCCCACACACCCCTGCGGCACCGGCGCCCCCGGAGCGGTCGCCGCCGCGGCCTCGACCGCGGCCCGGCCGGTGGCCGCGTCCGGCCGGGCCCGGAAGTCGCCGCCCCGGCCCAGGTCGAAGACACAGGCGGCCGGCACCACCGGCACCACCTGCGCGGGATACGGCCCGACGCGCACCCCGCGCCCCCGCTCCTCCAGCCAGGCCATCACCCCGGACGCCGAGTCCAGCCCGTACGCGCTGCCCCCGGTCAGCACCACCGCCTCGACCGTCCGCACCAGGTTGCGCGGATCGAGCGCGTCGGTCTCCTTCGTGCCGGGCCCGCCGCCGCGCACGTCCACCGCGGCCACGGCCCCGCCCTCGGGCGCGAGCACGACCGTGGTGCCCGTGAGCCACCCGTCGCCGGTACGCGTCGCGTGCCCCACGCGCACGCCGGCCACATCCGTCAGAGCGTCAGCTGTCATGGGGCCAGTACTGCCCGGTCAGGGGCGGCCGTACCCTGGACGTATGAGCACCGCCCCCGATCCCCGCCCGAGTGGGCCCAAGCCGGCACTGGTCTTCGACGACCCGCTGGACCAGCAGTCCTCGGACGACACGGACCGCGGCTGGGGCGAGCGCCCGTCCGGCGACAGCGCGGCCGATCTGAAGCGCTTCCTCGACGAGAAGCCGCCCCACCACATCTGACCCGCCCGCCGGCGGGCCGCCCCTACCGCTCGCCGTGCCCCGTGCCGCGCTGCGCGACGAGGGTGTCGCGGATCTCCTTGAGCACCTCCAGCTCGGTGATCTCGACGACCTCGTGCGCGCCCTCCTTCGCCTTCCGGCGGGCCTCCACCCGGGCCAGGTACTTCGCCATGGGCAGCACCATCAGGAAGTAGACGACCGCCGCGGTGATCAGGAACTGCAGCGTCGCCCCGAGGACCGAGCCCCACAGGATCCTGACACCGGTCGCGGCGTCCCCGGCGCCCTCGCAGGGGCCCTTCAGGCACGAGCTGTAGCTGTCCAGGTTCTTCGTGCCGAACGCACCCACCAGCGGATTGATGACGCCCTTCACGACCGAGTTGACGATGTTCGTGAAGGCGGCACCGATGACCACCGCCACGGCCAGATCGACGACGTTGCCCCGCATCAGGAAGGCCTTGAAGCCCTGCAGAATGCCCGTCTTCTCCTGGTCGCTCACTTCGAGGCCTCATTTCTCGTGCGTAGGGTGCGGAAGAAAGCGCTCCGCAACCTACGTCACGCCGGTGCCGGCCTGTCCAGTCGGGCCGCCCGGCGCAAGGGCCCGACGCGCGGACGAGGACCGGAGAGGCGCCGGTCAGCACACCGTCACCGCCAGCCGTGCCGTGGCGCTCGCGCCGGCCAGTTCGGCCGCCGTGGCACGCGGCACCGACAGGACGACCAGCGCCCCGCCGTCGCCCGTTCCGCCCGCTCCGTCCGCCGGCTCCGGCACCTCGGTCACCCGTGCCCCGCGCGCGACCACGCGGGCCTCGCCTCCGGACACCGCCTCCTCGGCGGCGATCACGTCCACCCGGTCGCCCGGCCGCAGCAGCCGTACCGTGGCCGCGTCGGCGATCCGCACCGCCGCCGTGACCGCCACTCCCGCGCCCCGCGCCCGTACGGCACGGTCCCCGGGGGACACCGAGGCGGCACGGGCCGCCGGGGATCCGTCGGGACGGCCACGGGACCGGTCCGCGTCCCGCGGCCCCGCCGCCACCAGTGCCGCCGCCGTGACCGCGAGACCGAGTGCCATGGCCCGCCTCCGGTGCCGTACGAGCCCGTCCGGGAGCGGCAGGCCGCCGCGCACCCGCACCGGGGCGAAGTGCGGCACCTCGCAGGGGGGAGGGACCTCAGGGCCGGGCGGACGGGGGAAAGAGGGGGAGCGGAGCGAGGAGGGAAGACGGGACACGGGTACCACCACCTGCGACGAGGGACCGGTTTGCGACTCCCACGATGAGGCCTCGCGCCGCGTCCCGCCGAGCCCTGTGGACCTACCACGAACCTGTGGAGAACTCCCCCACCCGAACGGGACGTTCCGCCCCGTCACCGGCTACGGCAGCGCGAACCCCGGGTCCATCCCACCCAGCGCCGACGTGCACGGACAGTCCCGCTCCTCCGCCTCCGGCAGCCCGGCCACCGCGTCGAAGAGCACGCCCCGCAGCCGGTGCACGTTGGCGGCGAACACCCGCAGCACCTCGTCGTGGGAGACACCCTCACCGGTCTCGGCGCCGGCGTCCAGGTCGGTGACCAGGGTCAGGGAGGTGTAGCAGAGCTCCATCTCACGGGCGAGCGCCGCCTCGGGGTGGCCGGTCATGCCCACCACCGACCAGCCCTGCGCCTGGTGCCACAGCGACTCGGCGCGGGTGGAGAAGCGCGGCCCCTCGACCACGACCAGCGTGCCGCCGTCCACCGGTTCCCAGTCCCGGTCCCGCGCCGCCTTCAGCGCGGCGGCCCGCCCGGTGGGGCAGTAGGGGTCGGCCAGCGACACATGGACCACGTTCGGCACCGTGCCGTCGGGCAGCGGCAGCCCGTCGAAGTAGGTGCCCGCCCGGGACTTCGTACGGTCCACGAGCTGGTCCGGCACCAGCAGCGTGCCCGGACCGTGCTCGGGCCGCAGACCGCCGACCGCGCACGGCCCGAGGACCTGGCGCACGCCGACCGACCGCAGCGCCCACAGGTTGGCCCGGTAGTTGATGCGGTGCGGCGGCAGATGGTGGCCGCGTCCGTGCCGGGGCAGGAAGGCGACCCGCCGGCCGGCCACCTCGCCGAGGAAGAGGGAGTCGCTGGGCGCCCCGTACGGGGTGTCCACCTGGATCTCGGTCACGTCGTCGAGGAAGGAGTAGAAACCGGAGCCGCCGATCACGCCGATCCCGGCCTTCGCCATGTTCGCCATGCCCCGCACCCTAACCGCACCCGGAAACGCCGAAGACCCCGTCGTCGGATGACGACAGGGTCCCGTAAGGAAGCGGCCCTACGCGGCGGTGGTGCTGGTGGAACTGCCCGAACCGGAGGAGCCGGACGAACCGGACGACGAGCTCGAACCCGAGTCCGAGGAGGAGGAAGACGTCGACGACGAGGTGCTCGACGACTTCGACGACGCCGGCGAGCTGCTCGACGAGGAGCCGCGGCTGTCGTTGCGGTAGAAGCCGGAGCCCTTGAAGACGATGCCCACCGCCGAGAACACCTTCTTCAGGCGGCCCTGGCAGTTGGGGCACTCGGTCAGCGCGTCATCGGTGAACTTCTGCACCGCCTCGAGGCCCTCGCCGCACTCGGTGCACTGGTACTGGTAGGTCGGCACTGTCTTCCTCCTGGCACTCTCACTCGATGAGTGCTAACGACGGTCCATCTTGACGTATTCCGCGGGTTCAGTCCACTGCGACGGACTCGCGGTGACCGACGCCACGTGCGACGGTGCGCCCGCGCGGGGGCGCGGCCAGCCGTGACCGCAGCGCCAGCAGCGTCACGAGGGCCAGCACCGTACCGGCCATCGGGACCAGGAAGCCGGCGCCGCCCCACAGGCGGTCCTCCAGCTGTCCCGCGACCGTGACGGCCGCCGCCTGGCCGAGCGCGACAGCGCCGGTCAGCCAGGTGAAGGCCTCGGTGCGGGCGCCCGCCGGGACCAGGTTCTCCACCAGTGTGTAGCCGGTGATCAGGGCCGGTGCGATGCACATGCCGACCAGCAGGCCGAGCCCGGCCAGCAGCAGGGCCGAGTGGGCGGTCCACAGGGCGGACGCGGTCAGCGCGAGCGCCGTGTAGCCGATCACCAGGCGACGCTGCGGGGCGGTCCTCCAGGCGATCGCGCCGCAGACGATGCCGGAGAGCATGTTGCCCGCGGCGAAGACGCCGTAGAGGACGCCGTTCAGTCCGGGCTCGCCGATCGACTCGGTGAACGCGGCCAGTGAGACCTGCATGCCGCCGAAGACGGAACCGATGCCCAGGAACGTCACGATCAGCACGCGCACACCGGGGACGCGCAGCGCGGAAACGTGCTCCACGCGCGCGTGCCCGTCGCGGCCCGTCCCGGGCTGCGTGCCCTTCTGCGCGGCGAACAGCAGGCCGCCGACCAGCGTCAGCGCGGCCTCGGTGAGCAGGCCCGCGGCCGGGTCGACGGCCGTGCACAGGGCCGTGGCCAGCAGTGGTCCGACGACGAAGGTGAACTCGTCGGTGACGGACTCGAAGGCCGCCGCGGTGGTCAGCAGCGGGGAGCCCTTGAGCCGCACGCCCCAGCGGGCCCGCACCATGGGCCCGATCTGCGGCACCGAGGCACCCGTGGGCACGGCGGCGGCGAACAGCGCCCACAGGGGCGCGTCGGTCAGCGCCAGCGCGGTGAGGGCCAGTCCGGCCGCCGTGTGGACGAGGACGCCGGGCACGAGGACGGCGCGCTGGCCGTGGCGGTCGGCGAGACGGCCGCTGTAGGGGGCGAACAGCGCCATGGAGACGCCGGTGACGGCCGCGACGGCGCCGGCCGCTCCGTACGAGCCGGTGGTGTGCTGCACCAGCAGCACGATGGAGAGGGTGAGCATCGCGAACGGCTGGCGGGCCGCGAAGCCGGGGAGCAGGAACGTCCACGCGCCGCGCGTGCGCAGCAGCCGGCCGTATCCCGGTCGGGAGGTGGCCGCCGAGTCCTTCGACGTGGTGACCGTGGATGCCACGGCCCGTGCCTTTCTGCCACCTGGTAGCGGCCCGCGCGGGTCGTGCGGGGGCGCCGAGAGCTGTCCTCTTGCGCTGACTGCGGTAGATACCGGCGCCACAGCTCAGGGCGTTCCGGCCGCCATACGGTCGCGCCAGCTCTGCGTCAGGCAGAGTTGGTTCGATCTGGGGGTCGCATGCATCGTACAGGGATCACCTGCCGCCCGCTGTGAAGCCGGGCACGCCGTCAGCGTCCCGCCCGCGGTCCGTCAGCGTCCCGCCTGCGGTCCGTCAGCGTCCCGCCCGCGGTCCGTCGGTGCCCAGCCAGCCGGCCAGCTTGCCGCCCCGGCCGACCGCGCGCAGGCGCCGTTCGGCGGCGTCCCGTACCGGGTCCGTGGCGACGACGAGCAGCTCGTCCCCGCGGCGCAGCACCGTCGACGGCAGCGGCACGAACGACGTCCCCCCGCGCACGACGAGGGTGACGGCGGACCCGTTCGGCAGCCGCAGCTCGGCGACCTCCACGCCGTGCATCCTCGACCCGGCCGGGATGGCGACCGACAGCAGGTGTCCGCGCAGCCGCTCCAGGGGCGCCGACTCGATGCCGAGGTCGGCGGCGGAGTCCGCGCCCAGGCGCAGTTTGCGGGCCAGCCAGGGCAGGGTCGGCCCCTGGACGAGGGTGTAGACGACGACCAGGACGAAGACGATGTTGAAGATCCGCTCGCTCCCGGCGACGCCCTGCACCATCGGGATCGTCGCCAGGATGATGGGCACGGCGCCGCGCAGTCCCGCCCAGGACATCAGTGTCTGTTCCTGCCAGGGCACCCGGAACGGCAGCAGGCAGACGACGACGCTCAGTGGGCGGGCCACCATGGTGAGCGCCAGCCCGATGACCAGCGCGGGCACGATGTCGTCGCCCAGTTCGTGCGGGGTGACGAGCAGGCCGAGCAGGACGAACATGCCGATCTGGGCGATCCAGCCGAGCCCCTCGGCGAAGCCGCGGGTGGCGGGCCAGTGCGGCAGTTTGGCGTTGCCCAGCAGCATCGAGGCGAGGTAGACGGCGAGGAAGCCGCTGCCGTGGGCGATGGCGCCGGCCGCGTAGGCGGCGACCGCGATGGCCATGACGGCGATCGGGTAGAGGCCGGAGGCGGGCAGCGCCACGTGCCGCAGTCCCCAGGCGCCCAGCCAGCCCACCGCGAGTCCGATGGCGGCGCCGATGGCCAGCTCCAGCACTATCTCGCCGACCAGGACGTACCAGTGCTCGACCGGTCCGGCCGAGGAGAAGGCGACGACCAGGATGACGACGGGAGCGTCGTTGAAGCCGGACTCCGCCTCCAGTGCGCCGGTCACCCGCGAGGGAAGCGGTATTTTCCGCAGCACCGAGAAGACGGCCGCCGCGTCGGTCGACGACACCACCGCGCCGATGATCAGCGCCTGCCGCCACTCCAGCCCGACCAGGAAGTGCGCGGCCGACGCCGTGACGCCGACGCTCACCGCGACGCCGGTCAGGGCGAGCGCGGCGGCGGCGGGCAGGATCGGTCTCACCTCCGTCCACTTCGTGCCCAGGCCGCCCTCGGCCAGGATCACGACCAGGGCCGCGTATCCGATGACCTGGGTCAGCTCGGCGTTGTCGAAGTGGATGTCGCCGAAGCCGTCCTGGCCCAGGGCGATGCCGATGCCCAGGTAGACGAGCAGGCTGGGGAGCCCGCTGCGCGAGGAGATCCGGACCGCTGCGACGGCGACGAGCAGGACGAGCGAGCAGACGAGCAGGAGCTGGTTGAGGTGGTGGACAGTCAGCGGCCGTTCCCTTCCCTGACTCAGGCGCATCCGCGCGTGAGCTCACGTACATCGCATACGAGCCACCGCTTCCGCGGCAAACTACTTCGTTACCTTACCTAACTCTTGACGCTTTCTTGACGCTCGGGACGGCATGATCGAACGTCCGTCCGGGCTGGTTCGCCACTCCGCGTCAAGTGCCGCGGGGCCCTGCGCCTATCGTTGCTCCAGCGCTCAGTTAAAAGCACAGCCCGACCTGCCGCTCGCGTTAGGACAGCAAGGACAGCGATGCCCACCGACACCACCGCCTCCACGGGTCAGCAGGCCGGCGCCTCCGCGGGGCAGCAGCCCGGCAAGTCCGGCAGGAAGAAGGGACGCAGAGGCCGACTGATCGTGCTCGTCCTGGTGCTGGCCCTGATCGGCGCTGTCGCCTACGGCGGCTACTGGTCGGTCAGCACCGTGCGTGCCTCCTTCCCGCAGACCAAGGGCTCGATCACGCTCAAGGGCCTGACGGGGACCGTCGACGTCAAGCGGGACGGCTACGGCATCCCGCAGATCTACGCCTCCTCCGACGAGGACCTGTTCATGGCGCAGGGCTACGTCCAGGCGCAGGACCGGTTCTACGAGATGGACGTGCGCCGGCACATGACCGCCGGGCGCCTGTCGGAGATGTTCGGCGAGAGCCAGATCGACAACGACGAGTTCCTGCGCACCCTGGGCTGGGACCGGATCGCCGAGGAGGAGTACGAGAAGAAGCTCTCCCCCGCCACCAAGAAGTACCTCCAGGCGTACGCCAAGGGCGTCAACGCCTATCTGGAGGGCAAGGACGGCAAGGAGATCTCGCTGGAGTACGCGGCGCTGGGCTTCGAGAACGACTACAAGCCCGGCGAGTGGACCCCGGTCGACTCCGTGGCCTGGCTGAAGGCGATGGCCTGGGACCTGCGCGGCAACATGCAGGACGAGATCGACCGCGCGCTGATGACCAGCCGCCTCGGCCCGAAGCAGATCGCCGACCTGTACCCGGCGTACCCGTACAGCCGGAACAAGCCGGTGGTCCAGGAGGGCCAGTACAACCAGCTCACCGGGGCGTACGAGCAGGGCGAGAGCACGGGGACCGGCACCGGGACGGGTGCGGAGACCGGCACAGGTACGGGCACGGGCACCGGGACGGGTACGGGTACGGGCACCGGAACCGGCACGGGTACCGGCACCAGCGGTTCCTCCCTGGAGAGCCAGCTCACCGGCCTCCAGCAGGTCCTGGAGGACCTCCCCACCGCCGTCGGCGTCAACGGCGACGGCATCGGCTCCAACTCCTGGGTGGTCTCCGGCGATCACACCATCACCGGCAAGCCGCTGCTCGCCAACGACCCGCACCTGTCGGCCTCGCTGCCGTCCGTCTGGTACCAGATGGGCCTGCACTGCCGCGAGGTGTCCGCCAAGTGCCAGTACGACGTCACCGGCTACACCTTCGCGGGCATGCCCGGCGTGATAATCGGCCACAACCAGGACATCGCCTGGGGCCTGACCAACTCCGGCGTCGACGTCACCGACCTCTACCTGGAGAAGATCACCGGCGACGGCTACCAGTACGACGGCAAGGTGGTGCCGTTCGAGACGCGCGAGGAGACCATCAAGGTCGCCGGCGGCAAGGCGCAGAAGATCGTCGTCCGTGAGACCAACAACGGCCCCCTGCTCTCCGACCGTTCCGACGACCTGGTGAAGACCGGCAAGAAGGCCACCGTCGACAGCGCCGCCCCCGACCGGGGCGACGGCTACGGCGTCGCGCTGCGCTGGACCGCCCTGGACGCCGGCCGCACCATGGACTCGATCTTCGCGATGAACCGCGCGAAGGACTGGGACGACTTCCGCGAGGCCGCCACCCTGTTCGAGGTGCCCTCGCAGAACCTGATCTACGCGGACACCGAGGGCCACATCGGCTACACGCTCCCCGGGAAGATCCCCACCCGCGCGGAGAAGCACGACGGTTCCATCCCGGCCCCCGGGTGGGACGCCGACTACGAGTGGACCGGCTGGATCGAGCAGGACGCGCTGCCCTACGAGTACGACCCGGACCGCGGCTACATCGTCACCGCCAACCAGGCCGTCGTCGACGAGGACTACCCGTACACGCTGACCACCGACTGGGGTTACGGCGCCCGCAGCCAGCGGATCACCGAACTGATCAAGTCGAAGATCAAGGACGGCGGCAAGATCTCCACCGACGACATGCGGCAGATGCAGCTCGACAACTCCAGCACCATCGCCAAACTGCTGGTGCCGCACCTGCTCAAGATCGACACCGAGGACGCGGACGTCCGCGAGGCGCAGAAGCTGCTGGAGGGCTGGGACTACACCCAGGACGCCGACTCGGCCGCCGCCGCCTACTTCAACTCCGTGTGGCGCAACATCCTCAAGCTCGCCTTCGGTCACAAGCTGCCCAAGGAGCTGCGGGTCAAGGGCCAGTGCGTGTGGGTCGACCCGGTCAACAACACCGGGCCCGCCGACGAGGCGGACAAGGTCCGCGAGTGCGGTCGGCGCGACGCCGACCAGGCGCAGCCCGACGGCGGCGACCGCTGGTTCGAGGTGGTCCGCAAGCTGATGGACAAGGAGGACAGCTCCTGGTGGAAGACCCCCAAGTCGGGCACCCGCCCCGCCGCGGACAACCGTGACGAGCTGTTCAAGCGCGCCATGATCGACGCCCGCTGGGAGCTGACCGCCAAGCTCGGCAAGGACATCGACAGCTGGAGCTGGGGCCGGCTGCACCGCCTGTTCCTGAACAACCAGACCCTCGGCACCGAGGGCCCGGACTTCCTGCAGTACATGCTCAACCGCGGCCCGTGGAAGCTCGGCGGCGGCGAGGCCACCGTCAACGCGACCGGCTGGAACGCCGCCGGGGGCTACGGCGTCGTCTGGGTGCCGTCCATGCGGATGGTGGTCAACCTCGGCGACCTCGACAAGTCCCGGTGGATCAACCTCACCGGCGCCTCCGGGCACGCCTACAGCGCCCACTACGTCGACCAGACGGACAAGTGGGCCGAGGGCGAGCTGCTGGAGTGGTCGTACTCGCAGAAGGCGGTCGCGGACAGCACCAGCGACACCCTGCTGCTGAAGCCCTGACCCCGGTCCCCGCCGTCGGAAGCGGCCTCACGCGCACGCGTGAGGCCGCTTCCGCGTGTACGGGGGCCCGGCGGAACCGGTGGCTCAGCCGAACCGGCGTACCCCCGACGGTGTCACCACCGCGTGCACCGGCCGGTCGTGCGGCTCGGCGGGGACGCGCGCGACGACCTCCGTGTCGTACAGCAGCACCACCAGCGCCGGACGCGCGCCCGCGCGGTCCAGCCGGGCGAGGACACGGTCGTAGGAGCCGCCGCCGCGTCCCAGGCGCGTCCCGCGCGTGTCGACGGCGAGGCCCGGCAGCAGCACGACGTCCGCCCCCGTGACGGCGTCCGGCCCCAGGTGCGGACCCGAGGGCTCGAAAAGCGCCATCTTCGCGCCGTGTCGCACCCGCCTGAGTGACTCCTCGCCCTCGTACGTTCCCCAGTCCAGGTCGTTGTCGGGCAGCAGCGCGGGCAGCAGCACGCGTGCGCCCCGCGCGCGCAGCGCGTCGAGCAGCGCGAGCGTGCCGGGCTCGCTCCCCACGGAGACGTACGCCGCCACCGTGCGCGCGTGCGCCAGTTCGGGCAGTCCGAGCGCCTGCCGGGCCAGCGCGGCCGCGGATTCCCGCACGTCATCCGCCGTCAACCCGTTCCTCACCGTGAGGAGTTCTCGACGCCATGCCCGCTTGTCAAGATCGCTCGGGCCTTCTGCGTGTCTCAAATCCGTACCCGTACCGTTCCAATACGCTCATATGAGCAGTAATTAACCGGAGCCCCAGATTCGCTGCAAAGGGGCCCGATATGGTGGCGGACATGTCTCAGTCACACCCTCGGATCAGCAAGGCTGTCATCCCCGCAGCCGGTCTCGGCACCCGGTTCCTGCCGGCCACCAAGGCCACTCCCAAGGAGATGCTGCCGGTCGTCGACAAGCCGGCGATCCAGTACGTGGTCGAAGAGGCCGTCTCCGCCGGCCTCGACGACGTCCTCATGGTGACGGGCCGCAACAAGCGCCCCCTGGAGGACCACTTCGACCGCAACTACGAGCTGGAGTCCGCCCTCCAGAAGAAGGGCGACGCCGACCGCCTCGCCAAGGTCCAGGAGTCCAGCGACCTGGCCACCATGCACTACGTCCGCCAGGGCGACCCCAAGGGCCTCGGCCACGCCGTGCTGTGCGCCGCCCCGCACGTCGGCGACGAGCCCTTCGCCGTCCTCCTCGGCGACGACCTGATCGACCCGCGCGACCCCCTGCTCCAGCGCATGATCGAGGTCCAGCAGCAGCACGGCGGCAGCGTCGTCGCGCTCATGGAGGTGGCCCCCGAGCAGATCCACCTCTACGGCTCCGCCGCGGTCGAGACCACCGCGGACTCCGACGTCGTCAAGGTCACCGGCCTGGTCGAGAAGCCCGCCCCCGAGGACGCGCCCTCGAACTACGCCGTCATCGGCCGCTACGTCCTCGACCCCGCCGTCTTCGGCATACTGCGCAAGACCGAGCCCGGCCGCGGCGGCGAGATCCAGCTCACCGACGCCCTCCAGCAGCTCGCCACGGACGAGAAGGCCGGCGGCCCGGTGCACGGCGTCGTCTTCGAGGGCCGCCGCTATGACACCGGCGACCGCGGCGACTACCTGCGTGCCATTGTCCGACTCGCGTGCGAACGTGAGGACCTGGGACCGGACTTCCGGACCTGGCTCCAGCGATACGTCACCGAGGAGATGCAGCAACGTTGAGCACCGCCGCGCCCCGCACCGCAGGCCCGGACCACCTCTGGTCGGTGGACGAGCACCTGGACGACATCCTCGCGACCGTCCGGCCCCTCGAACCCATCGAGCTGAACCTCCTCGACGCCCAGGGCTGCGTCCTGGTCGAGGACGTCACGGTGCCGGTCTCCCTGCCCCCGTTCGACAACAGTTCCATGGACGGATACGCGGTGCGGGTCGCGGACGTCGCGGGCGCGAGCGAGCAGTACCCGGCGGCCCTCGAGGTCGTCGGGGACGTCGCCGCCGGCGCGGCCGGCCTCCTCCACGTCGGCCCCGGCCAGGCCGCCCGCATCATGACCGGCGCCCCGCTCCCGCCCGGCGCCGAGACCGTCGTCCCCGTCGAGTGGACCGACGGCGGGCTCGGCGAGGGCCCGGCCACCGGGATGCGCGCCCGCAGCCTCGCCCCCGAGGGCGCCACCGGGCAGGTGAACGTGTACCGCCCGGCCGAGGCACGCGCGCACGTGCGCGCCCAGGGCAGCGACGTCAAGGCAGGTGACCGCGCCCTGGCGGCCGGCACCGTCCTCGGCCCGCCGCAGATCTCCCTGCTGGCCGCGATCGGCCGCGGCACGGTACGCGTGCGCCCGCGCCCGCGCGTGGTGGTGCTCTCCACCGGCAGCGAACTCGTCCAGCCCGACGAGGAACTGCGCCCCGGTCAGATCTACGACTCCAACAGCTTCGCCCTCACCGCCGCCGCGCGGGACGCCGGCGCGATCGCCTACCGCGTGGGCGCCGTCGCCGACGACGCCACGACCCTGCGGGACACCATCGAGGACCAGCTGGTGCGCGCCGACCTGATGGTCACCACCGGCGGCGTGAGCGTCGGGGCGTACGACGTCGTCAAGGAGGCGCTGTCGTACGCCGGGGACGAGGACGAGCCCGGCAGCGGCGTCGACTTCCGCAAGCTCGCCATGCAGCCGGGCAAGCCCCAGGGCTTCGGCTCCATCGGCCCCGACCACACCCCGCTCCTTGCCCTGCCCGGCAACCCGGTCTCCAGTTACGTCTCCTTCGAGCTGTTCGTCCGTCCCGCCATCCGCACCCTGATGGGCCTGACGGACGTCCACCGGCCGAGGGTCCGCGCGAAGCTCACCGCGGACCGGGCGCTGACCTCTCCCAAGGGCCGCCGTCAGTTCCTGCGCGGCCGGTACGCCGACGGCACGGTGACCCCGGTCGGCGGCGCCGGCTCCCACCTCGTGGCGGCCCTCGCGCAGGCGGACGCGCTGATCGTCGTCCCCGAGGACGCCGAGTCCGTCGCGCCCGGTACCGAGGTCGAGGTGGTCCTGCTCGGCTGAGCGCGACCGGTTGGCGGTACCGTGTCGCGCACAGCAGGCCCGTGCGCCGCACCGCGACGGGCCAGGACCGGGAGCACCACACGATCATGACCGTGCCTTCCCGGGGGGAGACCCCCGGACCCTCCGAGCAGTCCCGTCTGACCCACATCGACGAGGCGGGCGCCGCCCGCATGGTCGACGTGTCCGGCAAGGACGTCACCGCGCGCACCGCGCGGGCCACCGGCCGCGTCCTCGTCTCACCGCGTGTGATCGAGCTGCTGCGCGGCGAGGGCGTCCCCAAGGGCGACGCGCTGGCCACCGCGCGCATCGCGGGCATCATGGGTGCCAAACGCACCCCCGATCTGATCCCGCTGTGCCACCCGTTGTCGGTGTCCGGTGTGAAACTGGACCTGTCGGTCGCGGACGACGCCGTGGAGATCGCGGCGACCGTGAAGACGACGGACCGTACGGGCGTCGAGATGGAGGCGCTCACCGCGGTCTCCGTCGCCGCGCTCACCGTGATCGACATGGTCAAGGCGGTCGACAAGGAGGCGGTCATCACGGACGTACGGGTCGAGGAGAAGACGGGCGGCAAGTCGGGCGACTGGAGCCGGGCATGACTCCCGACGCTCCGATCGGCGGCGCGCTGCTCGCTCCGTACAGCGCGCTCGTGGTCACCGCCTCCAACCGGGCCGCCGCCGGCGTCTACGAGGACAAGGGCGGTCCGCTGATCGCGGAAGGGCTGCGGCGCTTCGGCTTCACGGTCGACGGCCCGCAGGTCGTCCCCGACGGCGACCCCGTGGAGGCGGCTCTCCGCGCGGGCGCCGACGCCGGGTACGACGTGATCGTGACCACCGGAGGCACCGGCATCTCACCCACCGACCGCACTCCCGAGGCGACCCGCCGGGTCATCGACCGCGAGGTTCCCGGCATCGCGGAGGCCGTCCGGGCGTACGGCCGTGACAAGGTGCCCACGGCCGCCCTCTCCCGGGGCCTCGCGGGAGTCGCGGGCTCCACGCTGATCGTCAACCTGCCGGGGTCCGGCGGCGGGGTGAAGGACGGTCTCGCCGTCCTGGAGCCGCTGCTGAGGCACGCCGTCGACCAGTTGCGCGGCGGGGACCACCCGAGACCGGACGCCACGGGCGGGGGTGCGCGCTGAACAGCCCACACTGGCCGGTCGAGCTGGTGGACGGCGACATCGTCCTCCGGCCGATAAGGCTGCGCGACCAGAAGGCCTGGCGCGAGGTCAACCGCCGCAACCGCGACTGGCTGCGGCCCTGGGAGGCGACGATCCCGCCGCCCACGCCCAGCGGCCCGGTCACCCACCGGCCGACCTACCGTCAGATGGTCCGCCATCTGCGCTCCGAGGCCAACGCGGGCCGGATGCTGCCGTTCGTCATCGAGTACCAGGGCCGTCTCGTCGGCCAGTTGACGGTCGCCGGGATCACCTGGGGCTCGATGTGCTCGGGCCACGTCGGTTACTGGGTGGACGAGTCGGTGGCCGGCCGCGGAGTGATGCCGACGGCCGTGGCGATGGTCGTGGACCACTGTTTCCGCGCCGTCGGACTGCACCGCGTCGAGGTCTGCATTCGCCCCGAGAACGGGCCGAGCCGCAGGGTCGTGGAGAAACTCGGATTCCGCGAGGAGGGTCTGCGCCCGCGATATCTGCACATCGACGGCGCCTGGCGCGACCACCTCGTCTTCGCGCTCACGGCGGAGGAGGTCCCCGACGGTTTGCTCGCCCGGTGGCGCCGGGCACGCTCCGAGGGGCGGTCCGGCCACGAGCGGCGTAATCCGGGAATCCCGCACGGCCCCGGAAATTGAATAAACGTTCGAATTTAAGCGGAAGGTGACCGCCTTCAGGCGTGGAATTCCCGCTTTGAGGGGGTCCCTGATCGCGCCGGTCACAAGAAAAGTTCGAAATATCAGCCAGATCGTGCGACACACCGGCCCAATTGGCGGATGGCCCCGTGCAAACCCCTCTACCGTGTGAGATGTGAGCAGCAGCGGCCTCATCTACGCAGTCATCGTCGGGGCCTGGGCCGCCTACTTGGTGCCGATGTGGCTCCGTAGGCAGGACGAGCTGAACGAGGCCCGTCCGACGGAACGCTTCAGCACCGCCATCCGATTGCTGTCCGGACGGGCGGGCATGGAGCGCCGGTACGCCAAGGACCTGCAGGCGCGCTCCGCCGACGAGGGGGAGCACGACGTCCACGACCCGGACGCGGTCACCGACACGGTGGACGTCCGGGCCTTCGCCGTGTCCCAGACCCGTCCGCAGGCCCAGGCGCCCGTACCGTCGCCCCCCGAGGAGCGGCCGGAACCGGCACCTGCCCGGCCGCCGCGCGAGCGCGCGGACGGGCGGACGCCCGGACCGGCCGCCGCGCGGGGACACGTCCCGGCCGCCCGCCGCGGACCGGACGTCCAGCGGGCACGGGCGGCGCAGGCCGCCGCCGCGCGCGCCCAGCGCTCCAAGGCGCTCGCCCGCCGCCGGCGCACCACCACGATGCTCTTCGCCGCCTTCACGCTCGGCGCGATCGTCGCGGCGGTCGGCGGACTGGCCTTCCTCTGGGCGCCCGGCGTGCCGGCCGTACTGCTGAGCGCGTACATCGCCTACCTCCGCTCCCAGGAGCGCCGCCGCTTCGCCTACCAGATGGACCGCCGCCAGGCCGAGGTCGCCGCGCAGCGGCTGCGCGAGCGGGAGCGCCAGCCGCGCCGCCGCCCGTCCGTCGAGGACGTCGACCCCGACGAACCGGAGGGACCGGAAGCGGGAGTCGACGTCGACCCGGGCATGACCGCGCTCGCCGCGGACCGGCGCGCGCTCGTCGAGCAGACCGACCACGCCGAGTGGGTCGACCAGCAGCGCGAGCGGCAGCGGCGGCCCGGCCAGGGCGGCGACAGCTGGGACCCGGTCCCGGTACCGCTCCCGACGTACGTGACCGCCCCGGTCGCCCCCCGTGCCACGGGCGACGTGGACCTGGGCGCCCCGGACACCTGGAGCTCGGCCCGCTCCAGCGCCGTACCGGCGGACGAGGCGCAGGAGCCGGCCGAGGAAGCGGACCCGGACCCGGAGGCCCCCGCCGACGACCGCAGCGACGCCCGCCGGGCCGCCTCGGCCCGCCGCTCCCGCGAACGCGGCCGCACCCCCCTCTTCGACCAGTACGAGGACGGCGACCGCCCGAAGGCCGCCAACGAGTAGTGCCAGGACAACGGATTTCCGAGCACCCCGATCGGGATGCTAAAGTTTCACTCGTTGCAAGGGCCTGTGGCGCAGTCCGGTAGCGCACCTCGTTCGCATCGAGGGGGCCAGGGGTTCAAATCCCCTCAGGTCCACTGCACAGTTGGAAGCCCCCGCCGAGAAATCGGCGGGGGCTTCTTCGTGTTGCCTGAGGGCCGCCCTCAAGGCTCCGTGGCAGTCGTCACATGAACGTCAACGGTGGTCCGTGGCCCGAGGGTGACCGGTACTGGCGAAGGTGATCCAGCATGTTGCCCGAGTGATGTCCAGGAGATACCAGACACGACCGCCGCCGGTGACCTCGATCTGCCATTGCTCGCAGATCTGCCCGCGATGAGTACCGTGTGCCAGGCTGCCCTTGAGCCGATGGTGCCGGGGTGACTCCACGGCCGGCCTGGGCGTGGTCCGCATGGCGAGCCAGGCGCGGTAGGTGTTCTCCCGGGCCTGCTGGGCCAGGCTCTCCCAGCCCTTGGCCGAGGCGGCGTCCGCGAAGCGGACCTCCCAGTGCCCCTCCGGTGCCGGAGGCGCGGCTCGGTCGCCGCGGCCCGCCGTCATGCGGCGTCCCGCGGGTCGGGCACCGGCCCGTAATCCTCGCCGTGATCCCTGGTCAACGCGGCCAGAAGATCGGGATCCGAGTGGATCTCCGCCGTGTGCTGCCAGGCGATGAGCAATTGGGCGACGGAGGCGCTGTTGCCGAGCGAGTCGGCGGCCCGCATGGTGTCGACCAGTTCGACGGCGAAGGCGTGGAGATCGGACTCCGGCAGGAACCGGACCCAGGGAAAGGCGTCCGGCAGTATGCCGAGGAGTAGTTCCGTACTCCCCGGCTCCCGGCGTGCCATCGCGGCGAGTATCCGAGTGGCTGCGGACACGACAGTCTGATCCTGCTCGGCCCGTGCCGCGGTGGTGAGGACCAGGTCCTCGCCGTCCCTGCGGTGCAGCAGCAGACGCGGCGACTCCTTCAGCCGGGCCAGCGTCTGTTTGTTCTTGTTCACCAACTCGGAGAAGTTCACGGCGGCGTTGTCAGCGCTCATGACTTCGAAAGTACTTTGAAAGTGAGGCCTGCGCTATCGGCCAAAAGAGGGGTGGAGCGCCGGCCGACCGGATGCCGAAAGCCCCCGGCTCGGGGTCGAGCCGGGGGCGTGGTGCCGGTGGACCGTGAGGTCAGGCGACCGTCCACTTCTGGTTGGCGGCGCCGGTGCACGTCCAGATCTGCAGGGGGGTGCCGTCGGCGGAGGAGCCGCCCTCGGCGTCCAGGCACTTGTCCGCACCGATGTTGGTCAGGTCGCGGGCGGAGGTGTAGGCCCACTGCTGGGCCTTGGTGCCGTTGCAGGTGTAGAGCTGCACGGGCGTCCCGTCCGCGGTGGAGGCGTCCCGGACGTCGAGGCACTTGCCGAGGGCGCGTACGGTGCCGTCGCCGCCCAGGGTCCACTGCTGCGCGTCGACGCCGGTGCAGTCGTGCAGCTGGATCGGGGTCCGGTCCGCGGTCGAGGCGCCGGCGACGTCGACGCACATGCCGCCGATGCCCTTGACGGCGCCGGTCCGGGTGGTGCCCCCGTTCCCGGAGGAGCCGCCGGAGGCGGAGACGCGTACGTAGTCGATGGTCATCGTCTGCGGGAACGCGGTGCCGGCGTTCGGGCTGCCGGGCCAGTCGCCGCCGACGGCGAGGTTGAGGATGAGGAAGAACGGGTGGTCGTAGACCCACTTCCTGCCGCCGAGATCGGCAGGGGTGCGGGTCTGGTAGGTGGTGCCGTCGACGGACCAGGTGATCTTCTCGGGGCTCCAGTCGACCGCGAAGACGTGGAAGCCGTCGGCGAAGGCCGCGCCGCCCGGGAGCGTGTACGCGGCGCCGATGCCACCGCCACCGGAGTAGCCGGGGCCGTGGACGGTGCCGTGGACGATCCCGGGTTCGTAACCGACGTTCTCCATGATGTCGATCTCGCCGCTGTTGGGCCATCCAGCCGTGCCCAGGTCGTCGCCGAGCATCCAGAACGCGGGCCACATGCCCTGACCGCGGGGCACCTTGATACGTGCCTCGAAGCGACCGTAGGCCTGGGTGAAGGTCTTGGCGGTGTTGAGGCGGGCGGAGGTGTACTGGCAGGCCCCGTACCAGCACTGGAGCCCGGTGTCGGTGTTCTTGCGGGCGGTGATGACGAGGTTGCCGTCGCCGTCGAGGGCGGCGTTGTCCCTGCTGTCGCGGTAGTACTGCAGCTCGTGGTTTCCGTTGCCGCTGCCGCCGGTCTCCAGCGTCCACTTGCCGGGGTCCGGGGCGCTGCCGGCCGGGCCGTCGAACTCGTCGGACCAGGTCGGCGCGGTGGGGGTGGCGGCGTCGGCCCGGTGGGCGGACGGCCCTGTGGTGAGGAAGGCGAAAGCGGCGACGACCGCGGTGGAGACCAGCAGGACGAGCCCGCCGAGCGACCACCGGCGTGCGCGGTGAGCGGCCATGACTGAACACACCTTGTCTGTGGGGAAGTTGCGTGTGGGGGGAGTGGGGGTGGGTCGTTGGGAGCCCCGATGCTACGGACGGTTGACGGTGCAACCAACTGTCCGGTTTGTGTTCCAACTGGCTCTGACCTGCGGTTATTTGACGCTCTAAACTCTGTGGCTGATCGCTTAATGAGCGTTTAAGGGCGACTTAAGCAGGCGGGGGCGGAACGGACCGACGCGGCCAGTGGCTCAGGATCACCGTGGGCCTCCGCGATGTGCCGCCGGGTGCAGGGGGGTTGGGTGAGACGGAGATGTGAAGGTCGAGCCTCGGCGGGAGACGGGCCTGGGGGCGTCCGGCGGCGCGTCGGCTCTCAGTTGACGGTCCCGTCCTCGCTTCCGGGTGCCTCGGAGGACGCTTCGGGACGTACGAACGTGCCCTTGATGGGGACGGTGATGACCAACCCTCGGTCGCGCAGGTCACGGACGGCTCGGCGGACGGTGTTGACGGCCACGCCGTACTGCTCCGCAAGGTCGCGCTCGGCGGGAAGACGCGCACCCGCTCGTAGCCGCCCCGCCCGGATCTGTTCCGCGATGTGGTGTACGACCTGCAGATACACGTAGACGTGACTCGTCGGGTCGGGTCTCCACTCACGCTCATCGGCCATGCCTGCACGCTAAAGCGAGGAAAAGCACCCCACCACATATGGGTGCAACCGTATGCTTCCTATTGCTACCTAACGCAACCTGATGCAGGGGTACTGAAGTGAAACCCCGGCGGCCTGGCAGGGCCCCGGGGTGTGGTCAACGCTGAATCGGAGCGTCAACATGCATGACCTTATCCGCCGTATCGTCCGGTGGCTGGGCTTTCTCCTCGGGCCCGGTACCGGAACTCGCCGCGTGGGACACCGGAGTCCCGCTCCCGATGCCGGCGACTCCGCCCGCCTCCCGCTCCACCGCTCCCCGTACTGCCTGCACCCCCCGCTCGACGGAGCGGAGTCCCGGCTCGTTCGCCCGTACCTGGACCCCGACCAGTACGTCGTCGGGGCGGGGAAGGCGGCCGCGTGATGGAGCCGACCCCCTCACTGCGACTGCTGCCCTGGTCCTCGCCGGAAGGCAAACCCTGCTTCCTCCTCAACGGCGGCGAGGGCGGGTATGTCTCGCGACTGGCGGACGAGACGGAGGCTCGGCAACTGGCCGACGGCCTGGAAACGCTTGGCCGCGCCCGAAGGGTGCTGGACGATCCCCTGTCCCCGAACGTCGAGGTGCGCTACACCGCCGTCCGGCTCACCGAGCGCCTGGCCGACGCACTGCGCGTCGCGGAGTCCCGGGGTCGACGCCTGTCCTCGCCGGACGCGCACGACACCGAAGACGCCGTCGGCAGCGGGACCGGTGACTGCGCCCCGGGGTCGTACTCATGAGTCCCCGGGCCGTGCAAGGAGCCAAAATCGAACGGCTCACCCAAGGCGTCGAGGCGGGCTATCGTCGTAGGCACGGTGCGCCGAAGGAGCACGAAGGGGTACACCCGGTCATGACCGCACACGCAGCAGAATCCACGCCGGCCGTTCCGCCCATGCCCGAGCGGAACCCCAAGGCGCTGCGTGCTGCCATCGCTCAGCACGCTCCCCAGCTTCTTCCGGACTTCGACGAGCACTGGAAGTGGGCCGTCGCGGACGCGTATGACATCAGCACGGTGCCTGCGTTCATGGCCCGCTGGTGGGGTGAGTACGCGGTCGCACGAGATCGGGAGCTCGATGCCCATATGGCTGATCTCCACCACCGTGCGGCAGAGTCCACCGACATCGCCGAGGCCAAGGCGCTCCTGGAAGAAGCCTCCCACATCCGACACGAGGTACAGCGGCTGGAGCCTGGTCAGTGACCGACGACGGGTTCATGGGACCGCCGTGGCAGATGGACTGGACGCTCAAGGCTCAGGCCGTTCGCGACACCCTGCCTGAGCATGTGCGGAAGACGGTCGACGCCGTGCGCGCTGAACTCGTCACGGCGAAGGACCCGTACTTCCGGGGCATCGACACGGATGCGGACCTTCCCGACGGCATGAGGGTCAGGCCGATCCAGTCCAGCGTTCCGAAGGGCCCTCGCATCTTCTTCTTCGGTCATGGGCACGGCTGGCTGCGCTACACCTTCATTCGGCGTGTGGAGGACCCCCCAGATCATCGTGGAAGAGGTCTTCTGGCAATGACCCGGCGCCGGTCTTAGAGCGCCTTCGCGTAGCAGCGGCTGTCCTCGTGGAAGCGGTAGTAGCCGAACTTCTCGCAGGGTTCGTAGCCGCTGGAGGTGTACAGGGCTATGGCCTCCGGCTGCTTGGTGCCGGTCTCCAGGACCATGCGGGTGCGGCCGGCCGCGCGGGCGCTCTCCTCCAGGGCGGCCAGGATGCGGCGGGCCAGGCCCCGGCCGCGCATCTGCTCGGTCACGTACATGCGCTTGAGCTCGGCGTCGCCGTCACGGTTGCCCTCGCCGTTGGCGTCCTGGGTGCGCCAGCCGCCGGAGGCCACGGGGACGTCGGACTCGTCGTAGGCGATCAGGTAGGTGCCGTTCGGGGGCCTGAAGTCCGCCGGGTCCATGTGGGTGGCGTCGCCGCCGTCGCCGTAGCGGACGTGGTACTCGGCCTGGACTTCGGCGTCCAGCTTGACGGCGTCGGGGTGGTCGTAGGGGACCGGGCGGATTTCCATGCCGAATACCGTAAAACATGCCCGGACCTGGAGTGTCGTATCGTGCCCTGATGCTCACTGTGACCTCCGTCAACGTCAATGGACTGCGGGCCGCCGCCAAGAAGGGCTTCGTGGAGTGGCTGGCCGGGACCTCCGCCGATGTGCTGTGTCTGCAGGAGGTGCGGGCGGAGGCGAAGCAGTTGCCGGAGCAGGTGCGGGAGCCCGAGGGGTGGTACGTGACGCACGCGCCCGCCGCCGCCAAGGGGCGTGCGGGGGTGTCCCTGTACTCCCGGCGTGAGCCCGAGCGCGTGCGGATCGGGTTCGGGTCGGACGAGTTCGACGGCAGTGGGCGGTATGTGGAGGCCGATCTGCCCGGTGTGACCGTCGCCTCGCTCTATCTGCCGTCCGGGGATGTCGGGACCGAGCGGCAGGAGGAGAAGGTCCGGTTCATGGACCAGTTCCTGGTCCACCTCAAGGGGCTGCGGGTGCGGGCCGCCGCCGAGGGGCGGGAGGTCGTCGTCTGCGGGGACTGGAACATCGCCCATGAGAAGACCGACCTGAAGAACTGGCGCGGGAACACCAAGAGTTCCGGGTTCCTGCCGGAGGAGCGGGAGTGGCTGTCCCGGGTGCTCGATCCGGCGGACGGCGGGTACGTCGACGTCGTGCGGGCGCTGCATCCGGACGTGGACGGGCCGTACTCCTGGTGGTCCTACCGGGGGCGGGCCTTCGACAATGACACCGGATGGAGGATCGACTACCAGATGGCGACCCCGGGGCTCGCGGGACGGGCGGTCGACGCCCGCGTCGAGCGCGCCGCCACGCACGCCGAGCGGTGGTCGGACCACGCGCCCGTGACGGTGGCCTACGAGCAGGGTGTGAGCTGATGCGGGTGCCCAGGCAGGCCGCTCGGGTCGCCGTGCTGGATCCGGACGGGGCCGTCTTCATGTTCCGGTACGACAACGACGAGGTCGGCGTCCACTGGGCGATGCCCGGCGGCGGCATGGAGCCGGGGGAGACGCCCGAGCAGGCCGCGCGGCGGGAGCTGCGCGAGGAGACCGGGTGGGACGACATCGCGCTCGACGGCACCGTGCTGTGTCTGTGGGAGCACGACTTCACCCGGGCCGGTGTTCCGGTGCGGCAGAGCGAGCACATCTTCCTCGCCCGCGGTCCCCGGCGTGACCTCACGGGAGACCTCGCCGCCGCGCACGCCGCCGACCGGATCCTGCGGTGGCGCTGGTGGTCGCCGGAGGAGCTGGCGGGGGACACGGAGCCGTTGTGGCCGCCGCAGTTGCCGGAGCTGCTGGCGGGCGTGCGGCGGGACGGGCCGCCGGTGACGCCCGTCGACCTCGGGTATGTGAGGAACCGCTAGTCCCGCTTGCGCAGGCGTCGGTCCAGGGCCAGGGACAGTTCCGCGTCGACCACGCTGCGGGCCAGCGGGCGCAGGCGGTGGAGGGACTCCTCCGGGGCGTGGCGGAGGATCAGGCCGGCGAAGAGGTCGGCCAGGGTGTCGGCGTGGGTGCGGACCTCCGCGCCGGTGCGGAGCACCTCCGCGAGCGGGATGCCCTCGCGGACCAGGGCCGACGACACGTCCAGCAGACGCCGGCTGATGTGGACGATCTCCTCGCCGTCGACGCCGAGGTAGCCGAGGTCCAGCGCGGCGGCCAGGTTCTCCGGGGTGACCTCGCCGGCGAAGTGGTCGGCGAGTTCCTCGGGGGTGAGGCGGACGGGGACCTCGTCGGTGGGGGTGTCCATGCCGAGGAGGTCGCCGACGTCGCGGCCGTGGTCGAAGGCCTCGGCGAGTTCCGCTATGCCGTTCAGGGTGTGGCCGCGTTCCAGCAGCGCCGTGATCGTGCGCAGGCGGGCCAGGTGATGGTCGTCGTACCAGGCGATACGGCCCTCGCGGCGCGGTGGCGGGATCAGCTTGCGCTCGCGGTAGAAGCGCAGCGTGCGCACCGTGATGCCGGCCAGCCGGGCCAGCTCGTCCATGCGGTACTCGCGCCGCTCACCGGGTCCTTCGCTCTCTTCTGCCACGCCTGAAGCCTAGGGCGTACCGGCGGTAACTTTCCTCGTGCGCCCCCTACCCATCAGTACGGAGCTGCTCTACGCTCCCCATTGCGCCAGTGTTCACTGGCGGAGTTCTGAGCGATGCGTGGAGGCTTCGGGATGGCCGAGCACGAGCACGAACAAGGGCACGAGCATGTACGAGTGGCGGTGGTCGGATCCGGGTTCGGCGGGCTCGGGGCCGCCGTGCGGCTGCGGCGCGAGGGGATGACCGACTTCGTCGTCCTGGAGCGGGCGGGCAGTGTCGGCGGTACCTGGCGCGACAACAGCTACCCCGGCTGCGCCTGCGACGTGCCGTCGCACCTGTACTCGTTCTCCTTCGCGCCCAATCCCGACTGGCCCCGCTCCTTCTCCGGGCAGCGGCACATCCGCGCCTACCTGGAGCACGTCACCGACGTCTTCGGGCTGCGGCCCCACATCCGCCTCGACTCGGAGGTGAAGCGGATGGTGTGGGACGGCGAGCGGATGCGGTGGGAGATCGAGACCAGTAGCGGGAACCTCAGCGCGGACGTGGTGGTGTCCGCCACCGGGCCGCTGTCCGAGCCCAGGCTGCCGGACATCCCCGGCCTCGACACCTTCCCCGGCAAGGTGTTCCACTCCGCCCAGTGGGACCACGAATACGATCTGCGCGGCAAACGGGTCGCCATGGTCGGCACCGGGGCGTCCGCGATCCAGATCGTGCCGTCGATCCAGCCCCTGGTGTCGCGGCTGACCCTCTTCCAGCGCACCCCCGCCTGGGTCCTGCCCCGAGTCGACCGGCCCATCAGCGGTGCCGAGCGCGCCCTGCACCGGGCGCTGCCCGTCACCACCAAGCTGCGCCGCGGACTGCTCTGGGGCATCAGGGAGTTGCAGGTCCAGGCGTTCACCAAGCACCCCGGCGAGCTCGGCTTCGTCGAGCAGCTGGCCAAGCGGAACATGGGCCGCGCCGTCAAGGACCCGGCCCTGCGCGCCAAGCTCACCCCCGACTACCGCATCGGCTGCAAGCGGATCCTGCTGTCGAGCACGTACTATCCGGCGCTCGCGCAGCCCAATGTCGATGTCGTCGCGAGCGGTCTGAGCGAGATCCGCGGGTCCACCGTCGTCGGTGCCGACGGGAGCGAGGCCGAGGTCGACGCGATCGTCTTCGGGACCGGGTTCCACGTCACCGACATGCCCATCGCGGAGCGGGTCGTCGGCGCCGAGGGGAAGACCCTCGCCGAGAGCTGGGCGGGCGGGATGCAGTCCCTGCGCGGTGCGGCCGCCGCCGGGTTCCCCAACTGGATGACGATCATCGGGCCCAACACCGGTCTCGGGAACTCCTCCATGATCCTGATGATCGAGTCCCAGCTGAGCTATCTCGCCGACTACATACGGCAGTTGGACGTCCTCGGGGGCCGGGTCGCCCTCGACGCCCGCCCCAGTGCCGTACGCGCCTGGAACCACCGGGTGCAGGAGCGGATGAAGCGCACGGTGTGGAACACCGGCGGCTGCACCAGCTGGTACCTCGACGAGAGCGGGCGCAACACCACCATCTGGCCCGGCACGACGAGCGAGTTCCGGCGCGAGACCCGGCGCGTCGACCTCGCCGAGTACGCCGTGCTGCGGGCGCACCCCAACACCACGGTCACCCAGGAGAGCGCCGAGGTGACCGCGTGAGCCGCCTCACCCACGTCACCTCCGGGCCGTACGCCCCGCCCGCCGCCGCCCGTGAACTGACTGCCCTCTCCGCCGACGGCGCCCGGCTGCACGTCGAGGTGCACGGCCCCGAGGAGGCGCCGGCGGTCGTCCTCGCCCACGGCTGGACCTGCTCGACCGCGTTCTGGGCGGCGCAGATCCGCGAACTGGCCGCCGACCACCGGGTCATCGCCTACGACCAGCGCGGCCACGGACGCACCCCCGCGAGCCCGGCGTGCAGCACCGACGCGCTCGCCGACGACCTCGAAGCCGTCCTCACCGCCACCCTCGCGCCCGGCGAACAGGCCGTGGTCGCCGGGCACTCCATGGGCGGGATGACGGTGATGGCCGCCGCCACGAGACCCGCGTTCCGCGCGCACGTGGCCGCCGTCCTGCTGTGCAGCACCGGCAGTTCGCGGCTGGTCGCCGAGTCGACGGTGCTGCCGATCCGGGCGGGCAGGACGCGGACCCGGCTGACCGGGCACATCCTCGGCTCCCGGGCCCCGCTCGGGCCGGTCACCCCGCTCGCCCGCCGGATCCTCAAGTACGCGACGATGGGCCCCGCCTCCGCCCCGGACATGGTCGAGGCGTGCGCCCGTATCGTGCACGCCTGCCCGCGCGCGGTGCGCCACGCCTGGTCGCACGTGCTCGACGGGCTCGATCTCGACCACGGACTCGCCGAGTTGCGGGTACCGGTCGAGATCGTCGCCGGCGGCGCGGACCGGCTCACCCCGCCGGTGCACGCCCGGTCGCTCGCCGCCGCGCTGCCGGACTGCCTCGGCGTCACCGAGCTGCCCGGTATCGGCCACATGACACCCGTCGAGGCGCCCGACCTGGTCACCGGGAAGATCCGCGCCCTGGCCGCCGCCCACGTCAACGCCGTACCCGCCGTCGAGGAGAGCGCATGAGCAGGGTCAGTCTCGAAGGAAGGGTCGCCGTCGTCACCGGAGCGGCGCGCGGGGTCGGGGAGTTGCTGGCCCGCAAGCTCTCCGCGCGCGGGGTGAAGGTGGCGCTCGTCGGGCTGGAGCCGGACGCGCTCAAGGACGTCTCCGCGCGGCTGCACAGCGACAGCGACCACTGGTACGCGGACGTCACCGACCACGAGGCGATGGCCGAGGTCGCCGAGGAGGTCCGGGAGCGGTTCGGCCGGGTCGACATCGTGGTCGCCAACGCCGGTGTGGCGACGGGCGGTCCGTTCACCGAATCCGATCCGGAGTCCTGGCGGCGGGTGATCGAGGTGAACCTGATCGGATCGGCGGTCACCGCGCGGGCGTTCCTGCCGCTGCTCGCCGAGAGCCGCGGCTATCTGCTCCAGATCGCCTCCCTCGCCGCGATCACCCCGGCGCCGATGATGACGGCGTACTGCGCGTCCAAGTCCGGTGTGGAGGCGTACGCGCACGCGCTGCGCGCCGAAGTCGGGTACCGGGGCGTGAAGGTGGGCGTCGGGTATCTGTCGTGGACCGACACCGACATGGTGCGCGGGGCCGATCAGGACGACGTGATGCGGGAGTTGCGGCAGCGGCTGCCGTGGCCGTCGAACAAGACCTATCCGCTGGGGCCCGCGGTGGACCGGCTGGTGGACGGCATCGAGCGGCGGGCGAGCCATGTGTACGGGCAGTGGTGGCTGCGCGGGATGCAGGGCGTGCGCGGCTACCTGCCCGCGGTCATCGGGACGGTGGGGCAGCGGGAGATGCGGCGCTTCGGGGACCGGCTCGCGGGCGTCCGCACGGGGTTGGTCGGGGCGGGCGGCAACGCCGATGAGCAGCACCGGAACACGGTCCGTGACTGATCGACATGCGTGGGGTGACGGGGCGTGTGAATCTGATCGGGCAAGTTCCCCCCACCCCACAACGGGAGTGAACCCACATGGGTATGAAGGATCAGTTCCAGGAGAAGTCCGAGCAGTTCCAGCAGCAGGCCAAGCAGCGTGCCCAGCAGGGCAAGGAGCAGCTGCAGGGCCGTGGCCGCCGGCGGGACGAGGGCATGGACGAGCAGCAGCGTCAGCGGGAGTCCCGGGAGTCCGAGGAGCGCTTCGACCAGGACTACGACGTCTGACGTCGAGCTGCGAAGACGTCCGAAGACGTCCGAGGACGATCGAAGACGCTTGAAGACGTCTGAACGCGTCGTGCGCTGAAGCGGAAGGGGTGCCCCGGGCGAAGGGCACCCCTTCTCACGTCCGGGGCGGCAGCTTCGGCCGGGAACGGTCGGGCAGGTCGCGGTAGGCCGGGGGCGTCGCCGGGGGTTTGGCCTCCAGCAGCTCCAGGGCGAGCCGTACCGCGTCGTCGAGCACCGCGTACCGGCCCTCGGCCCAGTCCAGCGGGGTGCGCAGCGCCTCCAGGTCGGGGGTGACGCCCTTGTTCTCCACGGACCAGCCGTACGCGTCGAACCAGGCCGCGTTCATCGGCACCGTGATCACCGTGCCGTCGCCGAGCCGGTGCCGGCCGGTCATGCCGACCACCCCGCCCCAGGTGCGCTGGCCCACCACCGGGCCCAGCTCCAGCAGCTTGAACGCGGCGGTGATCATGTCGCCGTCGGAGCTGGTCGCCTCGTCCGCGAGCGCCACGAGCGGTCCGCGCGGGGCGTTGGAGGCGTACGACACGGGCTGGGCGTCGCGGGTGAGGTCCCAGCCGATGATGGTGCGGGTCAGCTTCTCCACGACGAGTTCGCTGATGTGGCCGCCGGCGTTGCCGCGCACGTCCACGATCAGCGCGGGGCGGGACATCTCCATGCGCACGTCGCGGTTGAACTGGGCCCAGCCGGAGCCACCCATGTCGGGGATGTGGAGGTAGCCGCAGCGGCCTCCGCTCAACTCCCGCACCACCGCGCGGCGTTTGGCGACCCAGTCCTGGTAGCGCAGCGGCGTCTCGTCGACGAGCGGGACGACGGCGACCCGGCGGGGCGGGCCCGTTCCCTCAGCGGGGAGGAAGGTGAGCTCCACGGTCGTACCGCCCGCGCCCGCGAGCAGCGGGTAGGGGCCCGCGACCGGGTCCACCGGGCGGCCGTCGACATGGGTGAGGACCGCGCCCTCGCGGATGCCGGTGCCGGCCAGCGGGGAGCGGGCGCGGGAGTCGGAGGAGTCGCCGGGCAGGATCCGCTTGACGGTCCACCCCTCTTCGCGGGGGACGAGGTTGGCGCCGAGCAGGCCCTGGCGGCGCTGGTAGTGCGGGGGTCCCTCGTTGCGGCGGGCGGCGGTGACGTAGGCGTGGGAGGTGCCGAGTTCGCCGAGGACCTCGCGCAGCAGGTCCGCGAAGTCGTCGGGGGAGGCGACCCGTTCGACCAGTGGGCGGTACTGCTCCAGGATCGCGTCCCAGTCGATGCCGCCCATGCCGGGTTCCCAGAAGTAGGCGCGGATCAGCCGTCCGGCCTCCGCGTAGGCCTGGCGCCACTCGGCGGCCGGGTCGGCCTCGTGCAGGATGCGGCGGGCGTCGATCCACACCGTGGAGTCGCTGTCGCCGGGCTCGGTGGCGGGCACCGCGCGCAGCTCGCCCTCGTCGACCACGACCAGCCGGGTGCCGTCGCCGCTGACCGCGAAGAAGTCGAGGTTGCCGACGAGTTCGGACCTCTTCGCCTTGCCGATGTTGAAGTGTTCCAGCGTGGGCCGGCCGCTGGTGTCGCTGGGGTTGGCGAAGGTCTCGCCGAGCGCGCCGGAGATCGGCCAGCGCAGCCAGACGAGACCGCAGCCCGCGACCGGGTACAGCCCCGAGTACTTGGAGGCGGAGACCGGGAAGGGGGTGACCCTGCTCTCCAGGCCCTCCGCCTCGACGGTCACCGTGCCGGCCTCGCCGCCCTCCTCGGCGTCCTCGCGCTCGACCGGGTCCAGCCCGCCGGCGGCCGGACGGCCCTCGGGGTTCAGGGCGAACGGGGAGGGGGTCGCCGACGACAGCGGCACCAGATACGGGCGGCAGCCCAGCGGGAACGACAGGTCGCCGGTGTGCACGTCGTACACCGGGTCGAAGCCGCGCCAGGACAGGAAGGCGAGATAGCGGCCGTCGAGGGTGAAGACCGGGTTCTCGTCCTCGAAACGGCCGTTGGTGACGTCGAGCACCAGCCGGTCCTTGATCCGGGCGAGTTTGATCTGCCGCAGCGACCGCCCGATCACCGGGTGGGACCAGGCCAGCCAGGCCCCGTCGGGGGAGAAGGCGAGGTCGCGCACCGGCCCGTTGCCGGAGTGGATCAGCTCGGTGACCTCCCCTTGGCTCTCCTCGTCGGTGTCGACCAGCAGCAGCCGTCCGTCGTGCGCGGCGACGGCCAGCCGCTGCCCGTCGGGGTCGGCCACCATCTCCAGCACCCGGCCCAGCTTCCCGGCGGCCAGCCGCCGGGGGGCGCGCTGGCCGGTGGCCCGGGGCAGGGAGGCGATCTCGACGGCGTCCTCGCCCTCGGCGTCCGTCACGTACGCCACCTGGTCGCCCGCGCCGAGCGTCTCCGGGAGCCGGACCCGTACGCCCGGGGTGTCGGTGAGGGTGCGCGCGGGACCGTCGCGGTGAGTGAGCCAGTACAGGCTGCCGCGTACGACGACGGCGCTCGCGCGGCCGGTCTCGTCGACCGAGATGCCGTCGAGGTGGCGGGAGGCGGGCACCTGGTAGGGGCGCCGCCCGGAGCGCGGCCCGCTCAGCGTCACGTCGAGCCGGCGCGGGGCGGCGCCGGGGGACAGGTCGTCCACGAGCCACAGGTCGCCGGCGCACTGGTAGACGACCCGGGTGCCGTCGCCGGCGGCGTGCCGGGCGTAGAAGGCGTCGTGATCGGTGTGGCGGCGCAGGTCGGAGCCGTCGTACGCGCACGAGTAGAGGTTGCCGACGCCCTCGTGGTCGGAGAGGAAGGCGATCCGGCCGGCGACGAACATGGGGGAGTGCAGATGGCCGTCGAGGCCGTCGAGGAGCCGGTGCCCGTGCAGCCAGAGCCTGCCCGTGGCGCCGCCCCGGTAGCGCTTCCAGGAGGCGGGTTCGTGCGGCGGGGTGCCGGTGAGCAGCAGCGACTTCCGCTCGCCCTCGATGTCGGCGACCTGGATGTCGGAGACCGGGCCCCAGGGCAGTTTGCGGCCGGGGCTGCCGTCACAGGCGAGTTTGTAGGCCCAGGTGAAGTACGAGAAGGGCTCGCCGTGCGAGGCGACGGCGAGGATCTCGGCGTGGCCGTCCTCGTCGGGGGGTGCCCAGCCGCAGACCCGGGTGTCGGAGCTGCCCCAGTAGGTGAGGCGCCGGCCCGGTCCGCCGTCCACCGGGACCAGGTGCACCTCGGGGTCGAGGCTGCGCCAGCTCGTGTACGCGATGTGGCGGCCGTCGGGGGAGAAGCGGGGGTGGCCGAGCTTGGTGCGGTCGACGGTGAGCCGCCAGGCGCGGCCCGGTCCGTCGAGCGGGGCGAGCCAGAGGTCGTCCTCGGCCACGAAGCACAGCAGGTCGTCCTTGAGGTGGGGCAGACGCAGATAGCTCACCTTTCCCATGCTTTGCCGGGGTCCCGGGCCCGGCAACTTATAAGTAACCGACAACCGTGACGCAGACCACGAACGAAACCGTTTCGTTTCGCTAGGGGGTGGAGTACCTTCGTCTTGTACGAAACCGTGTCGTTTCTTTGACGCGGTGGGCACCGGAGCGGAAAGGTGAGCGGTATGAGTGAAGTAGCGACGACGCGTCGCAGCCGGATCACCCCCGAGCGCGAGGCCGAGCTGTACGGCGCCGTGCTCGCCCTGCTCCGCGAGGTCGGCTACGACGCCGTCACCATGGACGCCGTGGCCGCCCGCACCCGGTCCAGCAAGGCCACCCTCTACCGTCAGTGGGGCGGCAAGGCCGAGCTGGTGGTGAGGGCGATGCGCAGCCAGAAGCCGGGCGGCATCGCCGACATCGACACCGGGTCCCTGCGCGGCGACCTGCACGCCGTCGTCGGCCGTGAGGACGACTGCGTCATGGAGCAGAACGCCGCCCTGATGCGCGCGCTCGCCATGGCCGTGCACATGAACGACGATCTCCGCCAGGCGTTCAAGGAGCTCCTGGTCGAACCGGAGATGGAGGAGTTCCGGCGGATGATCCGGCGCGCGGTCGACCGGGGCGAGATCAGCCCGGACAACCCGGCGCTGGACTACATGGTGCACATGCTCGTCGGCGCGTTCGCCACCCGGACGCTGATCGACGACCTGCCGCCCACGCGGGAGTTCCTCACCTCGTACATCGACGCCGTGGTGCTCCCCGCCCTCGGCGTGACCCCTCACTGACCGTCCCCACGGTCAGCCGTCACCACCTGACGTCACCGCTCACGTCGTCGGGCTGATCACACCTGCCCCGAAGCAACCACGACCTGACCGGGAGTACGCCCTCGTGGCCACTTTCCTCTATCGACTCGGCCGGTTCGCCTTCAGGCGACGGCATCTCGTAGCCCTCATCTGGGTGGCGCTGCTGGCGCTCGCGGGCGTCGGCGCGGCCGGCGCCCCGGCGGCCGGCAACTCGTCCTTCTCCATCCCCGGCACCGAGGCCCAGAAGGCCTTCGACCTGCTGGAAGAACGCTTCCCCGGCTCCAGCGCCGACGGAGCGACCGCACGTGTCGTCTTCAAGGCGCCGGACGGCGAGAAGATGACCGACGCCGACAACAAGGCGACCGTCCGGAAGACCGTCGACGAGCTCTCCGACGGCTCCGAGGTCGCCCGCGTCACCGACCCGTACCAGGGCGGCGGCGTCAGCCAGGACGGCACCATCGCCTACGCCTCGGTGAGCTACAAGGTCTCCGGCATGGAGCTGGAGGACTCCTCCCGCGACGCCCTGGAAGGCGCCGCCGAGGACGCCCGCGACTCCGGGCTGACCGTGGAGATCGGCGGTGACGCCCTCCAGGCCGTCCCGCACACCGGTGCCGCCGAGATCATCGGCATCGGCGTCGCCGCGGTCGTCCTGGTCATCACCTTCGGCTCGCTGCTCGCGGCCGGGCTGCCGCTGCTCACCGCGATCGTCGGCGTCGGCATCGGCGTGGCCAGTATCACCGCGCTGGCCAGCACCCTGGACCTCGGCTCCACCACCTCCATCCTGGCCTCGATGATCGGCCTCGCGGTCGGCATCGACTACGCGCTGTTCGTCGTCTCCCGCTACCGGGCCGAACTGGCCGAGGGCCGCGGGCGCGAGGAAGCGGCCGGCCGGGCCGTCGGCACCGCGGGCTCCGCCGTGGTCTTCGCCGGCCTCACCGTCGTGATCGCCCTGGTCGGTCTGTCCGTCGTCAACATCCCGATGCTGACCAAGATGGGCATCGCCGCCGCAGGCACGGTCGCCATCGCGGTCCTGATCGCCCTCACCCTGGTCCCCGCCCTGCTCGGCTACGCCGGCCGCCGGGTCCGCCCCGCCGGTGAGAAGAGCAAGCTGCTCGGCGGGGGCCGCGCCGCGAAGAAGCCGCAGCGCCCGAACATGGGCACCCGCTGGGCCAGCTTCGTCGTGCGCCGTCCGCTGGCCGTGCTGCTGCTCGGCGTGGTCGGCCTGGGTGCCGCGGCCGTCCCGGCGGCCTCACTGGAACTGGGTCTGCCCGACGACGGCTCGCAGCCGACGTCCACCACCCAGCGTCGCGCCTACGACCTGCTCTCCGAGGGCTTCGGCCCCGGCTTCAACGGCCCGCTGGTGGTCGTGGTCGACGCCAAGAACAGCGACGACCCGGATGCCGTCTTCAAGCAGGCCGGCGACGACATCAAGGGCCTCGACAACGTCGTGAACGTCGCCCCGGCCGCCCCCAACAAGGCCGGCGACACGGCGACGATCACCGTCGTCCCCGACTCCAAGCCCTCCTCGGTGACCACCGAGGACCTGGTGCACGACATCCGTGACACCGGCGCGGACATCAAGGCCGACACCGGCGCCGACGTCCTGGTCACCGGCTCCACGGCCATGAACATCGACGTCTCGCAGAAGCTCAACGACGCGCTGGTGCCGTATCTGGTCCTGGTGGTCGGTCTGGCGTTCCTGCTGCTGATCGTCGTCTTCCGGTCGATCCTGGTCCCGCTGAAGGCCGCCCTCGGCTTCCTGCTGTCGGTCCTCGCGGCCCTCGGCGCGGTCGTCGCGGTCTACCAGTGGGGCTGGCTGTCCGGCCTGATGGGCGTCGAGGAGACCGGCCCGATCATGTCGATGATGCCGATCTTCATGGTCGGCGTGGTCTTCGGACTGGCCATGGACTACGAGGTGTTCCTCGTGACCCGGATCCGGGAGGCCTACGTCCACGGCGAGAAGCCGGGGCAGGCCGTGGTGACCGGCTTCAAGTACAGCGCCCGGGTGGTGACCGCCGCCGCGGTGATCATGATGGCCGTGTTCTCCGGCTTCATCGGCTCCAGCGAGGCGATGGTCAAGATGATCGGCTTCGGCCTCGCGGTCGCCGTCCTCTTCGACGCGTTCGTCGTCCGCATGGCGATCGTCCCGGCGGTGCTGGCGCTGCTCGGCAAGCGGGCCTGGTGGCTGCCGAAGTGGCTGGACCGGATCCTGCCCAACGTGGACGTCGAGGGCGAGGGCCTGCGCACGGACGACGACAGGAAGGACGAGGACCGGGAACTCGTACGGGCCTGACGGCCTGAACGAACGCAGAACCAGCCGGTGAGGGCTCCGTGGGGACGGGGCGCCCTCACCGGCTTCCTTCCGCGGGAGTTCCGGGACTCCGTGTCAGGTGCCGTATACCGTGGAGCGATGTCCGACGTGAACGGCCCAGACCACCAACTCTCCTTTGTCGACCGTGTAGATGACGCGGTAATCGCCGACACGGAGCCGGCGCCGGTCCGGCCGGGAGACGAGCGCCGTGGTGTGGAAGCCGAGCGGGTCGGTCTCCAGTTCCGTCAGTTTGACCAGGATCCGGAGCGCCATGTCCCGGGGGATCTTGCGCAGCTCCGCCTGAGCCTCCGGCCGGAAGACGGTGCGATACGTGTTACTCACCGCGCTCCAGCGTCTCCCTCATGACGTCCTCGATCGGGATGCCGGCCGCCGGATTCGCCATGCGCTCGTCGATGATCCGGTTGATCTCGCGCTCTTCCCATTCCTGGTACCTGCGAAGGACCTCTATCGACACGACCGCGGCCACCTGCCTGCCACGCCGGGTGATGACCGTGGGCGTGTCGTCACGGTCGGCCCGCTCGACCACCTCGGCCAGGTGGGCGCGCACATCACGGATGGACTCTATGGGCATCTGCGTCATGCACCAAAAGTACATGGTGTTCCATGTGTACACATCGGCTCGTTGTCGTTGGCGCTCTCGGTCGCCCCGGGAACGTGTGCGGGCGCGCTGGATGATTCGGTCTCCCCGCCCGGCCTGCCTCGTTCAGGATCGGGCCTGATGTTAACGCTTGCATTAACATCAGGCCCGTGGCTCAATGGAAAGTGGTCCTCGTCGCGGAGGTCGCAGCGTGGTTCGAAGCGCTGGCCGAAGAGGACTGGGACAGTGCAGAGCAGGTGGAGGACGCCATCGACATGCTGGCGGCCACGGGCCCGACGCTCGGTCGTCCGCTGGTCGACCGGATCAAGGGTGCCGACAACCATCACTTGAAAGAGCTGAGACCGGGATCGTCCGGAAGCAGCGAGGTCCGGATTCTCTTCGCTTTCGACCCGGTGCGTCGGGCGGTGCTTCTGGTGGCCGGTGACAAGTCCGGAAACTGGCAGCGTTGGTACGACATCAACATTCCGGTCGCCGAGGAGCGCTACCGCATGCATGTCACCGATCTTGAAACCAGGGAGTACGAATGAGAACGGTCGGCTGGGAGGAGGCCAAGCGCAAGGCCCGCGAACGGCGTGAGGCCGCTGGGCTGTCGGTGCGTTCGGCTGAGGAAAAGCAGGCTGCCATGGACAGGCTGACCGCTGAGGTGCGCGCTTTCAAGCTGGCAGAGGTCCGGCGTGACCAGGCGTTGACCCAGCGCCAGGTCGCTGCGTCCATGGGGGTTTCGGCACCTCGTGTCTCCGCGATCGAGCACGGCGAGCTGGACCGGGCCGAGGTCGCGACGCTCCGGGCCTATGTGGAAGCACTCGGGGGCCGACTCCGTGTGGTCGCGGACTTCGGGGACGCGGAGTACACCGTGGCCTGAACCGGCCGCCGCGTTTCTGTCAGACACGGGCGGGTGCACAGGCGCGGTGTGGGGGGCACCCTGGAATTAGATATTCCGGAGGTGATCCTCATGACGCACACCGCAGTGGGATGGCACGTGGACCTGGAGTTCGAGGAGGACGACCGGCAGACGCGCGCCGCCGCGCTGGTCCGGCTGCCCGACGGGTCCGAGGTGCGGGCCAACGGCCACGCCAACCGGCACCACACCGACTCCAATCAGCCACGGGTCGGGGAGGAGATCGCCGGCGCACGCGCGCTGAACGAACTCGCCATGCAGATGCTGACCAAGGCGCACGGTGAGATCGACGACGCGTCGGGCCGCATCTCGCACCCGATCCACGTCTAGGCTGAAAGAGCCTGCCGTACCGCCCGTATCAGCGCCTGGGCCCTGGGGTCCGCCGTCACCGTCCTGCGGAAGCCGTTGGTGACATAGCCGAAGGCGATGCCCGACTCCGGGTCGGCGAAGCCGAGGGAGCCGCCGCGGCCGGGGTGGCCGAAGGAGCCCGGGGCCAGGAGGGGGGAGGCGCCGCCGTGCAGCATGTAGCCGAGCCCGAAGCGGGTGTTCACGACCAGCACCCGGTCGGGGCCGGCCGACTCCTCGGCGCGGGCGAGTTCCACGGTGGCCGGGTCGAGGAGGCGTACGCCGTCGACCGGGCCGGTCAGTGACGCGTAGAAGCGCGCCAGTCCGTCCGCCGTCGCGATCCCGTTGGCGGCGGGCAGGGCCGCCGCGCGGAACACCGGGGCGTTCTGGTCCGGGAAGGGGGTGATCGCCGCGAAGGCGCGGCGGGTGAGGGAGGACGGGTCGGCGTAGGCGTCGGTGACCGAGCGCTTGGGGCGGGCGCGGAGCGTCCCGGACGGATCGGGCCCCTCGATCCTGCCGACCGTGCCGACGCGGTGGGCCTGCGCGTCCGGCAGTCCCACCCACAGGTCCAGGCCCAGTGGAGCGGCGATCTCCGACGCGATCCACTCGCCGGAACCCCGGCCGGTCACGCGGCGCACCAGCTCGTCGACCAGCCAGCCGTAGGTCAGCGCGTGATAGCCGTGGCCGGTGCCCGGCTCCCATGCGGGGGCCTGCGCGGCGACCGCCTCGGCGGCCCGCACGGGGTCGGCCGCCTCGTCCAGGGTGAGCGGACGGTCCAGGACGGGGAGCCCCGCGCGGTGGTTCAGCACGTGCCGGACCAGCAGCCGCTCCTTGCCGTGCGCCTTGAACTCCGGCCAGTAGTGGCCGACCGGCGCGTCCAGGTCCAGCTCGCCGCGCTGGTGCAGCAGCAGGAGTACGGCGGCGGCGACGCCCTTGGTCGCCGAGCGCACGACCTGCGCGGTGTCCCGCTCCCAGGGCCCGGTGCCGTCGACGTCCTTCACCCCGGCCCACAGGTCGACGACCCTGCGTCCGTCCCGGTACACGGCGACGGCCGCGCCCCGGTCCCCGAGCGCCTCGAAGTTCCGCGCGAACGCCTCCCGGACCGGCTCGAACCCCCCGGCCACCGTGCCGTGCACGTCCACGTCCCTCGGTCCTTCCACTCGCCTGTGACAGTGCGTGCAACAGTGCCGGTCCGCCTGCGATTCCTGGGCGGAGGCGGCCGTGCGCGATCGTTACGAACGGCCGGGCGCGGCCGGCACCGAGCGCGGATCGAAGCCGTACGGCAGTTCGAGCCGGTGTGCGCGCATCAGCCCGTCGTCGGCGAGCAGGTCGGCCGTGGTGCCGTCGGCCGCGATCACGCCGTCGCTGAGGATCAGCGAGCGCGGGCACAGTTCGAGGGCGTAGGGCAGGTCGTGGGTGACCATCAGGACGGTGACGTCCAGGGAGCGCAGGATGTCGGCGAGTTCGCGGCGGGAGGCGGGGTCCAGGTTGGAGGACGGCTCGTCCAGGACCAGGATCTCCGGCTCCATCGCCAGTACGGTCGCCACGGCCACCCGGCGCCGCTGGCCGAAGGAGAGATGGTGCGGCGGGCGGTCCTTGAACTCCGCCATGCCGACCAGGCCCAGCGCCCGGTCCACCCGCTCCTCCAGCTCGGCCCCCCGGAGCCCGGCCGCCGCCGGACCGAACGCCACGTCCTCGCGCACCGTCGGCATGAAGAGCTGGTCGTCCGGGTCCTGGAAGACGATGCCGACCCGGCGCCGGATCTCCGCCATGTGCCGCTTGCCGACCTCGAGGCCGGCCACCGTCACCGTGCCGGTACCGCCGGTCAGGATGCCGTTGAGGTGGAGGACGAGGGTCGTCTTGCCGGCGCCGTTCGGGCCGAGCAGCGCGACCCGCTCGCCGCGCGCGATGGAGAAGTCGACGCCGAACAGGGCCTGGTGGCCGTCGGGGTAGGCGAAGGCGAGGCCGGAGACCTCGAGGGAAGCAGTACTCACAAGGTCCATCCCAGCAGACAGACGACGAGGGCGGCCGAGGGGAGGGCGAGAGCGTACGACCACTGCGCCCGGTCCGCGGTCACCTCGTCGATCACCGGCATGGAACCGGCGTAACCGCGGCTCACCATGGCCAGGTGCACGCGCTCGCCGCGTTCGTAGGAGCGGATGAACAGCGCGCCCGCCGACTTGGCGAGCACACCCCAGTGCTTCACCCCGCGTGCCTCGAAGCCGCGGGACTCGCGGGCGATCCGCATGCGCCGCATCTCGTCGGTGATGACATCGCCGTAGCGGACCATGAAGGAGGCGATCTGCACCAGCAGCGGCGGAAGCCTCAGCCGCTGGAGGCCGAGCAGGAGTTCGCGCAGCTCGGTGGTGGAGGCGAGGAGGACCGAGGCGGCCACGCCCAGGGTGCCCTTGGCCAGCACGTTCCAGGCGCCCCACAGTCCGTTCACGCTCAGCGACAGCCCGAGGACGTCGACCCGCTCGCCCTCCGCCACGAACGGCAGCAGGACGGCGAAGGCGACGAACGGGACCTCGATCAGCAGCCGCTTGAGCAGGAAGCCGGCCGGGACGCGGGCGGCGTACGCGACGAGGGCGAGCAGTCCGGCGTACACCGCGAACGCCCACATCGCCTCGCGCGGGGTGGACACCACGACCAGGACGAAGGCGAAGACCGCGGCGAGCTTGGTGTGCGGCGGCAGGGCGTGCACGGGGGAGTGCCCGTGCCGGTAGAGCCTGTGGGCGTGGCCGGCTCCCACGTCAGACGCTCGTGCCGGTGGGGGAGACGGCCTCGGCCTCCTCGCTGCTACGGCGCCTGCGGACCACCCAGAACACGCCGGTGCCCGCGACGACCGTCACGCCCACGCCGATCACACCGGCCAGACCGCCGGAGAGGCGGGCGTCGTCGACGTCCTCGACGCCGTAGTCGGCCAGCGGGGAGTCGGCGATCGCGTGCTCCTCGGCCTTCTCGTCGATGCCGTGGTCGGTGGCGACCTTCTCCAGGCCGTCCGGGTCGGCGGAGGCGTAGAAGCTGACGAACCCGGCGAGGACCAGCGAGGTGACCAGGCCGGTGATCCACACCTTGCGCGGGGAGCGGGCGGGGACGGGCTCCGGCTCCGAGGCGTCCGGGGCGTCGACCAGCTCGCCGTTCACCCGCAGCTTGAGCTTCCGCGTCAGGCCGCGCGCCCCGTGCACCAGGTCCGGGCGGACGGCGATGACCGCGCCGACGGTCAGGGCGGTGATCACGGCCTCGCCGATGCCGATGAGGACGTGCACGCCCACCATGGCGGTGGCGACCTTGCCGAGGGAGACGTCGGCGGTGCCGCCGATCGCGTAGAGCAGCGTGAAGACGACGGCGGAGGCCGGGACGGAGACCAGGGCGGCGACGAAGGACGCGGCGGTCATCGAGCGGCGGGTGCGCGGCAGCACCTTCACCAGGCCGCGGAAGAGCGCGTAGGCGACGACCGTGGTGACGATCGCCATGTCGGTGATGTTCACGCCGAGCGCGGTCAGCCCGCCGTCGGCGAAGAGGACGGCCTGCATCAGCAGGACGACGGAGACACACAGGATCCCGGTGAAGGGGCCGACGAGGATCGCGGCGAGGGCGCCGCCGAGCAGATGGCCGCTGGTTCCCGCCGCGACGGGGAAGTTCAGCATCTGCACGGCGAAGATGAACGCCGCCACCAGTCCGGCCAGGGGCGCGGTGCGCTCGTCGAGTTCGCGGCGGGCGCCGCGCAGGCTCACGGCGATGGCGCCGGCGGCGACCACTCCGACCGCGGCGGACACGGGGGCGTTGATGAATCCGTCAGGTGCGTGCACGGACTCGATGATGTGGCCTGTTGCAAACGCTGCGCAAGAGCGAGCCGATTGTTTTACCTCACGCATAGCTCGGCTGTGATATGCGCCTCTCGGACGCGCGAATTCCGGATCGGGTGCACGATGGGACGGGGGGTGGGTATACGGATTGCACGCCTTTCATGCAGATTCACGCAGCGTAAGGGGCCCACCCGATGTCCGTAGTCGAGCAGTACGCGCGAGCCCACATCGTCACCGACGTCCTGGAAGAGGACCGCGGAGCGGTACCCGTGGTACTGCGCTACGACCCCGAACAGGACCCCCGCTGTGTCCGCATGGCGCTTCCGGGCGCCCCGCCCCGCGAGTGGACCGTCGACCGGGAGCTGCTGGAGCGGGGCCTGCGCGCCCCCGCGGGCCGGGGCGAGATACGGGTGTGGCCGTGCGGCCGGGTCCAGACCGTGGTCGAGTTCCACACCGCGCAGGGCGGCGTGTCGGTGGTGCAGTTCGAGACCAAGACCCTGACCCGGTTCCTGCGGCGGACCTACGCGGCCGCCGCCGAACCCGTCCCGCACTGACCTCTCGGCGGCCTCTCGGCCGGCTCAGCCGGCGCTCTCCAGCAGTGCCGCCACGATCGGTCCGGCCGTCGAACCGCCGTGACCGCCCTGCTGGACCACACCCGCGGCCGCCAGGTCCCCGCGGTACGCGGTGAACCAGCCGTTGGGCTTCTTCTGCCCGTCGACCTCGGCCGACCCGGTCTTCGCGCCCTTCTGCCCGCTCACCCCGGCCATCGCCTCCGCGGCGGTGCCGTAGGAGGCGGTGTACGACATCAGCTCCCGAAGCTGCGCCAGCGTGCCGGCCGACATGGTGCGCGAGGCCGTCGCGAGCTTCCGCCCGTCGACCTCCGGGGAGACCAGGTACGGCTGGTGGAAGACGCCCGACTGGACCGTCGCCGACACCGACGCCATGTTCAGCGGGTTCATCCGCACCCCGCCCTGACCGATCAGGGAGGCCCCCATCGGGGCCTTCGACTGCACCGGCACCGAGCCGTCGAAGGTCGGCACGCCGACCTGCCAGTTGTTCATCGACAGCCCGAAGACCTGCTGGGCCTGCTTGGTCAGGTCGTCGTCCGCCAGCTCGGGCGCCTGGCTGATGAAGGCCGTGTTGCAGGAGCGGGCGAAGCTCGCCTTGAACGTGCCGTCCTTGATCTCGAACTTGTCGTCGTTCTGGAACTTCCAGCCGCCGTAGGTGAAGTACTTCGGGCACGGGTGCTGCTCGTCCATCGAGGCGAGGCCCTTCTCGATCAGCAGCGAGGAGGTGATCACCTTCATCGTGGAACCCGGGGCCAGCGAACCCGAGAACGCGGTGTTGAACCCGTGCGAGGAGTTCGCCACCGCCAGGATCTCGCCGGTCGACGGGCGCAGCACCACCACCGACGCCCGCTCCTTCCGCGCCACCTGTGCCTCGGCGGCGGCCTGCAGGGACGGGCTCAGCGTGGTCTTCACCGTGCCGGGCGTGCCCTCGCTCAGCTCGAGGAGGGTCTTGTCGGACAGCTCGGCCTTCTTCGACTCCTTGCCGCGCACGATCCGCAGCTCGACGCCGGCCTCGCCGCCCGCCTTCTCGCCGTACTTCTCGCGCAGCCCGTCCAGCACCGACCCCAGGGAGGGGTACGCGGCGGTGGTCAGCTCGTTGCCGTCCCGGTCCAGCGCCTTGACGGGCGGGGTGCCCGCCTCGCCGGTGACCAGCTTGTCGCCGTCCTTGAGCTCGGGATGCACCACGGCCGGCTGCCAGGCCACCCGCGGTTCACCGTCCCCGGCCCGGCGTACGACGGTCAGCGCGCTGTCGTACGCCAGTGGCTTGCCGGCGTTCTCGTACGACACCGTGCCCTTGACGGCGAAGGGGACCTTGCCGCCGGCGCGGGTGCCGGCGGTGAGGGCGACGTCCGTGATCCGGGCGTCCTCGGCGTAGGCGGTGAGCAGGGCGGTCGCGGCCTCGGGGTCGTCGGTGGCGGCGGCGGCCTCCTTCACCTTCCCGGACTGCCAGGCGGTGAGGAAGCGTTCGGCCGTGCCGGTGACCTCGGCGGCGGACAGCGGCCCGGTCCTGACGTTCTCCGCCTGCGCGGCGGACGACGTCCGCGTGCCGTCCTCGGCGGCACCGCCGCCGAGGAGCGCGTAGGCGCCGAACCCGGCGCCGCCGACGACCACGGCGATCACTCCGCCGAGCACGACGGGCCGTGTCTTCCGCCCCTCGGCGGCGTTCCTTCTGTTCCCCACTGCTTCCCGTTCCTCCGCTGTCCGCCGGGCTCCCCGTGGCCCTCGTGGTGCTCACGTGTGCCAACGACGGCCACCACACTAGAGTCCTACCGCGCGCCCGGCGCGGTCAGCCGGCCGCTCGTAGCACGGCTGCGACAATCGGCCCGGCCGCGTCGCCGCCGTGACCGCCCTGCTGGACCATGGCCGCCGCCGCGACGTCGTTCCGGAAACCGGTGAACCAGCTGTCGGAGGTGGCGTTGCCGTCGACCTCGGCGGAACCGGTCTTCGCGCCGATGTCACCGCCGAGCCCGGCCATGGCCTCCTGGGCGGTGCCCTGGGTGGCGGTGAGCCGCATCATCTGCCTGAGCTGGGAGGCGGTGCCCGCCGGGAGCCCCTTGGCCTGCGCGAACTGCCGGCCGTCCAGGTCGGAGGGGACCAGGTACGGCTGGCGGAAGGTGCCGGTGATGGCGGTGGCCGTCACGGAGGCCATGTTCAGCGGGTTCATCTGCACCTGGCCCTGGCCGATGGCGTTCGCCGCGCGGTCCGGTCCGGCGACGGCGGGAACGCTGCCGTCGAAGGAGTCGATGCCGGTCTTCCAGTCGTTGCGGCCGAGCCCGAACCGCTCCTGCGCCTCCTGGGTGAGCGAGGCGTCGGTGAGCGGCTCCTCGTCGATGAGCTTGATGAAGGCCGTGTTGCAGGAGCGCAGGAAGCTGTTGGCGAGGCTGGCGCCCTCGTTCGGCTTCATGCCGGTGATGTTCTTGAAGGTCTGGCTCCGCATGATCGCGGTGGACGGGCAGGGCGCCGGGTCGTTCATCGAGGCCACGCCGTTGTCGATGAGCGTGGCGGCGGTGACGATCTTCATGGTGGAGCCGGGGGCGACCTGGCCCAGGAAGGCCGCGTTGTACCCGTCGTCGCGGTGGTTGGCCACCGCCAGCACCTCACCCGTGCTGGGCTTGACCGCCACCACCGACGACTCGGGGTACTGCTTCACCGCCTTCTCGGCCGCGGCCTGAGCCGTGGCACTGAGGGAGGTGTGCAGCTTGCCCGGCTCGCCCTCGGCGAGGGTCAGCAGCGGAGTGTCGGCGGCCGGCTCGCCCGTGGTGTCCGCGGAGTGCCTGATCACCAGCTCGACACCGGGGGTGCCGCCCGCCTTCTCGCCGTACTTCTGGCGCAGGGTGTCCAGGATCGGCCCGAGCGAGGGGTACTCCTCCTTCGTCAGCACCGTGCCGTTCCGGCCCACCGCCTCGATGGGCGGCTGCGCGGACTCCTCGGTGACGAGTGTGTCGCCCTCCTTCAGATCCGGGTGGACGACGGACGGCTGCCAGTCGACCAGTGCCCGCCCGGTGGTCTTCCCGCGCACGACGGTCAGCGCGCTCTCGTAGCTCAGCGCCTCGGACTTCCCGTCGAAGGTGACGGTCGCCTTCACCGTGAAGGGCACGGTGGTGCCGGTGGCCCTGCCGGGCGTGATGCCGACCTCACCTATGTGCGCGTCGTCGCCGTACGCCGTCAGCAGCGCGCCGGCCTCCTGCGCGTTGTTCGTGTACGACGCCGCCTGTGACGCCTCCCCCTTCTCCCAGGCCGCGAAGAAACTCCTGGTGGTCTCCTCGACCTCCCCCTCGTCCGGCGGCCCGGTCTCCTTCGTCCCCGCGGCGCTCGAACCACCACCACCGCCACCGCTCACGGCCGACACGATGTTGTAGGCGCCGTACCCGGCCCCGCCCAGCATCACCGCGAACACACCGCCGACGACGGCGGCCTTGACCCCCTTGCCCATCGGACGCTCCCCCTCCGCCGGACCCCCCACGTCTTATGAACGTGTTCAAAAAGCCCGGTGAGTGAGCACTCTATGCGCAGGGGGTGACGACCGGGGCGGCTGTTTCCGTTTGGTGTCCGAACAGAGATCCGTCCGGACACCGGAACGGCTCAAACCCAAGTGTCCAGCCACATCCGCGCCCGCCAGTCGTCTATCGGGATGGGCGTTCCCGTGTAGATGGGCCAGAAGTAGATGAAGTTCGCGCGATCCGGCCCCGTAGGGCCCCGACCAGGACGTTCGTCTCTGGCCGGGGCCGGATCAGGCGGCTTGGGCCGTCCCTGGGCCGTGATCTTGAGGATTCGACGCCAGATAGAGGCTGTCGACCGCCTTCCGGGTGCGCCCCTCACTGCTCGGCATCAGGTGCGTGTACGTCCGGAGCGTGAACCCCGGATCGCTGTGACCGAGGTACTGGCTCAGGGCCCGGATGTTCTCGCCGGCGTCCAGCAGCACGGAGGCGTAGAAGTGCCTGAGCGCGTGCATCCCGTGCTCGCGTGCGGACGCGTAGCGTTCGCCCGGCTTCGCCTCGGGGATGATGCCGGCGGCGGCCAGGGAGGGCTTCCAGTGGTGATCGTTGAAGACGCTCACGCGTACGTGGTTGCCCTCGACTCCGCTGAAGATGAGCCGCTTGGTCACGAGAGGGCCGTCAGGCGTGCGCCAGGGAAGTGTCACGTCGATCGGCTCGCACTCCTTGGAGTGGGCCCGGAGAACGGCCGCCACAGCCTTGGGAAGCGGCACGTCCCGGACCTTGCCGCCCTTGGGGAGGGCGAACACGTACTTGCCCCGAATGCGCTTGAGTTGGTGGCCAACGGCCAGCCATCCGCCCTCGAGGTCGAGTTCGTCAATGGCCAGACCGAAGATCTCGCCCTGTCGCAGTCCGCATCCTGCCCCGGCATCGACGGCGGCCTGGAAGCGCCGGGGGAGGGCGGCGCGTACGCCGAAGACCTGCTCTGCCGTCCACGGGATGACGCGCGGCTTGCCGGCCTTCGGGAGCTGCACCGTGCGGGCGCGGCAGGGGTTCTTGGTTAGCAGCCCATCGTCGACCGCCGCACTCAGCGCCGCGGAAACGGTGCCCACGATGATGCGCCGGTGCGACTCCGCCGGCACCGTGGCTTCAAGGGCGGCGATCCAGGCGCGGATGTGCTCGGGCTTGAACGAGCCGAGGGGGCGCGAACCGATGTGGGGGTAGGCGTGCAGCCGGAGCCGACGCTCCGCGGCTTCACGGCTGTTGATCTCGCCGGTGTGCGTCTGCACCCAGCGTTCCGCGTACTGCCGGAACGTCGTCCGGGAGGCTCGGGGGTCGACGTACTGACCGCGGGACATGTCCGCCTCGATGTGCGCGAGCCACTGCTTGGCGAGCCGCAGTTCCTTGTCACGGAACGACTTGCTCTTCTCGGTGCCGTCCGGGCCGACATACCGGGCGCGGTAGCGGAGGCCCGTTCCGTGACGGTCGGTCTTGGCCTTGACGGGCTTCCCGGTGGCGTCGGTTTCGGTCTTGTACCAGCGGTCTTGGATGTGGCCTGCCATGTGGCGGCGGTCCTCTCAACACGCAGCAGGGAGAGCCGCGCACGGCGGCTCTCCCTGCTGTCTGCGGTGGTGTCTGGCTAGGCGGCGGTGGCGCTGTTCTTGAGGCCGGTGACGTAGGCGCGTACGTCGGCGGGGTCGTAGCGGAGGTGCTTGCCGATGCGGAAGCCGGGTGGGCCGGTGCGCTTCTTGCGCCACTGGTAGACGGTCTCCAGGGGCACCTCGAACATCTCGGCGATGTCGGCGGGGGTGAGGTACCGGTCGGGGAGACCGCCTCGGAGAGCGGCGCGGGGGTCGGGGGCTGTCGGCTGTGCCATAGGGACTCCAAGCGGGGAGGGCATGGCCGCCTCCGTCCGAGGTGCGGAATTCTGCGTCATCGCGTCACCTGTGACACGCGTTGCTCTGACCTGCGGTCTCGCGGTGACGCAGGGCCCTTGGGCACGTCATCTGGTGACGCAGGCCTTTGTCACCAGATGACGCGGGTGACGCGTGATGACGCAGCATTCGCCTACCTGCGTCACGGCTGTAACGGCAGGTCGCCGGGCGCTTGCCGTCTTCGGGTGACGCAGGTGACGCAGCGTCCCTTTCCTTCGGACAAGAGAAGGGGAGTGTCTGTTGTGGTGCGCGGTTCAAGCGAGAAGAAGGAGCCGCTTCGCGGCGCGACCATCGCAGGGCGGCTGCGCCGCCGAACAGCAAGAGGAGCACGCCGGGCGGGGGTGCTCCTCTTGCTTGTGCAGGGGCGTGGTTCCGCCGGTCAGAACGCCGGTGCCTGCTCGTGCGGGGGCGGCGGGGCCGGGGGCCGGGTCATCTCGATGTAGCGGGCCGTGCTGGTGCGGCCCCAGTCGATGAGGACGCCGCGGGCGGCGAGGGTGGGTTGAAGGCGCTTGAGGCGGTCCGAGAGCACCTTGCCCGTGGTCGGCCACCCCTTGGGCAGGGGACGGCACTCCTCACCGCTGTAGAGGCCGGTGAGGCAGTGCAGCCACTCGGTGGACGTCATCCGCTGCTCTGCCCCGGCGTCCAGGCCCGCGGCGTGCTTCAGCACGGTCTGCGCCAGTAGGTCGCCCTCGATGACGTCGTCGTTCAGGTCGTCCAGAGCGGCCCGGTAGGCGCCCAGCGCTCCGAGACCGGTCGCCGCGTCCAGCTGCGCGCACAGGTGGGCGAAGTCGGCCATGCGTAGGTCGGTGGGGATGTCTGCATCTGCCGCGCGCACCTGCACGGTGAGGTCCAGGAGGGAGCCCAGGATCACGGGCAGGGCTTCTTCGAACTCCGCCCACAACTCCGCTTCGGTGCGCCGGGTGTGGGGGCGTTCCAGGCGGAGCGGGAGAAGGCGTTCGGCGAGGTCGGGCCGGATGACGCCCACGTCGATGCCGGTCAGGAGCAGGGGGCGACGGTAGCGGGCGCGGACGACGTCGCCGTCGGTGTAGAGGGCGCGCTTAATGGTCTCGGCTCCGGTGACGATGCAGCACATCAGGTCGGACAGATCCGGGGCGAGGTGAGAGAGGTTGTCCAGGGCGGTGACCCATCCGGCGGCCACGGCCGCGATCAGGTTCTCCTCGTCCTTCGGTGCCCGGCGCAGGTCGCCGGTCATGCCCTCGATGATCCGCACGAGCATCCGGCCGCCGGTGGACTTCCCCGCGCCCTGGGGGCCAGTGAGGAAGGGGGCGGGGACGGGCACGGACGGCTCGAGGCAGCCGATGAGCCAGGCGATGGCCAGGCACTCGGTTTCCGCGGTGGCGAAGTTGCACAGCCGCAGCAGGGCGTCGATGCCCTTGCCGTTGGTGTCCTTGGCGGGCAGGGGCAGTTCCCCGGTGAGCTGGGTACGGCGCCAGCACACCTCACGCGGGTCGGGAATGGCGATGTCCCAACCGGTGGGATGGATACGGACCGACCGCCCGTCGTCGCGGCCCAGGTCCAGCCACGTCGCGCCGTCGAAGCCGGGAGCGACGCGGATGTGGACGGCCTGTACTTGCTGGCTCATCGCCAGTGCCTCGATCAAGTCCAATGCCTCCTTCAAGGCAGTGCCGTTGAACACGCCGTGCCCGTCGTTGAACAGGCCGACCATGAGTTCCTGCCGGTGACTGCCCGAGGTGCCCTGAGAACGGATCGGACGGGCCACGGGGTGGCCGTTCCTCTGCGCGTACACGGTCCCGTCGGCGGTGCGGAAGTACCGGAAGTGCGCCTGCGCGTAGTCGGCGATGACTTCGCGGGCTGGAGTCTTGTCGTCGTCGGACATGGTCACAGTCCCAACGTGGTGCGGGCGTTGGTCCACGCTTCGGTGCAGTGCCGCAGGGTCTCGCCCTTGGCCTGCGCGGCGGTGAACAGCCGTGTCATGTGGGCGTCGGTGAAGCAGCCGCACCGGCCGTGCCGGGACAGCACGGCGAGGAACGTCCGGTACACGGTCGCGTGGACCGCACTGCGGGCCTCGGTGATGCGCTGCTCCGCCATGGCGATGCCTCGCTCCAGATAGGCGGGTGTGCGGTGCGGGCACTCCCCACCCTCAGACCGTGCGGGCGTGGCGACGGTCTGCAGTGCCGGCCGAACCGGGGAGTGATCCTTGGTGGCCAGCGCGCGGACGACGTCCGGCAGGACGGTCATGGTGCCGGCGCCGGGTCCGAGGTAACGGGCGTAGGAAATGGTCGACTTGATGTCGACGCCGGGACGCACCGCGTTGTGTGACGTCATGGTGCCCCGGTAGATCCAGTGCTCACCGCGCGTTGTCGCCACGGTCCGCGTGGCAGGCAGGGTCTTGCGGGCCCAGGCGATGGCGCCCGCGTCGTCCAGGTCCACCACGGTCAGGCCGGCGCCGCCGGGGTGGTAGGCGACGGAGACGGCCCGCTGCCATGCGGCCGTCCAGGCCGGGGAGGTGAGGACGGCCGGGTCGGTGGTGGCGGCGGCCCACGCGTGGCAGACGCCGGGGCACCGGCACGGGCCCGCGCTCTTCATGTTCGGCCGACCGCCGCACGCATTGCCCGCGCACTGGTGGCAGTTGCCGAACGGCACCTTCCCCTGGCGCAGGGGCAGCACCGGCACCCCGGTAGCAGCCAGCTCCAGTGCGGTCCGCAGGGGTTCGGGCAGCCGCGGCTGTGGGCCGGGCACTCGCCGGATGGTGGTGGGTTGGGTCATGCTGGGAGACCTCCACAGGTCAGTTGGATGGCTGGTGGACAGGGGCGGCCCCGGTGTTCTTGGCGGAATCGGGGGCCGCCCTTGGCGTAGCTAGCCGTGGAAGTGGTTGCGCTTGATCACGGCTCGGCGGATGTTGACCGTGGTGCCGCCGCGGTGGCCGCTCGCGCTGAGGACCTGGACGGCGATCCAGCCGCCGAAGATGACGGCGGCGAGGGTGATGAGCTGGCCGATGAACGCGGTCAGGGCGGCGATGAACGAGGTGAGCAGCAGTAGTCCGCCGCACACCGCGAGGAAGCCGATGCCCCCGAGGGCGACGTTCACCGCTGTCCGCGAGACGGCCGGCTTCGCGGTGACCGGCTCCGGGCGAACGGCGTCGATGGCGTAGCCGGTGACGATCCGGCCGTCCGGCAGGACGATGCTCGCGACCGCCGGAACGGTGCCCGGCTGGACGGGGACGACCGGCGCCGGGTGGACGATGGTGGGCGGCAGCGGGGTGGGCTGGTAGGCGGTCACGGCCCGTTCGGTGGGCGCGTGATGGGCGGGTTCGGGGTACATGCGGAATCCCTTCCGGCGCGAGGCCAGGGAGGCAGCGACACCCCCTTCGGGGTGCCGTGTGGAGGGGGTTTTCGGGGGTCTGACCTGCGTGCCTCCCTGACTCCCCGGACGATCATTCGTGCAGGTCAGGGCCAGGGAGGCGGGTCAGGGAGGGGGTCAGGGAGTTCTCCCTGTCTCCCTGACCCGTCGCGGGTCGACTCCCTGTCGTCAGTCGGCGGAAGCGGAACCCTCGGTGTCGCGGTCGGCGAGGGCGCGGGCCACCCGGTCGCGGGAGACGACCATGACCCCGTCGGACTTGTACGGTCCCGCGCCGGCGTCGTCCAGGACGCGCTTGAGGTCGAGGAACGACCAGCCGCCGTAGGCGCCGGCGTTGCGGGCGGCGAGCCGGGCGAGGACGTCCTTGGTGCGGACGCGGGGTGCGTCGCCGATGACGGCGGCGATGTCGGCGAGCGGCTCGTGGTCCGCGCTGTGGTCGATGGTGTGCAGGGTGGTGACGCCGTCGCGCAGGGCCTTGGCCCGGTCGGTGATCGCGGTGGCGGCGTCGTCGTCGATGTAGTGCGTGCGCACCGTGATGGACGACTGCCCGGCCGGGATGGTGATCCCATCGGAGGCAACGACCAGGGTTCCCCGATCCAGACCGGGCCGCAGCAGGTTCGGTGCGGCGCCCCCGTCGACGGCCTTGTCCCCGAGCGCCATGCGGGCCTGCGACTCGGTGCCCAGGGCGAGGGAGGCGCGGGTGTGGGCGCCCTCGCGCACGAGCTTGGGCAGGTTCTCGTTGGTGGGGTCCTGGGTGCCCTGCCACATCAGCACGTTCACCGCCCGCCCCTGGTTGTGGATTTTGCGGACGGCCATGAAGTAACGGGAGTTGGCCTTGGAGCCGCCGTAGGGGCGCTTGTCGGCGTCCTTGGCGGGGCACATGAACGCCACCTGCGCCTCGTCGACCAGCACGATCAGCGGCGGGAAGGTGGTGCCGGGCGGGGCCTGGATGCGGCGGTTCATCTCGTCGACGGCGCCTTCGACCATCTCGGTCACTTGGATCACGTGCTCATCCGTCGGCCCCTGGATCAAGGTGGTGGCCAGGCCGTCGAACATGGCCCAGTCGCCCACGCCCTTGAGGTCACCCATGAGGAACTGCACCGACCGGTCCAGCGACAGCCACAGGGCCAGTGAGCGCAGGGCCACGGTCTTGCCCTGGTTCGACAGGCCGGTGATGAGCAGGTGCCGTTGATACAGGGACAGGGCGGCGGCGTCGCCGCGCAGGTCCTGACCCCACGGGGCCTTTCCCTTGGTGTAGTCGGCGGTCATCGTCTCGTCGGTGACCAGCGGCGACGGCCCGATCGGCTCATCCAGGGCGCCGGAGTCGGCGATCCACAGCCGGACCGTGCGGGCGGCGGTGGGGATGGTGATGAACACCTCGTGCTCGTGCCGGGTGAGGTTCTCGGCGAGCTTGCGGCGCTTGTTCTGCACCTCGTTGGTCGACACCCCTGAGGGCAGGGTCACGTCGACTTCGACCCCGCATCCGGCGATGGTGATGGGTCCGAGCATGGACGCGCCGGCGTCGCCCATCTCCTTGATGGCCCGTGCCAGGGCGGGCACTCCGAGGTCGCGCAGAGCCTTGACCACGATCGACGGCGTGATCGGCTCACCCTCGTCCGAGCGGACATTCGCCGGCAGAGCCCACTGAGGTGCGGCGTGCTGCTTACGGCCGACCGACCATAGGGCCAGTAGGGCAAGGAACGGGCCGATCGTGAGGGCCGGGCCCCACACGATCTGCACGATCCGGATGAGCAGGGCGATGAAGTCGATGGTTGCCGTGAGCGGGGTGACGACGTGCCCGACGTCCTCCGTGCTGATCGCCATGACGACGCCGAGGGCGACCAGCAGGCTGACGCTCATGCCGGCGCCGACGGCGACGCCCTTGGCGGCGTCGACGGGGGAGTGGAGCAGGTCCATGCGGCGGTGGTGGCGGGCGGCGCGGAAGCGCTGCAGCCGTTCCTCCCACTCCTCCGCCGCTTCCAGGTTCCCCGCGGCCTCCGCCGCCCGGATCATCCGCTCGTAACGGGATCCGGTACGGCCGTCCCAGGTGCGGCGGGCCACGATCCGCCCACCGTTGAACGTGTACATCCCGTGCCGGGCGACCGCCCGGACGGTGGCCTTGGTGCCCTCGTGCGTGACCGCGCGCTTCACCACGCGGCCCGAGCGCACCCACAACGGCACCGGCCGGGCCGGGGGTGCGTCGGGGACGACGGTGAGGGTGGTTACGGTCGCCGGGTCGGCGGCCGGGGGATCGGTGGACTTGTGGAGGTGAACGACGTTCTCAGACATGCTGGAACTGCTCCTGACTGCCCCCTCGGGGGCGGGAGTGAGGGAGAGCCGGGGTGGCCGTGCCTGTGGAAAGAAGCGGCCACCCCGGCGGGGAAAGGCGGGCTGGTCACCACCAGCCGGACGACCTCTTGGCGGCCTTTTCGCGGGCGGCCTCGGTGATGAGCCGCTGCCGCTCGCCGTGCAGCGCGGACAGTTCCGCGGTCAGCCGTATCTCGGCGGCGCTGCCGGTGGACTCGATCTGCTGCTCCGCGCGGCCGGCGCTGCGGCCACGGGCCACGCGGTAGGCGCCACCGGCGGCGGCACGGAGCATGGCGCGGCGCTCGCGGCCGTTCAGCGGCCACAACTCGCCCCGCCGCACGGCCTCCAGCTTCTTCGTCGTCGCCCGGATCTCGCGGTCCAGGCGGCGCAGGTCGGCGTTGCTCATTAGGCGATTCCTTCAGTCCGTGTGGGCGCGGGGAGGCCGCTACGGTGTGCGGCATGGGTGGGGACTCTGCGGTCCATACGCGGCCGTGCAGGTGGTGTGATGCGCCGGTGCCGCAGCCGCGCGGTTGGTGGCGCAGGCGGTGGTACTGCAGCAAGCGGCACCGGCGCTGGTTTCGCTTCTGGTCGGCTGTCGCCCGGATCTTCGACAACCTGTAGTGATCAGGCGACGCGCTTCCACGCGGCCCGCAACCGCACTTCGGAGGCGGAGTGACCGGCGGCCCGGAACCGGGCGGCCATCTCCCGGTAGGACAGGGCCGGGGTTTCGCTGCGGCGGATCTCGTCGACGATGACGTCCAACGCGTCATCGGTGAGCGCCGGACCGGCCTCCCACGGCAGTGCCGCAACCGGTTCGGTCGGCCCCCACACCGGCAGTTCCCAGCGGGGTGTGACACCGGGTGTGACGCGGGTCGTCACGCTGGTCAGCGCCCTGCTGGTGTCCTCACCCTGGCGGGCCGTCTCCAGCGTCGACCACGCCCCGGCGAGGGTCTGTGCGGTCCGTGCCTGGACGCGGGCGACGCGGGCCCCGGCCTCCGTCACGGCCGTCAGCCGGGTCTCCTCGGTGGCCGCTTCCGCCCGCAGGCGGGCGCGGGCCACGGCCGCCTCGTCGCGGGCCTCCTGCTGGATACCGCGGATCGCGTCCAGGGCGACCGGGGTGAGCGCGGTGCGCTCCCACAACCCGTGCACGAGCCAGAGGGCCTTGGCGGCGATCGGCAGCCACGCCACGGCCAGCCATGCCCCGGTGGAGTGGTCGGCGGTCAGGGCGTGCGTGACCAGGACGCCGGTGGCGATCAGGCCGAAGGACCAGCCGATGGCGGTCACGGCCGTGTTGTGGTCGCCTTGCGCGGCGAGGCGGCGTTCGTAGGCGAGGGTGGCCAGCCATCCGCCATCGATGCCGAGACCGACGACCACGGCGACCGGCCACGGCACCGCCGTGCCCAGCCACATCACGACCACGGCCAGGGTGAGCACCATGGACACAGCCGTCATCGCGACGGCCGGAAGAACGGTCTTGGTGTTCATGCGGTGCCCCCGTCCCGACCGCGCACCACGACGGACGCGATCAGCACAACCGGGGTGGAGTCGTCGTCGGGGACCCGGCTGTCCTCCGTCCAGGACCACACCGCGCCCGGCACCACCTCGTAGCCGAGGGCGGCCAGCGCGCGCCGCCGCTCCGCCACGGTCGGCACCGGCCCGGACCGCTCCCACCGGAACGTGGGCCAGTCCGGCACCCCGTACAGCACGACATACAGGCGCCACGCCTGGCCGGTGCTCGACATCTGTGCGGTCAGCGTCCTCACGCCGCACCTCCCGGCACGCTCGCGCCGGCCGCCAGATTGAGCAGCGCGACGCGGGCGGCGAGCGCGCGGCGGCGGGCCCGGCGGATGCGCCGGTTGTCCAGCTCGGTCGGCGTGCGGTCCAGGGTGGTGATGTGCGCGTCCAGCAGGTCGACGTCCGCCAGGATGACGGGCATCTCCCGCTCGATCGCGTCCAGCTCCGCGTTCGTCGGCTCCATGAAGTCGGCGAACGCGGTAACAGCGTCCTGAACAGTGACGATGTGCTCCATTGGGTCGTGTTCCTCTCAGCGGTGGAACGGCCCGAACAGCACCCCCGGAGTTGGCCCTCCGGGGGTGCGCGCCGTTGTTGGAGAAAGCCGCGTGTCACACGCGGCGCGGCCACTGAGCAGCGGCCGAAGTGCCCCGGACCGGACTCGAACCGATCGGGTTGCCGTACGGGGCACGCCGGTCTTCTCCGCCTTGTTTCCGACCCCTTCGGGCAGGCGGACCACGGGTTACCGGCAGTTCCCTGTGTGGAGTTCTCAAGGCGCTTGCGCTTCCTTCGAGCCCGTTTCACGGGGCCCTCCAGGCGGCATAGGAGCAGCCCAATAGGGACACTCCGGGCTCGCTGTCCTAGGACTGCGGGCCGTTCAGTAAGACCATGACGCACAGTCCCAGGACTGTCAACAGTCCTGGGACTGTGTTTCACTGGTCGATGTCGAGAGGAGTGCTGCATGGCGCCCAAGTGGCGGGAGCTGGCGGACCGACTGGCCGAACAGATCAGGAACGGCGAGTACGCGCCCGGCGCCCAGTTGCCGCAGATCAGGGACCTAGTGGAAGCGGGCGAAGGCTCGAAGTCCACGGTCCATACGGCCTATAAGGCGTTGGAAGCCGAAGGGCTGGTCACGTCGTCGCGCGGACACGGCACGGTCGTCCGCGAGCGGGCCCCGCTCAAACGACTCGGCATCGCACGGTACGACAAGGCCAAGTGGCGGGACGGCGATGAAGTGGCGTTCATCGCGGACCGCGTGGCGTCCGGACGTACGTACAAGCGGAACGAACAGACCCAGACCGTCAGCCGTGTGACGGCGCCGGCCGTCGTCGCCCAGGCGCACGGTCTACCGGAGGGCGCGGAGGTCTATGCACGTGCGCGCGTGGTCAAGGAGGGCTCGCAGCCGACGCACACGCTGACGAGCTACTACCGCCCTGAGCACGTGGAAGGGACGCGCATTGTCGACCCGACGCCGGGGCCCGCCGGCCGGGGCGGTGGCTTCCGCGTCCTGTACGACGCCGGATACGAGATCGACCACATGCAGGAGACGCTGTTCGCACGTATCCCCACGGCGGACGAAGTCCAGCTCCTCCAGCTCGCGCCGGGCGAATGGGTGGTGGAGCTGCACCGGACGACGTATACGGCCGACGGCACCGTGGTGGAGTTCGCCATCGGCGTGAACGCGGCGACGCGCTTCGCCTGGACGTACGACTTCAAGGTCCCCGACTCAGCGAAAGCGGAGGGCGAGAACAAGTGATCTCAGCACAGGCATGGGCCGACGCTCAACGGCTCTGGGACTTCCAGCAGATGGGGCACGAGCTGCGCCCATGCTCTGTCGCGATCGGACTCGGCAGTCATGACCTCGGAGTCGCGGACACAACTGCTGACCTCTACCACCGGGGCATGATGCCGCTGATCGTCTTCACTGGGGCGACCAGCCGCACCACACGCGACCGCATGCCGCGCGGTGAGGCCGAGCACTACCGCGAGCGGGCGATCGAACTGGGGGTGCCGGCCGATGCGATCCTCGTTGAACCGCGGGCCCGCAACACAGGAGAGAACATTCGTTTCTCCCGTGCACTCCTCGAAGAGCGCGGGGCCGCCGTGTCCTCCGTCCTGCTGATCAGCAAGCCGTACGAGGAACGACGGGCCTACGCGACCGCCCGCAAACTGTGGCCTGAAGTCGAGTGGGTCAGCGCGTCCACACCCATGACCCTGGCTGACTACGTCGACTCGATCGGAGACGTACGCCTGGTCATCGACATGTTGGCCGGCGCGCAGCAGCGGCTCATGATCTACCCGCAGCAGGGATTCATGATCGAGCAGCGCGTACCCGAGGTCGTGGCCGCAGCGTATGAGCGCCTGCGCGACGCCGGGTTCACAAGCCGACTAGTGACAGAAACAGCCGTGCGGAAATGACGGCGCCCGGGCGCCCTGTGAGCTCTGTGAGCTCTGTGACCAACCTCCAGCCAACCTGAGCGCGACACATGCCATACCTGGTGATAAGCGCAGGTTACGTGGGGTGGACGCGCGGGAAACCGGCTGGTCTTGAAAACCGTCGTGCTCCCAGCGGGGTAAGACTTTCTCTACTTCATCAAGGTCCGCGCACGGCGCGGGCGCGCAGCCGGGCGCGGCCAGTCTCCGGTCTCCGCCCCGGCTGCGCGCTCGACCGTTAAGCCCTTCACCGCCTGCTCCGACGGCTCGGGCCCCTGCCTTCATCCCACCCCAGCAGGCGGTCCAAAACCGCCAGTGCAGCCCTCCGCCGGGCTGCATCACGGCTCCACACAGCGGGACAAACCACGCAGATGAAGGCGCACAAAGGTAGCGCGGCAGCGATAAGAGCAGGGAGGTAGTTGCCGCTCCACACTGCAGCGGCGGACAGGGTGACGGTGGGTGCAGCGGAACCGCCGATGACGGCTGCGTTCCTCGCTCGCGAGCGAGCGGACCCGGCTGGGGTGGTATCGGCCATTTGCAGCTCCAACAGGTGAGAAGGCGACCAGCACCCAGGTCACACCAGTGATCAATTCCGTGGCCAGCCAGCGGAAACTCCGAGCCCCTGAGCTGCTTTTACTGGCCTGCGACACGAAATACGCGGCATTCTGTGAAGATAGGAAGGGGCAGGGAGCAGGATTGAGCGAACACGCTGACAGCTCGAGGCGGTCGCCTGGCCGTCCAGCAGGACCCGTGCGATCGGACGAACCGGGCCGTACCTACGCGATGGCGTTACGTGCTTGGACTGCAAGCGCAGGCGTGACGCGAGCGCGCCTCGCGGAGAACTCTGGTTACGCTGAGGCAACTATTAGTCACACACTGTCCGCAACCCGGTTCCCTGGACTCACCGAGGCCCTGCTCCTCCGGGCACTCAAGATCCTAAAGGTGTGTGGTGCTAAGCCGTCCGACCTGAACGACTGGGAGCGATTCCACGTCGCACTTGGCGCTTGGGTCCGACGAGATTTTCAAGGAGTCCCGCCCAGGCCACCGCTCCCGCGGGGAGCCGAGTGGGCAGGATCGCTTCCGCATCTGCCTGAGACGACTAGGGCGTTGCTTGCCCAGCAGCAGGAGGATAGCGACAGCGCACCTTACGTGCTTCCAGAAGGACGATTGCCCCGCCTTTCGGAGGTGTACGTACGGCAGCTCCTTGACCGAGAAGATGGCGAAGGTACGGCCGCCCAGCCGGCACAGGAGGTTGTTACCAATGGGCCGGGACATCTTCTGGTGGTCGCTGGCCCCGGAGGTGGTAAGTCCACTCTGGTGCGTCAGCTAACTAGCACCTTTACCAACGGATGGTTGGAAGATGATGCATCGCTTCCCCTAGTTCCGCTCTCGGTCACTGCCGCCGAGCTCGCGCGGCAGCCTAAGATAATTGAGACCGCTCTGACCCCTACCGTGCTCCCTACAGGGTTGCGCTGGCTAGTTCTCGTGGATGGTGTCGACGAGATCGTTGATGGCGCCACCCGCCGGGCCTTTGTGCTTCGATTGGCGCGCTTCGCTGAGCGGCACCTATCTACACATCAACTAGTGGTAACCACAAGGGAACTTCCGCGCGATGAGCACCGCGCTTTGCGGGCTGCTGGCCTGACTCCCTATTCCCTTGAACCCTTTGATCGCCCACGCCTGATCTCCTTCGCGGAAGGGTGGTTCGACGACAAGAAGACAGCGGAAAATTACATACGCCAGGTAGATCGTGCCTGCCTGGGTCCATTGGTCCGCGTTCCTCTGCTCGCCACCATCACAGCAGTTGTTTATGAGGCTTACCCAGGTAATCCGCTACCAGGTAACCAGTACTTGCTTTACGAGCAGTACCGGAGGCATCTAGCCCGGATCAAGCAAAAGAATCTTCACGAACATTGGCAACGGCTGACGGATGCTGTACGGAATGAGTTTCCCGGCGCCTCTGCAGCCATCCAGGAGCTGGCTGCAGAGCGAGGCGAGGCATTGCTGCACTTCCTTGCCATCGAGCAAACTTCACACGGCGTTGAGAACCTGACCCAAGTTGCTTTGCTCTGGCTGGACGAACGCCTGGATGTACCGGCTAGTCGCCTGATACTCGGATGGCCCGACCACGTCAAAGGGCTCCTCGCGGGTACAGGCATGATGGTGCGTACGCCAGCGGATATACGGTTCCTGCATACTAGCTTCGCCGAGCACATGGCCGCTGAGTTCCGTTCGAAACAACTTCCTAGTATTCTTTCTTTTGCCAATTCCGCTTGGCGCGCAGTCATCGAACGCGCTCGTGCCCACGAACAGGCATCCCTTGCCACACTCATCCACGCCGCCCACCGCTCTACAGCCCTTGCTAAAGACTTGCTGAAAATGCTGGAGTCTGGCACAGACGCGGACCACCTCGTCGCCGCTCATCTCCTCGCAGAGGGCCCCATCCTCGATGACGCACATGCTCAGTGGTTCCTCGCCCAACTTGGCGAAGCCGATCCCGACCTTGACCCTGACTGGTGGCGGCTCGCAGCCAGAATCGGCCACCCGAACGTCACAGAATTGCTGATAGAACTAGCTTGTCAACCCGGCGAACGCCGCTACGCTGCGGCGGCTGCACTCACCGCGCATCAGCCAGACGCCGCGAGTGCCGAACTCTTGAACATCGTCTTGGCAGTAGAAGAAGCCTGGGTCACTCGATGTGACGCTGTGCGAGATTTGGCACGGCTCGGGGACCGACGAGCACGACAGGCGGCACAGGTGCTGCGGGAGCAACTACTCGAGGAACCGCGTGACCGCTTTAATCGCGAGTCGGCCGTCGCTGGCCTCATGGAGGTCTATTCCATCGGTGAACTCGAGGAATTTTTCCGTAATCGGGCGTTGCGTCAGGACGGAACAGTTGACCTGATCGCGCTGTCGACGCTGGCTGCCTTGAGTGAAGAGCACGCTGAAGAGACTAGAGATCGATTGGTCGCTCTGATTACTTCTGCGAGCATGGCACCCATCGTCGATCAAGCGGTTGAGGCCCTAGTGGATTTGCCCGGTTCGATGGGGGTAATAGCGTTCTCCGATCTACTTGCCTCGGCGTCTTTGGGGCTCCAGCAACGACTTCAATTGGCGTCCAAGGGGATTGCGGCAGGACTGGATCAGGAGGAGATTTTGAGCACGTTGCTGCGGGCGTCCTCCCAGTCACCACCGTGCGAACTCATCGATGATTATGAAGTCTTCAGCCTGGCTCGATCATTGAGCGTTTTTATGGACCAGTTGCACGAAGATGCAAGTGGCTTGTTAAAACAAGCTCAAGAAGATTTCTGGTCCCCCGGCCGTTATGTTCCAACTTCCCGGGCGGTGCCGTTGATTCTCATGGTCGCTGGATGGGATTTTTTGAAGCAATATGAATGGAGTGACCCCGGGGACCGGCTTGGCGGCTTCGATATCGTGGAGCTAATCTTGGTCGACGCAAAAGTCCTATCGGGAGGACACAAGGCCTCGTACGATGAGTTGTGGGATAGGTGGCTATATGTGGCGGAATGGGCTGCCAGGCGTCAAGCTGGTTGGCTTGGCGGCCCTCACTTCTGGAGTAGCTGGCTTGGCATTCTGGCGTCTAATGCGACGGAAACTAGCTTGTGGGCGCCTGTAATGGTAGACACGGTGATGTCCTTCACCGTAGAGGAAAGTGTCCCCGAGGCCGGACGTGCAGCGGTCGCGCTAATGCTTGTACTGCTGTTGTGTGTAAGTGGTGGCCTAATGGATCGCGAACAAAGGGCCGCGCAACTTCGCAAGCTGAGTGCGTATTACTCTGAATATCCCCTATTGTGTAGGCGTCTAAATGAGATCGCCGAAACTGTCCAATGGTAAAGAAAGTCAAGTCCAGAAGGAATACAGGGCGTACGTTCGCCCGAGACAGCGACCGAGTCATCCGCGAATGACCGCAGCTTCCTGAGCTGAGGGCTCAGGCGTTGTCAGCACGTGCCGACCGTCTCGTGGCTTGCTCTGGTTGTTGCGGGGCCAGCGGCGGGCCGTCTCCGGGCCGTCCGAGGGCGGCCCACGACAACCGCTGACGACCGACAACGACCACGAGGGCGCGGCAGGCCGCCGCGCCCTCGTGGTGTGTCTGCCCAGCTAGACCCAGGTGTCCAGCCACATCCGCGCCCGCCAGTCGTCTATCGGGATCGGGGTGCCGGTGTAGATGGGCCAGAAGTAGATGAAGTTCCAGGCGATCAGCAGGGTCAGTACGCCCGCCGCCGTCGCGCCCGCGACGCGGCGGGTGTCGGTGGAGCGGGGTGGGCCGACGAGGGCGCCCAGGAGCATCGCCACGGCCAGGCAGAGGAAGGGGAGGAAGACGACGGCGTAGAAGAAGAAGATCGTGCGCTCCTGGTAGAGGAACCAGGGGGCGTAGCCGGCCGCGATGCCGCAGGCGATCGCGCCGGCCCGCCAGTCGCGGCGGAACAGCCAGCGCCACAGGACGTAGAGGATCGCGAAGCAGGCCGCCCACCACAGCATCGGGGTGCCGAGGGCCAGCACCTCCTGGGCGCACTTCTCGCCCGCGTCGGCCGGGCAGCCGTTCGTGCCGGGGGCCGGGGACTCGTAGAAGTAGGAGACCGGGCGGCCGGTGACGATCCAGCTCCACGGGTTGGACTCGTAGGTGTGCGGCGAGGACAGGCCCACGTGGAAGTCGTAGACCTGGTTCTCGTAGTGCCACAGGCTGCGCCACCAGTCGGGCAGCAGCCACGACCAGTCGCTGTCCTTGCCGTCCTTCACCGCCCAGTCGCGGTAGTAGCCGCCGGTGCCGTCGGCCGGGGAGAGGATCCAGCCGATCCAGGAGGCGAAGTAGGTGACCACCGCCACCGGCACGGTCGACAGGAACGCCCAGCCCAGGTCGCGCCTCAGGACCGCGAGGCGGGGCCGGTGCGCGCCGGCGACCCTGCGCGCGCCGACGTCCCACAGCACCGCCATCACGCAGAACGCGGCCATGATGTAGAGGCCGTTCCACTTCGTGCCGATCGCCAGACCCAGCATCAGGCCCGCCGCCAGCCGCCAGGGGCGGAAGCCGATCCGGGTGTTCTCGGCGGCGTACGCGTCCGGGCGGACCCGGCCGTCGGCGTCCACGGGCAGCGCGGCGGCGAGCTTCTCGCGCGCCCGGTCCCGGTCGACCACCAGACAGCCGAACGCCGCCAGCACGAAGAACATCAGCACCCCGTCGAGCAGCGAGGTCCGGCTCATCACGAAGTGCAGCCCGTCCACCGCCATCAGCGCGCCCGCGAGACAGCCGAGGAACGTGGAGCGGAACAGGCGCCGGCCGATCCGGCACAGCATCAGCACGGAGAGCGTGCCGAGCAGGGCCGTCATGAACCGCCAGCCGAACGGGTCGAAGCCGAACATCAGCTCGCCCAGCCCGATCACGTACTTGCCGACCGGCGGATGCACGACGTACGCCGCGTCCGTCGGGATGGGGACGGCACCGCCCGAGAGGATCAGATCGTTGACGTTCTTGTCCCAGTTGACCTCGAACCCGCGGTGGACCAGCGCCCACGCGTCCTTGGCGTAGTACGTCTCGTCGAATATCACCGCCTTCGGGCTGCCCAGGTTCCAGAACCGGAGCACCCCCGCCAGCAGCGTGACCAGCAGCGGGCCGCCCCACCCCGACCAGCGGGCGATGCGCCCGGCGAGCACCGGCGGCACCCCGAGCGTGTCCCACAGCCGCTTCGACGGCTCCGTGTACGGCGGTACCAGGCGGTCGTACACGTCGTCCCTGCGGACATCGCCTCTGGCCCGGCCCGGTGCCCGGTAGCCGAAACGGTGCAGCCGCTGCTGCCACGACGGCCGCTCTTCGTACGGCGGCCGATCCTGCCGGGTGTCCGTGGAGGACGCGGTACTGGTCACCGCGCCATCGTAGGGAACAGGGCTGTGTGAGTCCCGCGCATGACCGGTATGCCCCGGCTCCGTTCCGTACTGGGAGGATGGGGGCGTGACCGGAACCCTCGTACTCGCAGGCACCCCCATCGGCGACGTCTCCGACGCCCCGCCCCGGCTCGCGGAGGAACTCGCGGGCGCCGACGTCGTCGCCGCCGAGGACACGCGGCGGCTGCGGCGCCTCACCCAGGCGCTCGGCGTCACCCCCAAGGGACGGGTCGTGTCGTACTTCGAGGGCAACGAGTCCGCCCGCACGCCCGAGCTGGTCGAGGAGCTGGTGGGCGGCGCGCGCGTGCTGCTGGTGACGGACGCCGGGATGCCGTCCGTGTCCGACCCCGGCTACCGGCTGGTCGCCGCGGCCGTCGAGCGGGACGTCAAGGTCACCGCCGTGCCCGGCCCGTCCGCCGTGCTCACCGCGCTCGCCCTGTCCGGGCTGCCCGTGGACCGCTTCTGCTTCGAGGGGTTCCTGCCCCGGAAGGCGGGGGAACGGCTGGGGCGGCTGCGGGAGGTCGCCGAGGAGCGGCGCACCCTCGTCTACTTCGAGGCCCCGCACCGCCTCGACGACACCCTCGCCGCGATGGCCGAGGTGTTCGGCGGGGGGCGGCGGGCCGCCGTCTGCCGGGAGCTGACCAAGACGTACGAGGAGGTCAAGCGCGGTCCGCTGGCGGAGCTGGCCGCGTGGGCGGCGGAGGGCGTGCGCGGGGAGATCACGGTGGTGGTCGAGGGGGCGCCGGAGAAGGGGACCGAGGAAGTCGACGCGGCCGAGCTGGTGCGGCGGGTGCGGGTGCGGGAGGAGGCGGGGGAGCGGCGCAAGGAGGCGATCGCCGCGGTGGCCGTGGAGGCGGGGCTGCCGAAGCGGCAGGTCTTCGACGCGGTGGTGGCGGCCAAGAACGCGGGGGCGTGAACGGCGCCCGGGACACGAAACGGCCACCGAGCAGGCCGCTTCCCGGATGAGCGGGCGCCCCACGGACGAGTAAAGCGGCCCGGCGGAAGGCAAAGCTCCGGTGCCGTCCGCCGGCCGGTCGGGCAAGGGGACCCCAAATCGCCTCCAATACTCGGCTGCCCCTCCTGCCGTTCCGTCGGCGGAGGAGTCCACTGGTGACCGGGGCGCGACCGCCCCCTCCAGTGGACCGACAGGAGTCGGCATGACCGAGATCACCGGGCAGGCCGCGCTGCGCGCGGGCGCCACCGCCGTCGTCAACGAGTCGTATTCCTTCGCCTGCATGCGCTGCGGCCACGGCTGGGAACAGTCGTACGAGATAGAGCACCACACCGACGCCGACGGCCACCACTTCGTGCTGTACGTCGCGGACGGACGGATCGTCCCCTCCCCGCTCAGCCGGCCGGCCTGCCGGAACTGTGACGGCCACGTCGTACGGATCATGCGGCCGGGCCGGGTGGCCTCCGCCCGGAACGCCGCCCACCGCGAGCACCGGGTACCGCCCGCCGGGCCTGTCGAGGCCGTGTGGGAGCCCGACGACGGGACGGCGCCGGAGGCCGGGCGTCACCACTGGCACCTGTCCGACCTGCTGCACCCCTTCCGCCGGGCGACCTGACGCCCGCGCCGCTTCCGTAGGATCGGGGGCATGCCTTCGAACGCCCCCGACAAGAACGCCGCCCCGCCGCTCCCGGAGCCCCTGCGGGTGCCGGTCGCGGACTCGCACACCCACCTCGACATGCAGTCCGGCACCGTGGAGGAGGGTCTTGCCAAGGCCGCGTCGGTGGGTGTGACGACCGTGGTGCAGGTCGGCTGCGACCTCGAGGGGTCCCGGTGGGCGGCGGAGACGGCGGCGGCGTACGACGCCGTCCACGCGACGGTCGCGCTGCACCCCAACGAGGCCCCGCGCATCGTCCACGGGGACCCTGACGGCTGGTCCCGGCAGGGCGCCCGCGAACCCGGCGGGGACGCGGGCCTGGACGAGGCGCTCGCCGAGATCGACCGGCTGGCCGCGCTGCCCCAGGTCAAGGGTGTCGGCGAGACCGGCCTCGACCACTTCCGCACCGGGCCTGAGGGCAAGGAGGCGCAGGAGCGGTCCTTCCGCGCCCACATCGAGATCGCCAAGCGCCACGGCAAGGCCCTCGTCATCCACGACCGCGACGCCCACGCCGACGTCCTGCGCGTGCTCAAGGAGGAGGGCGCCCCCGAGCGCACCGTCTTCCACTGCTACTCCGGGGACGCCGAGATGGCGGAGATCTGCGCGGGCGCCGGGTACTACATGTCGTTCGCCGGCAACGTCACCTTCAAGAACGCGCAGAACCTGCGGGACGCGCTCGCGGTGGCCCCGCTGGAGCTGGTCCTGGTGGAGACCGACGCGCCGTTCCTGACACCGGCGCCGTACCGGGGGCGGCCCAACGCCCCGTACCTGGTGCCGGTGACCGTGCGGGCCATGGCGGCCGTACGGGGCGTCGACGAGGACACCCTCGCCACCGCCCTCGGGGCGAACACGGCCCGCGCCTTCGGTTATCCACAGGCGTGACCTGCCCGGTCCCCGTGCCCCGTACCCTTGTCCCGTGACCAGCCCCACCCCCGACGCCCTCCTGGGCCCCGCCGACATCCGTGAACTGGCGGCCGCCCTCGGCGTACGGCCCACCAAGCAGCGCGGCCAGAACTTCGTCATCGACGCCAACACGGTGCGCCGTATCGTGCGCACCGCCGGGGTCCGCCCCGACGACGTGGTCGTCGAGGTCGGCCCGGGGCTCGGCTCGCTCACGCTGGCGCTGCTCGAAGCCGCCGACCGGGTCACCGCCGTCGAGATCGACGACGTCCTCGCCGCCGCGCTGCCCGCCACCGTCGCCGCCCGCACGCCCGGGCGGGCCGAGCGGTTCGCGCTGGTCCACTCCGACGCGATGCACGTCACCGGGCTGCCCGGACCCGCCCCCACCGCGCTCGTCGCGAACCTGCCCTACAACGTGGCCGTCCCGGTGCTGCTCCACATGCTCGAAACCTTCCCCAGCATCGAGCGCACCCTCGTCATGGTCCAGTCGGAGGTCGCCGACCGGCTCGCCGCCGCACCCGGCTCGAAGGTGTACGGCGTGCCCTCGGTCAAGGCCAACTGGTACGCGGAGGTCAAGCGGGCCGGGGCCATCGGGCGGAACGTCTTCTGGCCCGCGCCCAACGTCGACAGCGGACTGGTCTCGCTGGTCCGCCGCACGGAGCCGCTGAAGACCACCGCCTCCCGGCGCGAGGTGTTCGCCGTCGTCGACGCCGCCTTCGCCCAGCGCCGCAAGACGCTGCGGGCCGCACTCGCCGGGTGGGCGGGTTCGGCTGCCGCGGCGGAGGCCGCCCTGGTCGCGGCGGGGGTCTCCCCGCAGGCACGCGGGGAGTCCCTGACCGTCGAGGAGTTCGCGCGCATCGCCGAGCACGCCACGAGCAAGGAGCAGGGCCAGCAGTGAGCGTCACCGTCCGCGTCCCCGCCAAGGTCAACGTCCAGCTCGCGGTCGGCGCGGCCCGCCCCGACGGCTTCCACGACCTGGCCAACGTCTTCCTCGCGGTGGGCCTGTACGACGAGGTCACCGTCACGGCGGCCGACGAACTGCGGGTGACCTGCGCCGGCCCCGACGCCGACCAGGTCCCCCTCGACCGCACGAACCTCGCCGCCCGCGCCGCCCTGGCGCTCGCCGAACGGTACGGCCGTGACGCGGACGTGCACATCCACATCGCCAAGGACATCCCCGTCGCCGGGGGCATGGCCGGCGGCAGCGCGGACGGTGCGGGCGCGCTGCTGGCGTGCGACGCGCTGTGGGGGACGGGCGCCTCACGCGAAGAGCTCCTCGACATCTGCGCCGAGCTGGGCAGCGATGTGCCGTTCAGCCTGGTGGGAGGGGCGGCGCTCGGCACCGGACGGGGCGAGAGGCTGACGGGGCTGGAGGTCGGGGGGACCTTCCACTGGGTGTTCGCGATGGCCTCGCGGGGGCTGTCGACACCGGCGGTGTTCCGGGAGTTCGACCGGCTGGGGGAAGGACGGGAGATCCCCGGGCCCGTGGCCTCGCAGGAACTGCTCGACGCGCTCGCCAAGGGTGATGTCGACGCGCTCGCCGCCGCCGTCGCCGACTCCAACGACCTTCAGCCGGCGGCGCTGTCGCTGTTCCCGGAACTGGCGGACACACTCGCGGCGGGGCGGGCGGCGGGGGCGCTGGCCACCCTGGTCTCGGGTTCGGGACCGACCACGGCGTTCCTCGCCCGGGACGCGGAGACGGCCGACGTGATCGCGGGAGCCCTGAGGGCTTCCGGCACCTGCCGCACGGTGCGCAGGGCGGCGGGGCCGGCGCCGGGGGCGACGGTCGTCTGAGGATCGGGGCCGCGTTCCGACCGTGCCGCGGAAGGTTCGCCGGTCCAGGAGCGACCGTCTCCTCACGTCCCGGACGCGTTCCGTCAGGGCCTACGCTTGAAAGCTGATCGATCCACCGGGCAGGAGAGAAATGGCCGTCAATCTGGTCAATGTCGAGAACGTCAGCAAGGTGTACGGGACGCGTGCGCTGCTCGACGGGATCTCCCTCGGCGTCTCCGAAGGGGACCGGATCGGGGTCGTGGGGAGGAACGGGGACGGCAAGACCACGCTCATCCGGATGCTGGCCCGGCTGGAGGAGGCCGACACCGGGCGGGTGACGCACTCCGGCGGGCTGCGGCTCGGGGTGCTCACGCAGCACGACTCGCTCGACCCGGCCGCCACCGTGCGGCACGAGGTCATCGGGGACATGGCCGACCACGAGTGGGCCGGGAACGCCAAGGTCAGGGACGTACTCACCGGGCTGTTCGGCGGGCTGGACCTGCCGGGTTTCCCGAAGGGCCTCGACACGGTCATCGGGCCGCTGTCCGGTGGTGAGCGGCGCCGGATCGCGCTCGCCAAGCTGCTCATCGAGGAGCAGGAGCTGATCGTCCTCGACGAGCCGACCAACCACCTCGACGTCGAGGGCATCGCCTGGCTCGCCGAGCACCTGCGGAACCGCCGGTCCGCGCTCGTCTGCGTCACCCACGACCGCTGGTTCCTCGACCAGGTCTGCACCCGCATGTGGGACGTGCAGCGCGGTGACGTGTACGAGTACGAGGGCGGCTACTCCGACTACGTCTTCGCCCGCGCGGAGCGTGAGCGGATCGCCGCCACCGAGGAGGTCAAGCGACAGAACCTGGTCCGCAAGGAGCTGGCCTGGCTGCGGCGCGGCGCCCCCGCGCGGACGTCCAAGCCGCGGTTCCGCGTCGAGGCCGCCAACGAGCTCATCGCGGACGTCCCCCCGCCCCGCGACAGCAGCGAGCTGATGAAGTTCGCCTCCTCACGGCTCGGCAGGACGGTGTTCGACCTGGAGGACGTCACCGTCCAGGCCGGGCCCAAGGTGCTGCTCGAGCACGTCACCTGGCAGCTCGGGCCCGGGGACCGCATCGGTCTGGTCGGGGTCAACGGCGCGGGGAAGACGTCCCTGCTGCGGGCGCTGGCGGAGGCCGCCCGGAGCGAGGGGGAGGTGCAGCCCGCGGGCGGTCACGTCCGCGTCGGCAAGACGGTCAAGCTCGCCTATCTCTCCCAGGAGGTCGCCGAGCTCGACCCCACCTGGCGGGTGCTCCAGGCCGTGCAGCAGGTGCGCGAGCGCGTCGACCTCGGCAAGGGACGCGAGATGACCGCCGGGCAGCTCTGCGAGACGTTCGGGTTCAACAAGGAGAAGCAGTGGACGCCGGTCGGCGATCTGTCGGGCGGTGAGCGGCGGCGGCTGCAACTGCTGCGGCTGCTCATGGACGAGCCCAACGTCCTCTTCCTCGACGAGCCCACCAACGACCTCGACATCGAGACCCTCACCCAGCTCGAGGACGTCCTCGACGGCTGGCCCGGCTCGATGATCGTCATCTCCCACGACCGGTTCTTCGTCGAGCGCACCACCGACCGCGTGTTCGCCCTCCTCGGTGACGGCACCCTGCGGATGCTGCCGCGCGGGATCGACGAGTACCTGGAGCGCCGCAAGCGCATGGAGGAGGCCGCCGCCGCTGCGGCCTCCGTACCGGCCGCGGTGCCTCAGGGTTCCGCTCCGGAGAAGAGCGCCGCCGACCAGCGCGCCGCCAAGAAGGAGCTGCAGAAGATCGAGCGGCAGCTCGACAAGGTCTCCGAGAAGGAGACCAAGCTGCACGCCGCCATCGCCGAGCACGCCACCGACTTCGCGAAGGTCGCCGAACTCGACGCCGAGCTGCGGGAACTGGCCGGGCAGCGGGACGAGCTGGAGCTGCGCTGGCTGGAACTGGCGGAGGACGCCTGAGCCGCCCCTGCCCGCACGCGCGCGGGGGCGCGCGTGGTGTGAAGAGGGCGTGAGGGCGCGTAACGGGGGCATCACGGGCCGGTCCTCCCTTGGGAACAGGGGTGGATACGGCCCGGTGGCGTGTCCGTACCGGGTGATAGAAAGGGCCCAGTCTGAGAAACGTCTGAATACGGCTCTGGGTTCATCGCGCACCTCAGGGCGTGGCTAAAAATCAGTGAGCAAGGGGGAACGCGCTGATGACGCAGCCGCCGAACCAGCCGCCGCAGGGAGGCTTCGGAGCACCGCAGGATCCGCCGCCGGGGGGTGGCTTCGGGGCTCCGCAGACGCCCCCTCCGCCTCCGCAGGGTCCGCCGGCCGGTGCGCCGCAGCCCGGATACGGGTATCCGCAGCAGCCGGGGCCGTACAACTCCGGACCGTACAACTCCGGGCCGTACGGGCAGCCGCAGCAGCCGGGGCCGTACGGGCAGCAGCCCGGGTACGGGTACCCGACGCAGCCGCAGTTCCCCGGGGCGCCCGGCACGCCGCCGCCCGGCGGGCCCGGCTCCCGGAGCCCCTTCAAGGGCAAGCCCGCCATGATCATCGGTGCCGCGGTGGCCGCGCTGCTGGTGATCGGCGGCACCGTGTGGGCCGTCTCCGGTGACGACGGCAAGAAGGACAAGAAGCCCGTCGCCAAGCAGACCGACGACCCGAAGCCGGGTGGCTCCTCCGGCGCCCCGGTCAACCCGGGCGACGGCAGCGGCGACGGCGGCGAGGACCCGGAGGACCTCAACGAGGGCCGCCAGGCCGGTGAGTCCAAGGTGCTCTGGTACAAGGAGGCGCCCGACGCGCCCGGTTCCGGCGCCGAGGCCCCCGGCATGTGGGTCACCGACAAGACGGCCGTGAAGGCCGCCTACAAGGAGCTCTTCGCCTACGACGTCGGTGACGGCAAGCCCACCTGGGACGCCATCGCCTTCCCGGAGGAGATCTGCGCGGCCACGCAGGCGAAGACGTCCGACGACAAGGTCGTCATCGCCTACATGAGCGGCAGCAGCGACCGCGCCAAGTGCAACCAGCTCCAGCTCGTCGACCTCAACACCGGTGAGAAGGGCTGGAAGCAGGAGGTCGCCGACGGCGCGCTGTTCGACTCCGCGCTCTCCATCGAGATGTCCCTCACCGGCAACACGCTGATGGTGGGCCGCTCGCAGTCCGGCACGGCGTACGACGTGACCAGCGGCAAGAAGCTGTTCGACGCGAAGAAGTACGGCGACGCCCCCTGCTTCCCCGCCGCCTTCGCGGGCGGTGAGCGGCTGCTCCAGGTCGCGTCCTGCGGCGCCGGCGGCACCAACGAGCACGACGAGCTCCAGGAGCTCGACCCGAAGACCGGCAAGGTGAAGTGGACCCAGAAGTTCGACAAGGGGTGGCGCATCGAGCGCGCCTACTCCGTCGACCCGGTGGTCGTCTACAGCACCAACGAGGAGAAGAAGGCCTGGAACATATCCGCCTTCACCGGCGGCAGCGGCAAGTTCCGCTCCGAGGTCACCGTCGACGAGGACTTCGCCCCCGGCTGCGACTGGGCCATCCTCGCGCGCGACCTCCAGGGCTGTGAGGGCGTCGTCGTCGACGGGAACACCCTCTACCTGCCCACCGAGGCGACCACCGGGGCCAACGAGATCGTCGCCATCAGCCTCGACAACGGCAAGGAGCGGTGGCGGGTCAAGTCCCCCGCCGAGGAGTCCATGCAGCCCATGAAGATCGAGGGCGGCAAGCTCATCGCCTACGTCGGGCCGTCGTACGACGCGGGCGGGCAGGTCGTGGCCATCCCCGTCGGCGGCAGCGACCACAAGCCGGCCGGACTGATGCGGAACCCGCAGGGTGTCGCGGACATCGAGAACAGCTTCTTCAGCAAGTCGATCGACTGGGTCGACGGACGCTTCTACATCTCGACCACGCGGCTGACCGGCAATGACGAGTCGAAGGAGAAGCTGATGCTCGCCTACGGCAAGTGAGAGTCGCGGTTCGTCCTCTTCTCGCCGTCCGTCGTCCGCCGTCCCCTTTTCTCCGAGGTACTCACGTCATGACCCAGCCGCCTCCGCCGCCCAACCAGCCCCCGCAGCAGCCGGGGTTCGGGCCGCCGCAGCCGCCGTCCACTCCTGGTGGGCCCGATCTCAACAAGGCTCCGGAGCCTGGATACGGGTATCCGCAGGCCCCGCAGGCCCCGCAGCCTCCGGCGGCTCCTCCGACCGCTCCGCAGCCTCCGGTTGCGCCGCCGTCGGCTCCGCAGGGGCCCGGGTACGGGTATCCGCAGCAGCCGCCGGCCGCTGGATACGGGTATCCGGGGCAGCAGCCGCCGGCCGCCGGGTACGGGTATCCGGGGCAGCAGCAGCCCGGACCGTACGGGCAGCCCGGGTACGGGTATCCGCAGCCGCCGACCATGCCGATGCAGCCGCAGCCGGGCGGTGGCGGGAAGAAGTTCAACACGCAGGCCGCCATCATCGTCTCGGCGGTCGTGGCCATCGCCCTGATCGTCGGCGGCGGTGTCTGGTACGCGTCCTCGTCCGGCAAGGACGACGACAAGAAGACCACCGCGGATTCCGGCGACGGCAAGAACAAGACGAACGGTGGTGGCGGAGGCGGAGGGGACAGCTCCTCCGAAGCGAAGGAGAAGGCACCGGCCGACACCGGCTCCAAGGTGCTGTTCCAGGTGCCCGCGCCCGAGACCCCCAAGGACGTCACGACCATCTCCACCTCCGGTTCCTGGCTGACCGACACGGTGTACGCCAAGAGCGGCATCGCCGAGATCGTCGGCTACGACCGCGCCAAGGGCACCGAGAAGTGGACGATCGACCTGCCCGGACCGGTGTGCGAGGCCACCCACCGCGTCACCGAGGACAACAAGACGGCGATCACCTTCAAGCCCGCCATGCCGACCAAGGGGAACCCGCAGGCCTGCACGCAGGTCGCGGTGATCGACCTGGAGGCGGGCAAGGAGCTGTGGACCAAGACCGCCAAGTCCGGCACCATGCCGATCAGCTTCAACAACGTCACCATCAGCGGCGGTACCGTCGCGGCGGGCAGCACCAGCGGCGGCGCCGCCTGGGAGATCGCCTCCGGTGAGCAGCTGTGGATGCCCAAGACGTCCGACTCCTGCTACGACTCCGGGTACGGCGGCGGCGAGAAGCTCGTCGCGGTGCGCAAGTGCGGCTCGTACGACCAGCGGCAGCTGCACATCCAGAACATCGACCCGAAGAGCGGGAAGGTGATCGCCGAGTACAAGATGGACGAGGGCATCGAGTACGCCGCCGTCGTCTCCACCGACCCACTGGTCGTGGCGGCCGACGTCAACGAGTCCGCGGGTGACGGCAGCGGGATCTCCGACTTCTTCTCCATCGACAACAAGACCGGCAAGCTGCGTGCGCGCATCTCCGCGCCGGGCGACGAGTTCGGGGCCCGCTGCGACGGCATCTACAAGCTCGAGAAGTGCAGCGGGCTGGCGGTCGGCGACGACAAGCTGTACATCGCCACCGAGGAGCACGAGGCCGGCGGGGAGTCGTACAGCCAGACCAACGAGATCGTCGCCTTCGACCTGGCGACCGGCAAGCAGACCGGTCAGCGGGCCGACGCGGGTGACAGCTACACGATCACTCCGCTGCGGATGGACGGCGGCAACCTCCTGGCGTACAAGCGTCCGCCGTACGACAAGGGCGGGCAGATCGTCAGCATCGACGGGGGGACCTTCAAGCAGACGACGCTGATGGAGAACCCGGCGACGGAGACCGTGCGGGACGTGGAGGCGCGGATGTCCCCGGAATACTCGGAGATCCTGTTCTCGCAGGGTGGTCTGTACATGTCCGATATATACGCCAGTGATTTCTCGTCGGCTTCGGACGAGAAGGAGTATCTCGTGATCGCTTTCGGTACGAGCTGATCGTTCGGATTCCTGCTTTTCGTGGCCCCGTCCCTGGTCAGGGACGGGGCCACGGGCGTATCGCGCCTCATGTGCTCATCGCCGTCGAATGCGAGAATTTCGGCGATCCGGGGCGATTCTCGCCGGTAGGGGGAGCGCGATGTCGAACAAGCGTGTAGCTTCCGGGGGCATCCGGGGGTGCGTTGTCATGGGGGGTTGGTTGTTCGATGGGAGTGCGGCTGATGGTGGTCGACGACCACCGGTTGCTCGCCGAGGCGCTGGCCTCGGCGTTGAAGCTGCGGGGGCACCGGGTGCTGGCGGCTGCGGCGCCGGCTTCAGGGGCGGCGGATCTGGTGATCAGCAGGGCGCCCGAGGTGTGTCTGCTGGGGACGGCGGCGCCGGCGGAGGCGGGGGCCTTTGATCCGGTGGTGAAGATCAAGCGGGAGCGGCCGCAGGTGGCGGTGGTCGTGCTGGGGCCGGTGCCGTCGCCGCGGGGTATCGCGGCGGCGTTCGCGGCGGGGGCGTCGGGGTACGTGCGGCACGACGAGCGCATCGAGGGGGTCGAGCGGGCGATCATGAAGGCGCGGGCGGGGGAGGCGGCGGTGGCGCCGCAGTTGTTGCAGGGGGCGTTCGGGGAGCTGCTGAATCCCGCGGCGCAGCCGGACGACGAGGGTGCGCGGTTGTTGCGGATGCTGACGCCCCGGGAGGTGGAGGTGCTGGTGCGGGTCGCCGACGGGGAGGACACCCGGCTGATCGCGGCGGGCATGGGCATCGCACCGTCCACGGCCCGGACGCATGTCCAGCGGGTCCTGATGAAACTGGGCGTGGGCTCCCGCCTGGAGGCGGCGGCCCTGGCCGCCCGAACGGGCCTACTGGACCGCGCGGGGCCGGTGGGGGGCGGCGCTTAGGCCCTGCGGCGCGGCTTTCGGTCCGGTGGGGTGCGGGTCCTGTGCCTGCGGTGCAGTGTTCGGTCCGGTGGAGGTTGGGGTAGCGCCTGCGGTCGGTGGGTGGGTCGGGGCCGGGTCGGGGGTGTCCGTCCTCGGACTGGCGCGATCGGGTTCTTTGGAGGGGGTGCGGGCGCGGACGCGCCGGCCGCTGCGGGCGGCCACCCCCGCCCCGTCCCCTTCCCGCCGTACGCGGCTGCCGCTACCGCCGCCGCCTCCGTCCTCCGCGGGCAGTCGTGCCGCTGGGGCGGCACGGGTGGGCGCGACGGCACCCCGCAAACGCAGGGCAGCGCAACCCACCCCCGGCCCACACCAGCACGTGGCACCCCACACGGCACCGGACCACACGGCCCCGTACGGCCCCCTACTCCTCCCGTTCCCCCGGAACGGCATCCGGCGGCGGCGGAGCCGTCGGCCTCAGCTTCAGCCAGAGGAGGAACAGCAGGCCCAGGATCAGCATCCCCAACCCCGTCCAGAGGTTGATGTTGACCCCCTCGGCCTTGTCGATGTCCGCATCGGACGCGGTGAACCCCGCGATCGTGACGATCACGCCGTACACGACGAACAGGCCACCGATGATCCGCCGGATGTCGAACAACCGCGCGGCCGTCGCGGACTTGGTCTCCAGCTCGGAGACCTCCTGCTGAAGATCACGCTCGGAATAGTGCTCGGACATGCTCTCTCAATCCTCCCGCGATCAGAACGAGAACGGGATGTAGCAGGCGGCAGCCAGGATCACCGCACCCCAGCCCAGCAACGCCGGCTTCCGGTACCACGCGTCGTCGCCCTCCGCGGGCGGCTCCGCCATGCCGGGGGAGCGCGTCCCGTAGACCAGGCCCTGGAGTTCGTCCGTCGGCTTGGGCGCGGTGAAGAGGGACACGGCGACCATGACCACCGCGCCCGCGACGAAGCCGGCGATCGCGGAGACGAAGTTGGCGCCCTGGTCGGTGGGGATGTCGATGATGCCCTGCTTGTAGATGACGAAGTAGTTGATCATCGCGGCGGTGGTGCCGGCGATCAGGCCCCAGAAGCCGGACTTCATGGACGCCCGCTTCCAGAACATGCCGATGATGAAGACCACGAACATCGGCACGTTGAAGAAGGAGAACAGCGTCTGGAGGTAGCTCATGATGTTGGAGAAGGAGCTGGCCAGGAAAGCCGTGCCGATGGAGGCGAGGACGCCGATCGCGGTGATCAGGCGGCCGAAGCGGACGTAGTACGCGTCCTCGCGGTGCTTCACCACGTACTTCGCCCAGATGTCGGTGGTGAAGACGGTGTTGAAGGAGGAGACGTTGGCGGCCATGCCGGCCATGAACGCGGCCAGCAGGCCGGTGACGGCGATGCCCAGGACGCCGTTGGGCAGGAGCTGCTGCATCAGGTACGGGATCGCGTCGTTGTACTGCAGGTCCGAGTCGCTCGTGCCGATCCGGGGGACCATCACGGCGGCGACCAGGCCCGGGATCATCACCAGGAACACGATGAAGATCTTCGGGAACGCGGCGATCAGCGGGGTGCGCTGGGCCGCCGAGAGGTTCTTGGCGGACAGGGCGCGCTGCACCTCGGCGAAGTTCGTCGTCCAGTAGCCGAAGGAGAGGACGAAGCCGAGACCGAGGACGATGGTCAGCCAGTTGGCGCCGAGCGGGTTGTCGCTGCCGATGCCGGTGCCGCCCCAGGCGGTCATGAAGTCGTCGCCGTGCGACTCGGTCAGGGAGTCGGACAGGCCGTCCCAGCCGCCGACGCTCCTCAGGCCGAGCACGGTGATGGGGATGAGCGCGGCGAGGATGACGAAGAACTGCAGGACCTCGTTGTAGATCGCCGAGGAGAGGCCGCCGAGGGTGATGTAGGCCAGGACGAAGAAGCCGGCGACGACGATCGCCACCCACTGCGGCCAGCCGAGGAGGGCCTCGACGACGATCGCGAGGGCGTAGAGGTTGACGCCGGCGATCAGGACGGCCGCGGCCGCGAAGAGGATCGAGCTGAGCAGGTGGGCCGCCTTGTCGAAGCGCAGCAGCAGGAACTCGGGGACCGAGCGGACCTTGCTGCCGTAGTAGAACGGCATCATCACCAGGCCCAGGAAGACCATCGCGGGGATGGCGCCGATCCAGTACCAGTGGGTCGTGTAGACGCCGTACTGGGCGCTGTTGGCCGCCATGCCGAGGATCTCGGTGGCGCCGAGGTTGGCCGCGATGAAGGCCAGGCCGGTGACCCAGGCGGGCAGGGAGCGGCCGGAGAGGAAGAAGTCGAGGCTGGTCTTGACCGAGCGGCGGGCGGCGAGGCCGATGCCCAGCACGACGACGAAGTAGATCCCGAGGATCGTGTAGTCCAGCCAGTTGGTGGGGAGTCGAAGCTCTGCGGCTAGGTATGTGGGGGTTTGCATACACACTCGCTTCGTTCGCGAACTGATCCGGCGCGGAACCTATGCCTCCGTGTTCAGCAACTGAACACTTCCCATGGCGTTCTTTGTTTGATCGTGATGAACAGGGCTCGCTGGTGGGTTGTGATGTGTTATGTTTGATTGTGTTGAGTGATTGGCGGGTGCAGAGGAGTACGGCAGTGAAGAAGACCTCGACCCGGCTGGCCGACGGCCGCGAGCTCATCTACTACGACCTGGCCGACGACACCGTCCGCGACGCCGCCGACCGCCGTCCGCTGGACGCCACCGTCACCACGTCCGAGGTCCGCCGCGACGCGCTGCTGGGCGACTCCGTCGCCATCGCCTCGCACCGCCAGGGGCGTACGTACCACCCGCCGGCCGACGAGTGCCCGCTGTGCCCCTCCGAGGGCGACCGGCTGAGCGAGATCCCGGACTCGTCGTACGACGTGGTCGTCTTCGAGAACCGTTTCCCCTCGCTGGCCGGGGACTCGGGCCGGTGCGAGGTCGTCTGCTTCACCTCCGACCACAACTCCTCCTTCGCCGGTCTGAGCGAGCAGCAGGCGCGACTGGTGCTCGACGCCTGGACCGACCGGACCTCCGAGCTGTCGCATCTGCCCTCCGTCGAACAGGTCTTCTGCTTCGAGAACCGGGGGGCCGAGATCGGCGTCACCCTCCAGCACCCGCACGGGCAGATCTACGCCTACCCCTTCACCACCCCCCGCACCGCCCTGATGCTGCGCCAAGTGGCCGCACACAAGGAGGCGACGGGCGGCGAGAACCTGTTCGACGCCGTGCTGGAGCGGGAACGGGCCGACGAGCGGATCGTCCTTGAGGGTGAACACTGGGTGGCCTTCGTGCCGTACGCGGCGCACTGGCCCTACGAGGTCCACCTCTACCCCAAGCGCCGGGTGCCCGACCTGCTCGCACTGGACGAGGCGGCGCGCACAGAGTTCCCCCAGGTGTATCTGGAACTCTTGAAGCGCTTCGACCGGATCTTCGGGGAGGGTGAGCCTCCGACGCCGTACATCGCGGCCTGGCACCAGGCCCCGTTCGGCGCGCTGGAGGAGTTCGACGGCGTCACGCGTGACGACTTCGCGCTCCACCTCGAGCTTTTCACCATCCGCCGTACGTCCGGCAAGCTGAAGTTCCTCGCGGGTTCCGAGTCCGGCATGAACGTGTTCATCAACGACGTGCCGCCGGAGCGCGCGGCCGAGCGACTGCGAGAGGTAGCGAGTTCATGAGCGGGAAGTACCTGGTCACCGGGGGTGCGGGGTATGTCGGCAGTGTCGTCGCCCAGCATCTGATCGAGGCCGGTCACGAGGTCGTCGTCCTCGACAACCTCTCCACCGGCTTCCGGGAGGGCGTTCCCGCGGGCGCGTCGTTCATCGAGGGCGACATCCGCGACGCCGCCAAATGGCTGGACCCGTCGTTCGACGGCGTGCTGCACTTCGCCGCCTTCTCGCAGGTCGGCGAGTCGGTGGTGAAGCCGGAGAAGTACTGGGACAACAACGTCGGCGGCACCATGGCGCTGCTCGCCGCGATGCGCGAGGCGGGAGTGCGCCGGCTGGTGTTCTCCTCCACGGCGGCGACGTACGGCGAGCCCGAGCGGGTCCCGATCGTCGAGACCGCGCCGACCAGCCCCACCAATCCCTACGGCGCCTCGAAGCTCGCCGTCGACCACATGATCACCGGGGAGGCGGCCGCCCACGGACTGGGCGCGGTCTCCCTGCGCTACTTCAACGTGGCCGGCGCCTACGGGCAGTACGGCGAGCGGCACGACCCCGAGTCGCACCTCATCCCGCTCGTGCTGCAGGTCGCCCAGGGGCGGCGCGACGCGATCTCCGTCTACGGCGACGACTACCCGACGCCCGACGGCACCTGCGTACGCGACTACATCCACGTCGCCGACCTGGCCGAGGCCCACCTGCTCGCACTGCGGGCCGCCGCGCCCGGCGAGCACCTGATCTGCAACCTCGGCAACGGCAACGGCTTCTCCGTCCGCGAGGTCGTCGAGACGGTCCGTCAGGTCACCGGCCACCCGATCCCCGAGGTCGTGGCACCCCGCCGGGGCGGCGACCCGGCGGCCCTGGTGGCGTCGGCCGCCACCGCCCGCGAGAAGCTGGGCTGGAACCCGTCGCGCGCCGACCTCGCGGAGATCGTCGCGGACGCGTGGGAGTTCGCGCAGCAGCGCGCCGAGCAGGCCGAACAGGCCAAGTAGAACGTCACGAAGGGGCAGGGGTCAGGGCATGAGCGAGTCCAGCGGGGCCGTCGCGGGGTCCGTCGCCGAGCGGTTCGAGGAGTTGTACGGGGCCGCACCGGACGGAGTGTGGGCGGCACCGGGCCGGGTCAACCTCATCGGCGAGCACACCGACTACAACGACGGCTTCGTCATGCCGTTCGCCCTGCCGCACACCGCGGTCGCGGCGGTGTCCCGGCGCGACGACGGCGTCCTGCGGCTGCACTCCGCCGACGTGGACGGGCCGGTCGTGGAACTGGCGGTCGACGCCCTGACCCCCGAGTCCGACAAGCGGTGGACCGCCTACCCGGCGGGCGTGGTGTGGGCGCTGCGCGAGGCCGGACACACCGTCACCGGCGCGGACATCCATCTCGCCTCGACGGTCCCGGCGGGCGCGGGCCTGTCGTCCTCGGCGGCCCTGGAGGTCGTGGTCGCGCTCGCGCTGAACGACCTGTTCGGCCTCGGTCTGCGCGGCTGGCAGCTGGCCCGCCTGTGCCAGCGCGCCGAGAACGTCTACGTCGGCGCCCCCGTCGGCATCATGGACCAGACGGCCTCCGCCTGCTGCGAGACCGGCCACGCCCTGTTCCTCGACACCCGTGACCTCTCCCAGCGACAGATCCCCTTCGACCTGGCCGCCGAGGGCATGCGCCTGCTCGTCGTCGACACCCGGGTCAAGCACAGCCACAGCGAGGGCGAGTACGGCAAGCGCCGCGCCGGCTGCGAGAAGGGCGCGGCCCTGCTGGGCGTGGACGCGCTGCGGGATCTGCCGTACGAGGAACTGGACGCGGCGCTTCAGCGGCTCGGCGACGAGGAGGAGGTCCGCCGGCTGGTCCGCCACGTGGTGACGGAGGACGCGCGGGTCGAACGGGTCGTCTCCCTGCTGGAGTCGGGCGACACCCGGGCCATCGGCCCCGTCCTGGTCGAGGGCCACGCCTCCCTGCGCGACGACTTCCGGGTCTCCTGCCCCGAACTCGACCTGGTGGTGGAGACCGCCGTCACCTCCGGTGCCCTCGGCGCCCGCATGACCGGCGGCGGCTTCGGCGGCTCGGCCATCGTCCTGGCGGAGGAGGCCGACGTCCCGACGATCACCAAGGCGGTGGAGGAGGCCTTCGCGGCGGCCGGCTTCACGGCCCCCCGCGTCTTCGAGGCGGTCCCGGCGGCGGGCGCGCGGCGGGTGCGCTGAGTCTCAGCCCAGCCGCTTCGTCAGGGTGTACTCCGTGATCCCCGGCGGGTAGTCGGGGATCACGCACACCACGTCGTAGCCGTGCTTCCGGTAGAAGGCCGGGGCCTGGAAGTCCCAGGTCTCCACGCGGGAGGCCGTGCAGGCGCGGCCGGTGGCGAGGCGTTCCGCCTCCGTCAGCAGGCGGGAGCCCAGGCCCGCTCCCCGGTGGCGGGCGTCGACCCACAGGTAGGTCACGTGCAGCCAGGCGGTCCAGGTGTGGCCGACCAGACCGCCCGCGAGATCACCGTTCGCGTCCGATGCCCACACGTGCAAAGGCGTCTCACGTTCGTCCGGGGTTCCGCGCAGGGCGCGCAGGACCGGTGAGGCCGCCGTATTGGTGTCCCTCAGCCGCCTGCGGAGCAGATCACGTCGGGCTCTGTCGACTTCTGTCTCAAGACGAAACATGCGGCTCACCATAAACGCGTAAGGCCGCCAGTTCTGCAAATAACCTTCCGCTCCCGGCCCCCGCCCGTACTCTGATGAACAGCGCCGGTGGGGGCCGGCGCCGTTCAGGGGGCGAGACGGTCGGGTACGGCGTCCGAGGTGGGGTGGTGGTTGTCGCGCGGCGGCGGCCGTGCGGCTGCGGCGGCCCGTCCCACGTCCGGTGAGTGAGGTGACAGGGCCTCGGCGTCGTACCCGCGCCGGTGTCGTCCTCCGACGACGGGGTAATCCCCTGCTCTGAGGAGAGCTTGGGGAAGGGGGTTTCGTGGTTCGCATTCGAGTCCTGGTCGTCGACGACCATCGCATCTTCGCCGAGTCACTGGCCGCGGCCCTGGCCGCGGAGCCGGACGTCGACGTGTCCGCGGCGGGCAGCGGCCCGGCCGCGCTGCGCTGTCTGGAGCGGGCGGCCGCCGAGGGGCGGCGGTTCGACGTGCTGCTCGTCGACGCCGACCTGGGCGGCAAGGTGCCGGGCGGCCGGCCGGCCGTACCCGTGCAGGCCGGTGACGAGGACGGGCTCGTCGACGGGATGTCGCTGGTCACCGGGGTGCGTTCGGCGCAGCCGCAGGTACGGATCGTCGTCCTCGCCGAGAAGGACGACCCGGCCCGGGCCGCGCTCGCCCTCCAGGCGGGAGCCTCCGGGTGGGTGGCCAAGGACTGCTCGCTGAACCGGCTGCTCACCGTCATACGGGGGGTGCTGCGCGACGAGACGCATCTGCCGCCCGCGCTGCTCACCGGCGTGCTGCGGGAGTTGACCGCCGCCCGGCGGCACCGCACGGAGAGCGAACGGCTCGTGGAGTCCCTGACCCCGCGCGAGCGGGAGGTGCTGCGGTGCATGGTCGCGGGGCTGGGGCGCAAGGCGGTCGCCGAGCGCCTGTATCTGTCCCCGCACACCGTACGGACCCATATGCAGAACGTCCTCGGGAAGTTGGGCGTGCACTCCACCCTCGCCGCGGTGGCCCTCGCCCGGCGCGCGGGTGTCGGACCCGTCGACCTAACCGGGAATGTTGTCGAACGGGGCGGTCAACTGGCGTAGCAGCCCGGCCAGTTCGCTGCGCTGGGCGCGGGTGAGTTCCCCGAGGATCGCCCGCTCCTGCGCCAGTAGTCCGGCCAGTGCCTGGTCGGCGCGGTCGCGGCCCTCGTCCGTGAGCCGGACCAGGACACCGCGCCGGTCACTGGGGTCGGGCAGCCGCTCCACCAGGCCCTTCTTGGTGAGACGGTCGATGCGGTTGGTCATCGTGCCCGACGTGACCAGCGTCTGTGTGAGGAGCTGGCCCGGCGAGAGCTGGTACGGGGTGCCCGCGCGGCGCAGCGCGGTCAGGACGTCGAACTCCCAGGACTCCAGGGCGTGCTCGGCGAAGGCGAGCCGGCGTGCCCGGTCCAGGTGCCGGGCCAGTCTGCTCACCCGGCTGAGCACCTCGAGCGGTTCCACGTCGAGGTCCGGGCGCTCCCGGCGCCACGCTGCGACCAGCCGATCGACCTCGTCCTCCATGGTGATCAGTGTAGTGGTTGTGTCGATGTGAAGTCTCTTGATGTCGAGTCTCTTGACGTCGAGATGAGTGACGGGTGACGCTGGGTACCCGTCCGTCGGTCATCAGGAGGCCCCATGTCCGCAGCGACCCCTGTCTGGGACCCGGCCCAGTACCTGCGTCACGCCGGTCACCGCACCCGGCCCTTCACCGACCTGCTCGCCCGCGTCCCGGAGCTTCCGGGGGACCCGCCCCGCATCGCCGACCTCGGCTGCGGCGCCGGGAACGTCACGGCCCTGCTCGCCGACCGCTGGCCCGCCGCCCGCATCACCGGCTACGACAACTCGCCCGAGATGCTCGACAAGGCCCGCGCCGACCACGGGGGCGGCAGCCTCGGCTTCGCCCACGCCGACGTCCGTACCTGGGTGCCGGACGGGTCGTACGGCCTGATCGTCAGCAACGCCACGCTGCAGTGGGTTCCGGGACACGCGGAGCGGTTCCGTGACTGGGTCGAAGGGATCGCCCCCGGCGGCACCTTCGCCTTCCAGGTGCCCGGCAACTTCGACGCCCCCAGCCATGCACTGATGCGCGAACTGGCCGCCTCCCCGCGCTGGCGGGCCCGCCTGGCCGACGTCCTGCGCCACGACGACGCCGTCCTCCGCCCCGAGGACTACCTGGAGCGGCTGACCGCCCTCGGCTGCACGACCGACGCCTGGGAGACGACGTACATCCACCTGCTGACCGGGGAGGACCCGGTCCTCGACTGGGTCAAGGGCACGGGCCTGCGTCCCGTCCTCACCGCCCTCGCCGACGATCCGGAGGCTCTGGAGGCCTTCGTCGCCGAGTACCGCGCGGCTCTGCGGGCCGCGTATCCGGCGGGCCCCCACGGCACCCCGTTCCCGTTCCGCCGCGTCTTCGCGGTCGCCGTCAGGGAGGCGTGATGCTCACCGCCGTCGACCATGTGCAGCTCGCCGCCCCGCCCGGCTCCGAGGAGAGGCTGCGCGCGTACTACGCCGATGTCCTCGGCATGACCGAGACGCCGAAGCCGCCCGCCCTGGCGGCGCGCGGCGGCTGTTGGTTCGAGGCCGGAGACGTACGCCTCCACCTGGGCATCGAGGACGACTTCCGGCCCGCGGGAAAGGCCCACCCCGGCCTGCTGGTGACCGGCATCGAGGCGTACGCCGCCCGCCTGGCCGCCCACGGCGCCCCGGTCACCTGGGACGACGACCTCCCGGGCCACAGACGCTTCTACTCCGAGGACCCGGTGGGCAACCGCCTGGAGTTCCTGGAGTCCCGCTAGGACTTCCGGTGACCTATCAGCCGGGGCTTCGGCTCCAGGCCGTCCAGGCCGTGCCAGGCCAGGTTGACCAGGTGGGCCGCCACCTCCGCCTTCTTCGGCCTGCGGACGTCCAGCCACCACTGGCCCGTCAGCGCGACCATCCCGACCAGGGCCTGCGCGTACAGCGGGGCCAGCTTGGGGTCGAAGCCGCGGCTCTTGAACTCACGGCCCAGGATGTCCTCCACCTGGGTGGCGATGTCCGAGATCAGCGAGGCGAAGGAGCCCGTCGACTGGGGGATGGGGGAGTCGCGGACCAGGATGCGGAAGCCGTCCGTGTACTCCTCGATGTAGTCGAGGAGCGCGAACGCCGCCTGCTCGCACAGTTCGCGGGGATGGCCGGCCGTCAGCGAGCCGGTCACCATGTCCAGCAGGCGCCGCATCTCGCGGTCCACCACCACCGCGTACAGGCCCTCCTTGCCGCCGAAGTGCTCGTACACCACCGGCTTGGAGACCCCGGCCTTCGCCGCGATCTCCTCCACCGACGTGCCTTCGAAGCCCTTCGCCGCGAACAGGGTGCGGCCGATCTCCAGCAGCTGCTGGCGGCGCTCCGCACCGGTCATCCGGGTGCGACGCGCACGCCGCGGCTTGTCGTTGCTCGGGGTGCTGCTGGAGTCGGTCGCCACGGCGACCATCATGCCGCCTCGACGGGTTCCTTCCCGCGCCGGGCGCCGCCTTCCGAGGTGTTGCGGCGCGAATCGATACGCGAGCGTGACGGCCACCGCACGTCGGAGGCCCAGCCCAGCTGCTCGAACCAGCGGATCAGCCGGGCGGAGGAATCGAGCTGCCCGCGCTCCACACCGTGCCGCGCGGATGTCGGGTCGGCGTGGTGCAGGTTGTGCCAGGACTCACCGCAGGACAGGACCGCCAGCCACCACACGTTGCCCGAACGGTCCCGCGACTTGAACGGACGCTTGCCGACCGCGTGGCAGATCGAGTTGATCGACCACGTCACATGGTGCAGCAGCGCCACCCGGACGAGCGACCCCCAGAAGAAGCCGGTGAACGCGCCCCACCAGGACATGGTGACCAGCCCGCCGATCAGCGCGGGCAGCGCCAGCGACAGCGCCGTCCAGAAGATGAACTGCCGGGAGATCGCCCGCAGGGTCCTGTCCTTGATCAGGTCCGGCGCGTACTTTTCCTGCGAAGTCTGCTCCTCGTCGAACATCCAGCCGATGTGCGCCCACCACAGGCCCTTCATCAGCGCCGGGACCGTCTCCCCGTACCGCCACGGCGAATGCGGGTCGCCCTCCGCGTCGGAGAACTTGTGGTGCTTGCGGTGGTCGGCCACCCACCGCACCAGCGGGCCCTCCACCGCCATCGACCCGGCGATCGCCAGCGCGATCTTCAACGGCCGCTTCGCCTTGAACGAACCGTGCGTGAAGTGGCGGTGGAAGCCGATGGTGATGCCGTGGCAGCCGAGGTAGTAGAAGAAGACCAGCAGACCGAGGTCCAGCCAGCTCACCCCCCACCCCCACGCCAGCGGCACCGCCGCCACCAGCGCCAGGAAGGGAACGGTGATGAAGAGCAGCAGCGTGATCTGCTCGACGGAGCGCTTGCGCTCACCGCCCAGCGTGGCGGAGGGCGCGGCGTCGTCGGACTCGGGTTGTTTCGGAGCTTCGTGCAGCACGTCGGAGCCTGAGGTCATGCGTGTCCCCTGTGGGGTATGTGGACTGAGGGTGGGTGCCGGGCCGTCGGAAGCGCACCGCATTCCTACGCTTCCGTAACCTACGGCAACGTAAGTATGGCAGTGCGTAGCCCGTCGGCAAGAGCCCGTCGGCCTGCGCGTCCGGACCGACACCTATCCTTGAAGTCGGTCGGACAGCGCGGTCCGCTCTGATTTCTTCCCGGACGTCCGGCCCGCAAGCGGCGCACGCCGCGCGAGACGCCGTCCGGGTTCCCTCCCAGACGAGCTTCAACACTGCAAGGAGCCGCACCTGTGAGCAGTGCCGACGACCAGACCACCACGACGAGCAGCGAGCTGCGTGCCGACATCCGCCGACTGGGTGATCTCCTGGGCGAGACCCTGGTACGGCAGGAGGGCCCGGAGCTGCTCGACCTCGTCGAGAAGGTGCGCCGACTCACCCGTGAGGACGGCGAGGCCGCCGCCGAGCTGCTGCGGGGCACCGAACTGCAGACCGCGGCCAAGCTGGTGCGCGCGTTCTCCACCTACTTCCACCTCGCCAACGTCACCGAGCAGGTGCACCGCGGCCGCGAACTGCGCGCCCGCCGCGCCGCCGAGGGCGGACTGCTCTCCCGCACCGCCGACCGCCTCAAGGACGCCGACCCCGAGCACCTGCGCGAGACGGTCCGCAACCTCAACATCCGGCCCGTCTTCACCGCCCACCCCACCGAGGCCGCCCGCCGCTCCGTCCTCAACAAGCTCCGCCGGATCGCCGCCCTCCTCGACACCCCGGTCATCGCCTCCGACCGGCGCCGTCTGGACACCCGGCTCGCCGAGAACATCGACCTCGTCTGGCAGACCGACGAACTGCGCGTGGTCCGCCCCGAGCCCGCCGACGAGGCCCGCAACGCCATCTACTACCTCGACGAACTGCACGCCGGCGCGGTCGGCGACGTCCTGGAGGACCTCACGGCGGAGCTGGAGCGCGTCGGCGTCCACCTCCCCGACGACACCCGCCCCCTCACCTTCGGCACCTGGATCGGCGGCGACCGCGACGGCAACCCCAACGTCACCCCCCAGGTCACCTGGGACGTCCTCATCCTCCAGCACGAACACGGCATCAACGACGCCCTGGAGATGATCGACGAACTGCGCGGCTTCCTCTCCAACTCCATCCGCTACGCGGGTGCGACGGAGGAGCTGCTCGCCTCCCTCCAGGCCGACCTCGAGGCCCTGCCCGAGATCAGCCCCCGCTACAAGCGGCTCAACGCCGAGGAGCCCTACCGGCTCAAGGCCACCTGCATCCGGCAGAAGCTGGAGAACACCAAGCTCCGCCTCGCCAAGGGCACCGCCCACGAGCCCGGCCGCGACTACCTCGGCACCGGTGAACTCCTCGCCGACCTGCGGATCATCCAGGCCTCCCTGCGCGAACACCGCGGCGGCCTCTTCGCCGACGGCCGCCTCGCCCGTACGATCCGCACCCTGGCCGCCTTCGGCCTCCAGCTCGCCACCATGGACGTACGCGAACACGCCGACGCCCACCACCACGCCCTCGGCCAGCTCTTCGACCGGCTCGGCGAGGAGTCGTGGCGCTACGCCGACATGCCCCGCGAGTACCGGTCCAAGCTCCTCGCCAAGGAGCTCAGGTCACGCCGTCCGCTCGCCCCCACCCCGGCGCCCGTCGACGCCGCCGGCGAGAAGACCCTCGGCGTGTTCCAGACCGTCAAGCGCGCCCTGGAGGTCTTCGGACCCGAGGTCGTCGAGTCGTACATCATCTCCATGTGCCAGGGCGCCGACGACGTCTTCGCCGCCGCCGTCCTCGCCCGCGAGGCCGGACTCATCGACCTGCACGCCGGCTGGGCGAAGATCGGCATCGTGCCCCTCCTGGAGACCACCGACGAGCTCAAGGCCGCCGACACCATCCTCGAGGACATGCTCGCCGACCCCTCCTACCGGCGCCTCGTCGCGCTGCGCGGGGACGTCCAGGAGGTCATGCTCGGCTACTCCGACTCCTCCAAGTTCGGCGGCATCACCACCAGCCAGTGGGAGATCCACCGCGCCCAGCGCCGCCTGCGCGACGTCGCCCACCGCTACGGCGTACGGCTGCGCCTCTTCCACGGCCGCGGCGGCACCGTCGGCCGCGGCGGCGGCCCCACCCACGACGCCATCCTCGCCCAGCCCTGGGGCACCCTCGAAGGCGAGATCAAGGTCACCGAACAGGGCGAGGTCATCTCCGACAAGTACCTCATCCCCTCCCTCGCCCGGGAGAACCTGGAACTGTCCGTCGCGGCCACCCTCCAGGCATCCGCCCTGCACACCGCGCCCCGCCAGTCCGACGAGGCCCTCGCCCGCTGGGACGCCGCCATGGACGTCGTCTCCGACGCCGCCCACACGGCCTACCGGAGGCTCGTCGAGGACCCCGACCTGCCGACGTACTTCCTGGCCTCCACGCCGGTCGACCAGCTCGCCGACCTGCACCTGGGCTCGCGGCCCTCCCGCCGCCCCGGCTCGGGCGTCTCGCTCGACGGACTGCGCGCCATCCCGTGGGTGTTCGGCTGGACCCAGTCCCGGCAGATCGTCCCCGGCTGGTACGGCGTCGGCTCCGGCCTCAAGGCCCTGCGCGAGGCCGGCCTGGACACCGTCCTGGACGAGATGCACCAGCAGTGGCACTTCTTCCGCAACTTCATCTCCAACGTCGAGATGACCCTCGCCAAGACCGACCTGCGCATCGCCCAGCACTACGTCGACACCCTCGTCCCCGACGAGCTCAAGCACGTCTTCGACGCCATCAAGGCCGAGCACGAGCTCACCGTCACCGAGGTCCTGCGCGTCACCGGCGAACGGGAACTCCTCGACGCCGACCCGGTCCTCAAGCAGACCTTCGCCATCCGCGACGCCTACCTGGACCCGATCTCCTACCTCCAGGTGGCCCTCCTCAAGCGCCAGCGCGACGCCGCCGGCGCGGACGAACAGCCCGACCCGCTGCTCGCCCGCGCCCTGCTGCTCACCGTCAACGGTGTCGCGGCCGGCCTGCGCAACACCGGCTGACCCGCCGGAAAGAAGGGGTGCCCCCGGCCTCGTACGGCCGGGGACACCCCTCGTTCCCGTTTCAGACGGCCAGGAAAGCCGCCGTCAGCAGCGCCGTCCCCGACAGCGCCAGCACCCACGCCGCCCGTGTCCGCAGCAGACCGCCCGCCACGACGACCGACGTCAGCAGCAGCGCGCCGCCCAGCGGAACCCACGCGTGGAGAATCCCGGCGGGACCCGCACGCACGGCGTCCGTACCGCCCGGCTTCAGCACCACCGTGTACGTCCGCCCCTCCTCCACGGCCACCGAGTTCTCCAGCACGACCTCCGCGCGCGGCTGCGACCCCTGCGACTGCGGTGTGTACGGCCCCGTACACGTCTTCGCGTCGCACCGCGTCACCTCCACCGTGCCGCGCTCACGCCCCTTCGTCAGCATCGCGTGCTGCGCCGTGCCCCACGACGCCCACACACCCGCGATCAGGATCAGCGCGGCGACCGTGCCCATCGCCGCGAACCGGCCGAACCGCAGGGCGGAGGAGCCACGGGAGGAGCGGGCAGCGGGAGACATGGCCGAGATCCTTGGCCATGACCTTGCGGTCGGTCAACTCCGGGCGGGATCCGGCGGACTCCAGCAGGCTCCGAAGGGGGGACAAGTCCACCGATGCGCCCATCGGCGCATCACGAGTTGTACGTGCTCTGCGCCCGCTCCAGCCCCTCGATCACCAGACACTCCACCGCGTCCGCCGCCCGGTCCACGAAGTAGTCCAGCTCCTTGCGCTCCGCCGACGAGAAGTCCTTCAGCACGAAGTCCGCCACCTGCATCCGCCCCGGCGGCCGCCCGATCCCGAACCGCGCCCGGTGGTACTCCCGCCCGAACGCCTTCGTCAGCGACTTCAGCCCGTTGTGACCGTTGTCCCCGCCACCCAGCTTCAGCCGCAGCGTCCCGTAGTCGATGTCCAGCTCGTCGTGGACCGCGACCACCCGCTCCGCCGGCACCTTGTAGAACTCCCGCAGCGCGTTCACCGGCCCGCCCGACAGATTCATGTACGACATCGGCTTCGCCAGGATCACCCGCCGGTTCTCCGACCCCGGCGGACCGATCCGGCCCTCCACGACCTGCGCCTGAGCCTTGCCGGCCCGCTTGAACCGGCCCCCCATCCGCTCCGCCAGCAGATCCGCCACCATGAACCCCACGTTGTGGCGGTTCATCGCGTACTCCGGCCCCGGATTGCCCAGCCCCACGACCAGCCAGGGACCCGCCGCACCCGCCGCATCCGTCGTCACGCCCATGTCTCCCTCATACGCGTCGGCCGCTGCCCCGCGCGGGAACAGCGGCCGACGAAACGACTCCGAAAGAGGATCAGGCCTCGGCGGCCTCTTCACCCTCGCCCGCGGCACCCTCGGCGGGCGCCTCCTCGGCCTGCGCGGCCAGCACCTGGAGGACCACCGCGTCCTCCTCGACGGCCAGCTTGGTGCCCTTCGGGAGGGTGATGTCCTTGGCGAGGACGGAGGCACCGGCCTCCAGACCCTCGACGGACACCGTCACGCTCTCCGGGATGTGCGTGGCCTCGGCCTCGACCGGCAGCGCGGACAGCACGTGCTCCAGCAGGTAGCCACCCGGGGCCAGCTCGCCCTCGGCCTGGACCGGGATCTCGACCTGGACCTTCTCGCCGCGCTTCACCAGCAGCAGGTCCACGTGCTCCAGGAAGCCCTTCAGCGGGTCACGCGACACGGCCTTCGGGATCGCCAGCTCGTTCGTCTTGCCGTCGATGTCCAGCGCGATCAGCACGTTCGGCGTACGCAGCGCGAGCAGCAGCTCGTGGCCCGGAAGGGTCAGGTGCAGCGGGTCCGAACCGTGCCCGTACAGCACACCCGGAACCTTGTTGTCACGGCGGATACGGCGCGCGGCACCCTTGCCGAACTCGGTGCGCGTCGCGGCGGAGATCTTCACCTCGGACATGGTCACTCCTCGAAGTCAGAAACGGACGTGGTCACCCGGCCACGAACGGCCTGCTACGAAGAGCGCGTCGATAACGGACAGCCGACCCCGCCTCGTGAAAAGCGGAACGGCCTCCCTCGCCGAGCAACTTCAGCAGTCTACTCGGACCAGGAGGCCGCACCCAAAACGATCACCGGGAGAGCCTGTGCAGAACCCTTACTGCACGGCTCTCACAGCGCTCACTCGCTCTTACTGCTCGTCGAACAGGCTCGTCACCGAGCCGTCCTGGAACACCTCACGCGCCGCACGCGCGATCGTCGGCGCGATCGACAGCACCTTGATCTTGTCGAGGGACTCGCTCAGCTCACCCGGCGTCGGCAGCGTGTTCGTGAACACGAACTCACTCACCCGAGAGTTCTTCAGCCGGTCCGCCGCCGGACCCGACAGCACACCGTGTGTCGCCGTCACGATCACGTCCTCCGCACCGTGCGCGAACAACGCGTCCGCCGCGGCGCAGATCGTGCCACCCGTGTCGATCATGTCGTCCACCAGGACGCAGATGCGCCCCTTCACGTCACCCACGACCTCGTGCACCGTGACCTGGTTCGCCACGTCCTTGTCCCGGCGCTTGTGCACGATCGCCAGCGGCGCACCCAGCCGGTCGCACCAACGGTCCGCCACCCGCACACGGCCCGCGTCCGGAGACACCACCGTCAGCTTCGAACGGTCCACCTTCGCACCCACGTAGTCCGCGAGGAGCGGCAGTGCGAAGAGATGGTCGACGGGCCCGTCGAAGAAACCCTGGATCTGGTCCGTGTGCAGATCCACGGCCAGCAGCCGGTCCGCACCCGCCGTCTTCATCAGGTCCGCGATCAGACGCGCCGAAATCGGTTCACGACCCCGGTGCTTCTTGTCCTGCCGCGCGTAACCGTAGAACGGCACGATCACCGTGATGGACCTGGCCGACGCACGCTTCAGCGCGTCGATCATGATCAACTGCTCCATGATCCACTTGTTGATCGGAGCGGTGTGGCTCTGGATCAGGAAACAGTCGGCACCACGGGCCGACTCCTGATACCGCACATAGATCTCACCGTTGGCGAAGTCGAAAGCCTTCGTCGGGACGACCCCGACCTCCAGCTGTTGGGCGACCTCCTCGGCAAGCTCGGGGTGGGCGCGGCCGGAGAAGAACATCATCTTCTTCTCGCCGGTCGTCTTGATCCCGGTCACAGCACAATCTCCTCAGAGGTGTCGCAGCTGATGGCGGTGCGGAAGTGCACTTATCACGGTACGCCCTGTTCGAGAGGGCCGAATCCGGTCAGTCCTCGGCGGCCGGCTCCCGCGAAGCCGCCTCCGCCGCCTTCGCGGCAGCACTCCCCGGACGCTTACGAGCCACCCAACCCTCGATATTCCGCTGCTGGCCGCGGGCCACGGCCAGCGAACCCGGCGGCACATCCTTCGTGATCACCGACCCGGCAGCCGTGTAAGCGCCGTCCCCGATCGTGACAGGCGCCACAAACATGTTGTCCGAACCCGTCTTGCAGTGCGACCCGACCGTCGTGTGATGTTTGTCCTGCCCGTCGTAATTGACGAACACACTCGCCGCACCGATGTTCGAGAACTCGCCGATCGTCGCATCCCCCACATACGACAGATGCGGAACCTTCGTCCCCTCACCGATCGACGCGTTCTTCGTCTCCACGTACGTACCGATCTTCGCCCTGCGCGCCAGCCGCGACCCCGGACGCAGATACGCGTACGGCCCCACACTCGCCTCGGAACCCACCTCGGAACCCACCGCCACCGTGTTGTCCACCCGCGCCCCCGCACCCACACGGGTGTCCGTCAGCCGCGAGTTCGGCCCGACCTCACACCCCTCGGCGAGATGCGTGGACCCGTGCAACTGCGTCCCCGGGTGAACCACCACGTCCTGCTCGAACGTCACCGTCACATCGACCCACGTCGTCGCCGGATCGATCACCGTGACACCCGACAGCATGGCGGCGGTCAGCAGACGGTCATTGAGGATCCGCCGCGCCTCGGAGAGCTGCACCCGGTTGTTGATCCCCGCGATCTCCCGGTGGTCCCCCGCCACCGACGCACCCACCCGGTGCCCCGCCTCGCGCAGGATCCCGAGCACGTCCGTCAGGTACTCCTCGCCCTGGCTGTTGTCCGTCCGCACCTTCTTCAGCGCGTCCGCCAGCAACGCCCCGTCGAACGCGAACACACCCGAGTTGATCTCCCGGATCGCCCGCTGCGTGTCCGACGCGTCCTTGTGCTCCACGATCGCCGTGACGGCACCGCCGTCGTCCCGCACGATCCGCCCGTAGCCGGTCGCGTCCGGCACCTCGGCCGTCAGCACCGTCACCGCGTTGCCGTCGGCGGTGTGCGTGGCCGACAGCTGCCGCAGCGTCCCACCCGTCAGCAACGGGGTGTCACCACATACGACGACCACGGTCCCGTCCACGGAACCGCCCAGCTCCTCCAGCCCCATCCGTACGGCGTGACCCGTACCGTTCTGCTCCGCCTGCACGGCGGTACGCACCTCGGGGGCGACCTCGGCGAGGTGCGCGGTCACCTGCTCGCGGGCGTGACCCACGACGACGACCAGGTTCTCCGGCTCCAGCTCACCGGCTGCGGCGAGCACATGACCCACCAGGGAACGGCCACAGATGTCGTGCAGGACCTTCGGTGTGGCCGACTTCATACGGGTGCCCTCACCCGCTGCGAGAACGACGACGGCTGCCGGGCGACTGGTGCTCACGGGATGCCCTTCGGCTGTGATGGGGGTGGGGGTGACATCCGCAGGATACCGGGGTGGTTTCGGGGCCGACATGAGAGCGGGTCCTGACCAGTGACCGGTCAGGACCCGAACTTGAGCATGTGCTCCCGGGGGAGGACTCGAACCCCCATGATCAGAGCCAAAATCTGACGTCTTGCCCTTAGACGACCCGGGATTACCGCTATGTCCGATTTGCTAGATCGGCTGCGGTGGCAGCCCCTACTATGCCGTACCACCAGCCTTCGATGCGACGGTACAGCTCGGCACCTTGCAGGACGGTGATCGCGAGGCAGCCTCGATAGCCGTCGCCGACGTTCTTACGGACGGTCTTGGGGTTGTGCTTCTTGATGGTCGTTTTCTGGAGCAGTGAGACGTCAACGCCCAATAGGTTGGCCCAGTAGCTCTCGGCGCCCTCGATGTCAGCCGTCTCGTGGATCATGACCCTGCAGCGCAAGCGACTGCGCTCCACTCCCAGCAAGTCCAGCCAGGCGAGGTAGACATGGATCACGCCGGGGTCGCTGTTGATGAACTGCACGTTCTCGCGCCTGGCGTACGGCTTGTCCTTGGAGCCCTCAGCCCAATAGAGAGCCACGCCGGCAATGAAGAGTTCGCGGTCAGTCAGTGTGCCGATCTCGCTCGCGGCGGCCGTCTTGGTCCGCTGCCGCTCCTCCTCGCGCAACCGGAGCGTGGCTTCCCAGCCCCGCCTTGCGATCGCCGAAGCCTCCTCACGGCTTCGTTTCCGCTCCGGCTTCGGCAGATCCCGTACCCACAGCGAGATCGAGCCCTTGGAGCAGCCCAGCTCGACCTGGATCCGGTCGTACGTCCAGCCCTGGAGCCGGAGCTCCCTCGCCTTCTCCCGTAGGTCGTCCTTGGCGTTCGGTCGTTTCGTCCATTCCGGGGCCGGCTCGCCCTGGAGGAGGCGGTTGAGGATGTCGTTGTTGTCGACGTGGAGCCGGTCGCGGATCTGGCGTCGGCTCAGTCCCGCCCGTCGCAGGGCGACCGCCTGTTCCCGCAACCTCTCGAAGTCGGCGTATTTGCCGGGTGCATGTGTCACACGCATACCGTCCGGGCGGAATGGCCGATTCCTGTCTCGAACGGTGGCCGATTCAGCAGTTCGAGGGATTTCAGGTCGTATCGCAGCTGATCAGTCACCCTGTGTGGTGTGGCCCGGTCGTGGAAACTCGCCGGAAAAGCGGCCTCGCCCGCCCGTAGGCTGGACGCATGACCACGACGGGGGAAGAGCTGGTGGCGGCCCGGGGAGGGCCGTGGTGGTGGGACAGGCGGCGTAGTGCCGTGTTCGATGTGGGCCTAGCGGTGGTGTCCGCGCTGGAGTGCGGGCTGGAGGGGGTCCCGTTCGCGCGGGAGGCGGGGGTGCCGGCGGCCGTGGGGGTCGTGTTCGGTGTGCTGGCCGGTTCCGTGCTGCTGGTGCGGAGGCGGTGGCCGATCGCGGTGGTGCTGGTGGCGATCGCGGTGACGCCGGCCGCGATGGGTTTCCTGATGGGCGTCGTCGGCCTGTACTCGCTGGCCGCGTCCGAGGTGCCGCGTCGGATCATCGCGTCGCTGGCCGGGATGCAGTCGGTGGGTGTGCTCATCGTGATGTTCGTGCGGATGCGGCAGAACCTGGCGCGGGGGGAGCTGGACGTCGGGGACTGGATCGTGCCGTTCGCGTCGATCACGATGGCGATCGGGGTGACGGCGCCGCCGTTGTTGCTGGGGCTGTACGTGGGGGCGCGGCGGCGGTTGATGGAGAGTCTGCGGGAGCGGGCGGACAGCCTGGAGCGGGAGCTCCAGTTGCTCGCGGAGCGGGCCGAGGAGCGGGCGGAGTGGGCGCGGGGCGAGGAGCGGACGCGGATCGCGCGTGAGATGCACGACGTGGTGGCGCACCGGGTGAGTCTGATGGTGGTGCATGCCGCCGCGCTTCAGGCGGTGGCGCGGAAGGATCCGGAGAAGGCCGTGAGGAACGCCGCTCTGGTGGGGGACATGGGGCGGCAGGCGCTGACGGAGTTGCGGGAGATGCTCGGGGTGCTGCGCTCGGGCGGGGACGGGGGGCAGCGGCGGGAGCGGGCGTCGGTGCCGTTGGCGGCGGTGGGGGTGGCCGCGGCGGCTGCCGCGTCCCGTGCGGTGGAGGAGGGTGAGGGGCCGTGTCTGTCGGAGATCGAGGAGTTGGTGGGGCAGTCGGCGGCTGCGGGGATGGTGGTCGATCTGTCGGTGGAGGGGGAGTCGCGGTCGTGTGCGCGGGAGGTGGAGTCGACGGCGTACCGGGTGGTGCAGGAGGCGTTGACGAACGTGCACAAGCATGCGGCGGGTGCGAAGGCGTATGTGCGTCTGGCGTACCGGGTGTCGGAGATCGCGATGCAGGTGGAGAACGAGCCGCCGCCGGAGGCGGGGGCGGGGGCGTCGGCGGGGTTGCCGTCGGGGGGGAACGGTCTGGTGGGGATGAAGGAGCGGGTGTCGGCGTTGGGCGGGGTGTTCGTGTCGGGGCCGACGGATGCGGGGGGTTTCCGGGTGTCGGCGGTGATTCCGGCGTCGTAGTCCGGCCGTCGTCCGGTCCTCGTCCGGTTGTCTTCCGGGTTCAGCCGGTGGTGAGGCGTGTGGGCTGGATGCCGGAGACGAGGGTGGCGAGGGCGTGGTCGATGTCGGGGCCGAGGTACCAGTCGCCGGTGTGGTCGAGGGCGTAGGCGCGGCCCTGGGCGTCGATGGCGAGGAGTGCCTGGGTGTCGGTCTCGGTGCCGAGGGGGCAGACCTCGGTGTCGAGGGCGCGGCCGAGGTCGCCGAGGGTGCGGGCGAGGTGGAGGCCGTGGAGGGGGTCGAGGTGGAGGGTCGCGGGGGCGACTTGGCGGCCGGGCCCTGTGGGGTCGATGTGGAGTCCGCCGAATTCGGCCCAGGCTTCGACGGCGGCGGGGAAGACGGTGTGGCGGTGTCCGGCGGGTGAGGTGTGGTCGCGGAGGGTGTCGGCCCAGATTTCGGCTTGTTTGATGTTCCAGCGTCCGGGTTGCCAGCCGGCGGTGCGCAGCGCGGCGTCGACGGGTACGGCGAAGCGGGTGGTGGAGGTGCGGTCGGTGTGCATCTGCCCTTAGCTCGTCTGGGTCGTGGGGGTGGGGGCTGGGTTCAGCCGGTGGTGGCGGGGTCGACCAGGCGGACGCCGAAGTGGGCGGTGAGGGCGGTGCAGGCGCGGCAGGGGGTGGCGTAGGCGCCGTGGAGGGGGTCGCCGTCCTCGCGGATGCGGCGGGTGGTGAGTTTGGCGTGTTTGAGGGTTCTGCGGGCTTCGCCGTTGGTCATGGGTTTGCGTGCGGCGCGTTTGCTGCGGGCGGCGTCGGCGGTGGTGAGGTGCCGGGAGATGAGGATGGTCTCGGCGCAGCGGCCGGTGAAGCGGTCGCGTTGGTCGCTGGTGAGGGTGTCGAGGAAGTCCTGGACGAGGGGGTGCAGGGCGGGGGGTGTGTCGCCGCGGGCGGCGGTGCAGGTGAGGGTGGCGCCGCGGACGGAGAGGGCGGCGGCGATGGTGGGGAGGATGCCGTCGCGGCGGTGGTGGAGGGTGGGGGTGTGGGGGGTTTCGGTGGTGCTCCAGCCGATGCGGGGGTCGCCGGAGCGGGGGTCGCCGGATGGGCCGTTGTGCGGCCCTGTCTGCGTCACGTTCATGATCGTCATCCCCTCCCGAGCATCCCCCCGGAGGTCACAGGGTGCCAAATGGCGTGGCTGATGTGGAAGCTGGGTCGGGGTGACACGCCCGGGTTTGGGCGGACCGTCACGGGAGGGTGACGGCTGGTCACGGAAGCGGAAGGGCGGATGGGCGGTGCCGGTGACCGGTGGAGTCGTACCGCATAGGCTGTCGGCACCGCGATCCATGCGGTGATCCGCGCGGTGGTGTGTGCGGGCGCCGTGGGGGTCGTGGCGGTAAGCAGTCGAGACAGACGTGACAGTCGAATACGTTCCGTAGCGGTCCGAAGGTGGGCGGTGCGGGACGTACGGAGTGCCGCAGGGGGCAATCGCCATGACGACAGGTCGGCTCGGGCTGGGGGCGCTTCCCGGCCGCCAGGCTGGGGGCGAAGCCGCGCCGCCGAACGCGGCCTATGCGGGGCAGGTCGTGCACTTCCCGGATCCGGTGCGGGCGGCCCGTCACCCGAGAGGGGTACGGGTGGACGAGCGGGGGTATCCCGATTTCTCGCCCTACGCGCGTGCGGCGGCGGAGGTGGCGGAGCCGCCGGAGGGCTTCGGCGTGGACGAGTTGCGGCTGACGGATTACGTGTCGGCGAACGCGGCGCTGGCGGCGAGCGGTCATGAGCTGTGGGACACGGTGCCGGCGGTGGCGACGCCGCACGGCTGGACGTGGCATCACGTGGTGGGGTCGCGGCGGCTGGAGCTGGTGCCGGTCGAGGTGAAGGCGTTGCTGCGGCATCACGGTGGGGTGGTGACGTCGGCGGTGGACCACGGCAAGCGGGGCACGCGGCCGTTGCAGGAGACGCGTCCGGCGCATTTCGGGCTGCCGAAGTCGGGTGTGGCGGTGACGGAGTCGCAGGTGCTGGGGGTCGAGGAGGAGCTCGGGTACCGGCTGCCGGGTGCGTACCGGTCGTTCCTGAAGGCGGCGGGTGGTTGTGCGCCGGTGGGGACGGCGCTGGACGCGGGGCTGGGGCTGCTGGTGGACCAGCCGTTCTTCACGGTGCGGGACGAGGCGGCGGTCAATGACCTCGTGTACGTCAACAAGTGTCTGCGGGACCATCTGACCAAGGACTATCTGTGCGTCGGTTTCGTGCAGGGTGGTCTGCTGGCCGTGAAGGTGCGGGGCGAGCGGCAGGGCTCGGTGTGGTTCTGCGCGTACGACGACGCGCGGGACGTGGATCCGTCGTGGTCGCCGGCCGAGCGGGTGGAGCGGCTGCTGTTGTCGTGCGGGGACGACTTCGATGTGTTCCTGTCCCGGCTGGCCGGGTCTCCGCCGGAGCTGGATACGGTGGCGAATCTGATGGTGGACGGTGGGTTCGCGCGTGCCGTTCCGGTTTCTTCCGCGGGGGAGTGAGCTTCGGCGATGGTGACGTTCGCGCAGGCGCAGGAGCGCGCGGAGGAGTGGGTCAACGGGGATGTGCCGTCGTACCAGCATCGTGAGGTGCGGGTGCGGGAGTTCGACCTCGGGTTCGTGGTGTGGGCGGAGGACCGTGCGGACGGGCCCCGTTCGGACGGGGGTGCGCAGCGGCTGGTGATCGCCCGCGACAGCGGTGAGGCGACGCTGTGGCCGGCGCTGCCGGTGGGTGAGGTGATCCGCCGGTACGAGGAGGAGTACGGCCGTGACGACTCGGCGCCCGAGCCGGTGCCGGCGCCTGCGGCGCGGGTGGATCTGAACCAGACGTCGTTCTTGCTGAGTCCGCCGGAGTGGTTGCAGGAGGCGGCGGACCGGCTGGGGATTCCGGATCGGCGGGGGGAGGGTGCGGGGTCGTCCGCGGCGTCGGCTGCCGGGTCGGCTTCGGACTCGTCCGCGGGTCCGGCATCGGGTTCGACTCCGGCATCGGGTTCGACTCCGGGTTCCGGTTCGACTCCGGGTTCCGGTTCGTCCGCGGGTTCGACTCCGGGTTCCGGTTCGTCCGCGGTTTCGGATGCGGTTCCCGCTTCGGACTCGGTTTCCGGTTCGGGGTCGTCCGCGGCTCCGGATGCGAGTTGGGCTTCGGGCGCCGGCGGTGCGGCTCCGGCCTCGTCCGCGGGTTCCGCTCCGGGTCCGGCGGGCGCGGCTGCCGGTCCTTCGGGAGCGGGTTCCGGCGCGGGGGCTTCCGCGCCGGGTGAGGGGAGCGGTGCCGCGTGGCCCGCCGCCGGGGGGAGCGCGGGGGCCGGTGCGCCGGTCGGGGCGACTCCGTGGGCCGGTACGGACACCAACGCCGACGCCGGTGAGGACCGTTCCGTTCCGCTGCCGGAGACCGTGTTCGCGCCGCAGCTGGGCGAGTCCGGTGACGGCACTCCGCCGCCCGCGACTCCGCCGGAGGCGATGACGGCGCTGATGTCGGGCGGCAGCGGGCTTCCGCCGACGGCCGTCGCGCCGGCGCTCCAGGACCCCGGTGCGCCGCAGGGAGCACCGGGTACGCCGCCGCCCGCGCAGGGCGGTGCGCCGTACGGTCGTCCGCAGGGGCCCGGCGGTGCGCCCACGCCTCCGCCGGCCGGTCCGGGTGCGCCGGAGCGTCCGCTCGCGCCGGACGCCGGGGACATCGCGGACGCCGCGACCAGCAAGGCGGCTCCGCCTCCGCGGCGCGGCCCGGGTGCGACGACCCCGCCTCCGCCGGGTGCTCCGGGGACTCCGGGTGCGCGTCCGGGCGGTACGCCCGCGCCGCCGTCCGCTCCGGCGGGCGGGTACGTGCCGACGCAGATGGTGTCGTCGCTCGGCCCCGACGGGCCGGGGGCGCCGGGTGGTCCGACCCCGCCGCCGGGGACGCCGGCCCCGCCTCCGCCGCCCGGTGGTGCCCACCACGCGGCGACGATGCTCGCCGGTCCGGGTGTGCCCCGGCCTCCGGGCCCGCCCGGCACCCCTGGTGCGCCCCAGCCTCCCGGTCCTCCCGCCGCCCCGGGTGCTCCCGGCGCTCCGCAGCCTCCGGGGCCGCCCGGTACTGCCGGGGGCGGGCGTGGGCCCGTGCATCACGCGGAGACCGTGCTGGCCGCGCCGCCGGTGGCGGGGCCCGGTGTGCCGCCGCCCCCGGCGCCCCCGGGGGTGCCCGGCGGTGCTCCGCCGATGCCGCCCGGCGGGATGCCCCCCGGTACGCCGCCGCCCGGTGTTCCCGTGCCGGGGCAGCCGCCGGCGTACGGCTATCCGCAGCCGCCCGCCGGTCAGCCGACCGTCGGCCCCGGCTACCAGGCCGTGCTGCGCTACCGCGCGCAGGACGGCAGCGAGCAGCAGCTGATCCGGCGTTCGGCGCCGGGTACGCCGCACCCGGAGTGGCAGATCTTCCACGAGCTGCGTGCGATGAACGTGCCGCCGGGCCAGGTGCTGGAGCTGCACACCGAGCTGGAGTCGTGCGAGCTGCCGGGTGCGTACTGCGCGCGGATGATCCGGGAGCAGTGGCCGCAGGCGCGGATCACGTCCATCGCCCCGTACGGCACCGATCACGCGAGCCGGCAGCAGGGGATGGGGCAACTGCTGGCCCATCAGGGCGAGTTGCATCAAGTGGCGGACGGTCCGGCGCGTCCCGCGCCGGTGCGTGCGCCGATTCCGCCGGTGCAGCCCGTGCCGCCGGTTCCGCCGGAGGCGATCGCGCAGGAGCTGGCGGGGGCGTTCGGGCCGGGTGTGTTCCGGTTCGAGCAGGCGGCGGTGTCCCGGCAGGGTGTGCCGCCGGTCGTGGCGCACACCCTGGTGGTGGCGGGGCTGCCGCTGGACATGGGGCCGTTCTTCTGGGCGCAGGCGCAGCCGGGCCGTCCGGTGCCGACGCTGGCGGAGCTGGCGGCGGAGCGGGGTGTGCAGCCGGCTTCGGACGCGGGCTCGTACCTGGTGATGGGCAGCGACTTCGGCAAGGCGATCTGTGTGCAGTACGGCACGGCGAACATCGTCGCGGTGCCGGTGGAGTCCGGGCCGGGCGGTGCGCCGGTTCCGCCGCAGTTCGTGAACACCGGTCTGCCGGAGTTCGCGCGCTGTCTGGCGCTGCTGGGCCGGATGTGGCGGCTGCGGTTCGGGCTGAACCAGGAGCAGGCGGGCCGCTGGACGGTGGACTTCCAGGCGCAGTTGGCCGCGCTGGACCCGGCGGCGCTGGGTTCGCCGGAGAGCTGGTGGTCGGTGCTGCTGGAGCAGATGTGGGACGGGTTGTTGTGACCCCTCACGGGTGAACCCCGTGTGACGTGAGGAGCCGGGCCCGGTCGTCAGGACGACCGGGCCCGGCTTTTGCGTGCCCTCCTCGCGGAGTGTCGCGTTATGAACACTTCCGTGTCATCCACCAAGATGTGCGCGATTCATCCCATTTCGTGCTCGGTCTTTCGTGCTGGGCTTCGTGTCCGTCGGTGGAGAGGGGTTCCAGGGTGAGCAGCGCATCGGTGTCGTCGCAGGGCTTCGAGGTCGTACGGGGGCGTGGCTACCGTCCTTTGCAGGTGATCGCGTACGTCGAGGGCGTCTCGGCTCGTCGTGACGCCGCCTGGGAGCGGGCCGCGCGGCTCACCGTCCTCGCCCGGGAGATGGAGGAGGAGCTGGAGCTGCTGCGGGTGCGGGTGGCGGGGCTGGCGCCGCAGACGTACGAGTCGCTGGGGGAGAGCGCGCGGCGGCTGTTCGGGCTGGCCGGGGATGAGGCGGCGGCCGTGCGGGAGTCGGCGCGGCAGTACGCGCGGGACGTGACGGACCTGGCGGAGGACGACGCGGCCGGCGTGCGGGAGGCCGCGCGGGCGCACGCCGGGGCCGTACGCGCCGAGGCCGACGAGCATGCCGGGGAGGTGCTGCTGGCGGCCCGCGCGGAGGCCGACCGGATCCGGACCGAGGCCCGGCTGGAGGTGAAGGAGCGGCGCGCACAGACGCTGGCGGTGCTGCGGGAGATGCGGGAGCGCACTTCCGGGATGCTCGCCGAGGCGGCCGGGGAGCAGGCGGAACGGCTGGACGCGGTGGCGCGTGAGGAGGGGGAGCGGGTGGCCGCGCTGGAGGCCCGGCACGCCGAGGCGGAGGAGCGTGCCGAGCGTGCGCTGGCCGAGGCGCGGCAGGTCTTCGCCGACGCGGAGGAGTCGGCGCGGCGCCGCGCGGAGGAGGCGCGGGAGCGGGCGGCGGAGCTGCTCGCCGGGGCACGCGTCCGCGCGGAGGGCGTCGCGCGGGAGACCGAGCGGGTGCTGCGCGAGCACGCCGGGACGCGGGAGGACGTACAGGCGCAGCTGGACCAGGTGTGTGCCGGTCTCAGCGCGCTGACGGGCCGGGCCGTGGAGTGAGCCGGCCCCGGGGCCTTCCGCGCGGCGGGTGCGGAAGGGGGGTTCTCAGTCCTTGAGCACCGGGAACGTGCGCGGTGCGAGGAGCAGCAGGACCAGGAACGCCAGTGCCGCCGCGCACGCCGCGCCGAGGTAGACCGCGTGCACGGCGTCCGCGACGGCCCTGCGGGTCGCCTCGGGGACGGTGCCCGCGTCCAGGGCGCGGGTGACGGAGTCCAGGTCGCTCGCGCCGCCCAGGCGTGCGGCCAGGACGCTGTTGGCGACCGCGCCGAAGAGGGCCGCGCCGACGGTCTGGCCGGTCTGCCGGCAGAAGAGGACCGACCCGGTCGCCGTGCCGCGTTCCTCCCACTCCACCGAGGACTGCACTCCGATGATCAGGGGCAGCTGGAACAGGCCGAGAGCCGCGCCCAGCAGCAGCATCAGCAGGGTCGGCTGCCACGCCCGGCCGGGGTAGGGCAGGAAGGGGAACGCGAAGAGGACGAGCGCGGCCGTGCCGATGCCGAGCATCGCGGTGCTGCGGAAGCCGATGCGGCGGTACACGTGCTGGCTGAGGGCTGCCGACACCGGCCAGGTCAGCGTCCATACGGAGAGGACGAATCCGGCGGCCACCGGGGTGAGACCGAGGACGGACTGGGCGTAGGTGGGCAGGAAGACCGTGGGGGCCACCATCAGCAGGCCCAGGGCGCCGAGGGCCAGGTTGACGGCGGCGATCGTACGGCGGCGCCACACCCAGCCGGGGATGATCGGCTCCGCCGCGCGGTGTTCCACCACGACCACGACCGCCAGGAGGGCGGCTCCCGCCGCGAACAGGGCGAGCGACGGGGCGGACAGCCACGGCCAGGCGACTCCGCCCTGCACGAGCGCGGTGAGGAGGACGCCCCCGCAGGCGAAGATCGCGACCGCGCCCGCCCGGTCCACGCGCGCGTGGCGGCCGTTCTCCCGCCGTGGCTCGTGGAGGTGACGGACGATCAGCCACAACGCCACCGCTCCGACGGGCAGGTTGACGAGGAAGATCCAGCGCCAGTCGGCGTAGGAGGCGAGCAGTCCGCCGAGGCCGGGGCCGGCCACCGCGGAGACCGCCCACACGGTGGAGAGGCGGGCCTGGATCTTCGGGCGTTCCTGAAGCGGGTACAGGTCGGCGGCGAGGGTCTGCACCGTGCCCTGGAGCGCGCCGCCGCCCAGGCCCTGTACGACGCGGAACGCGATGAGCGCGGCCATGTTCCAGGCCGCGGCGCACAGCAGCGAACCCAGCAGGAACAGCGCGGCGCCCGCGACGAGGACCGGTTTGCGGCCGAAGGTGTCGGAGAGCTTGCCGTAGAGGGGGAGGGTGACCGTGACGGCCAGCAGGTAGCCGGAGAAGAGCCAGGAGAAGTAGGAGAAGCCGCCCAGGTCGCCGACGATCTGGGGGACGGCCGTGGCCACGACGGTGGAGTCGAGTGCCGCCAGGGCCATCGCGAGCATCAGCGCGGCGACGACGGCTCCGCGCCGCCCGGTCGCGGCGGGCCGCCCGCTGTCGCGTGTCACCGGTCTGGTGCCGTCCACCCGGAGTTCCTCCCCACGATTGATTGCCCCTTGCACCTGTCTGCCGCGGCACAGCTTCGCATTTGATCCTCACGCGGCGGGAGGGTGGAGCCTGTATGAGCCTGCGGGTGGAGCCGACCCCGAGACGGAGTCCACCCGCCGGAGGAGAGCCCTTAGGGGTACCTCCGTACTACGGGTCGGGGAGGGTTCGTACCGACGGAGGACGAGACGGGGCGGGGGTCGTCCTTAACCTGGCTTTACGCCGCTGGGGGGTGGCGCACCGCACCGGCGGGGGTGGGGTTTTCCTCAGTACAAGACTGCGCTGAACACCAGGGCGCGGGGCCCCTGTCGGCCGCCAGACTGAATCACGTCGCACGAACACGCACGAAGCGACCGCCGGACACGACGGGCGGGCGCCGGAACACCGCTTTCATCTGCTGACCGACATAGGAGACTTACCGTGACATCGGCTGTGACCATTCCCGGGCACGGGGGCGATTCGGAAGGTGCGGCGCGAAGCGCCTCGATGAGGGGTGGCGGCCGGGTGGCGGGAGGGAGTACGGCCGTTGCCGCGCGGGCGCGGCAGGTCGTGAAGGCGTACGGGTCCGGCGAGACCCGTGTCGTCGCCCTCGACCACGTCGACGTGGACATCGCCCGCGGCCAGTTCACCGCGATCATGGGCCCCTCGGGGTCCGGCAAGTCCACGCTGATGCACTGCCTCGCCGGGCTCGACACCGTGACGTCCGGGCAGATCCACCTGGACGAGACCGAGATCACCGGCCTGAAGGACAAGAAGCTCACGCGGCTGCGCCGGGACCGGATCGGCTTCATCTTCCAGGCGTTCAACCTGCTGCCGACGCTGAACGCGATCGAGAACATCACGCTGCCCATGGACATCGCCGGCCGCAAGCCCGACCAGGGGTGGCTGGACCGGGTGGTGGAGACCGTCGGGCTCGCGGAGCGTCTCAAGCACCGGCCGACGCAGCTCTCCGGCGGCCAGCAGCAGCGGGTCGCGGTGGCGCGGGCGCTGGCGGCCCGGCCGGAGATCATCTTCGGTGACGAGCCGACCGGAAACCTCGACTCCCGGGCCGGTGCCGAGGTGCTCGGCTTCCTGCGCCGCTCGGTGGACGAGCTGGGCCAGACCATCGTGATGGTCACCCACGACCCCGTGGCCGCCTCCTACGCGGACCGGGTGCTGTACCTCGCCGACGGCCGCATCGTCGACGAGATGCACCAGCCGACGGCCGATCAGGTCCTGGACCGCATGAAGGACTTCGACGCCCGGGGGCGTACGTCATGACCGTCCTGAAGACCTCCCTGCGCAACTTCTTCGCGCACAAGGGGCGGATGGCGCTGTCCGCGGTGGCGGTGCTGCTGTCCGTGGCGTTCGTGTGCGGCACGCTGGTGTTCACGGACACCATGAACACGACGTTCGACAAGCTGTTCGCGGCCACCTCCTCGGACGTCACGGTGAGCGCCAAGGGCGCCTCCGACAGCGGTGAGACCACCTCCGACAACGGCAAGCCGCCGGTGATACCGGCCTCCGTGCTCGACGAGGTCAAGGGCGCGGACGGCGTGAAGTCGGCCGAGGGCACGGTGTTCTCCACCTCGGTGACCGTCGTCGACGGCGACAAGGACAGCCTCTCGCCGACCAGCGGCGGCCCGACCATCGTCGGCAGCTGGAACGGCAACGACGCCCGCACCATGGAGATCACCGAGGGTGCGGCGCCCAAGGGCGCGGACCAGATCATGGTCGACGCCGACACCGCCGACAAGCACGACCTGAAGCCCGGCGACGAGATCGGCGTGATCAGCGTGGTCGGCACGCTCACCGCGAAGGTCTCCGGCATCGCCGACTTCACGGTCACCAACCCCGGTGCGGCGATCTTCTACCTGGACACCAGGACCGCGCAGCAGGCCCTGGTCGGCGAGAGCGGCGTCTACACCAACGTCAACGTGACCGCCGCGTCCGGCGTCAGCGACGCGCAGCTGAAGAAGAACGTCGCGGCCGAACTCGGCGGCGTCTACAAGGTGCAGACCGCCGAGGAGACCGCGGAGGCCAACCAGAAGGACGTCGAGGGCTTCATGAACGTCATGAAGTACGCGATGCTCGGCTTCGCCGGGATCGCCTTCCTCGTCGGCATCTTCCTGATCATCAACACCTTCTCCATGCTGGTCGCCCAGCGCACCCGGGAGATCGGCCTGATGCGGGCGATCGGCTCGTCCCGCAGGCAGGTCAACCGTTCGGTGCTGGTCGAGGCGCTGCTGCTCGGCGTCTTCGGCTCGGTCCTCGGGGTCGGCGCGGGCGTCGGACTCGCGGTCGGGCTGATGAAGCTCATGGGCATGATGGGCATGGAGCTGTCCACGGACGACCTCACGGTGGCCTGGACGACCCCCGCGATCGGACTGCTCCTCGGCGTGGTCGTCACGGTCCTCGCCGCCTACCTGCCCGCCCGGCGGGCCGGGAAGATCTCCCCGATGGCCGCGCTGCGCGACGCCGGCACCCCGGCGGACGCCAGGGCCGGCTGGATACGCGGCGGGATCGGCCTGGTCCTCACCGGCACCGGCGGCTTCGCCCTGTACCTGGCGGGCAGCGCGGACAAGGCGACGGACGGCTCGATGTGGCTGGGCCTGGGCGTGGTGCTGTCCCTGATCGGCTTCGTCGTCATCGGTCCGGTGCTGGCGAGCGGTGTGGTGCGCGTCCTCGGCGCGGTCCTGCTGCGGGCCTTCGGCCCGGTGGGCCGCATGGCCGAGCGCAACGCCCTGCGCAACCCGCGCCGTACCGGTGCGACGGGCGCCGCGCTGATGATCGGTCTCGCGCTGGTGGCGTGCCTGTCCGTGGTGGGCTCCTCCATGGTGGCGTCCGCCACCGACGAGCTCGACAAGGCCGTCGGCACGGACTTCATCATCCAGTCCGACACCGGCCAGTTGATCACCCCGCAGGCCGTCGAGGCCGTGAAGAAGTCACCCGGGGTGGACCGGGTCACCGAGTACAAGTGGACCGAGGCCGACTTCACCACGCCCGACGGCAAGACGCTGAAGGACACCGCGATCACGGCGGCCGACCCGACGTACGCGACCGACCTGCGGGTCGAGACGGTCGCCGGAAAGCTCGGCGACGCCTACCGGCCCGACTCGATGTCCGTCCACGAGGACTTCGCGAAGGACCACGGCATCGAGCTCGGCTCGGAGATCGAGATCGCGTTCAAGGACGGCGAGACGGGCACACTGACGGTCCGGGCGATCACCAGTAGTGAGGGCGTCGTCGACGCGGGCGCGATGTACACGTCCATCGACACCCTCGCGACGTACGTGCCGGCCGACAGGATGCCGCTGGACACGCTGCTCTTCGCCTCGGCGAAGGACGGGCGGACCGACGCCGCGTACACGTCGCTGAAGGACGCGCTGCACGACTACCCGCAGTACACGGTGCGCGACCAGACCGACTACAAGGAGGCGCTGAAGGACCAGATCGGCCAGCTGCTGAACATGATCTACGGTCTGCTGGCCCTGGCGATCGTCGTCGCGGTCCTCGGTGTGGTGAACACCCTGGCCCTGTCGGTGGTGGAGCGCACCCGGGAGATCGGACTGATGCGGGCCATCGGCCTCTCGCGCCGGCAGCTGCGCCGCATGATCCGCATGGAGTCGGTCGTGATCGCCCTCTTCGGTGCCCTGCTGGGCCTGGGTCTGGGCATGGGCTGGGGCGCCACCGCGCAGCAGCTGCTCGCCCTGGAGGGCCTGAAGGTCCTCGACATCCCGTGGCCGACGATCATCGGAGTGTTCATCGGTTCGGCCTTCGTGGGCCTGTTCGCCGCCCTGGTCCCGGCCTTCCGCGCCGGCCGCATGAACGTCCTGAACGCCATCGCCACCGACTAGCCACCGCATACGGGGGTTGCGGGGGAAACACCCGGCGCCGGAAAGTCCCGGGGACTTTCCGGCGCCGGGTGTGCGCATACCGGCACCTCGGCTTTCAGCCGGCCGAGTCGGTTGGTGGGTGGGCACGGGCCGGGGGTCCGGGGGGCGGGAGCCCCCGGGAGCCGAGCACCGGCACCGCCCACCGGTCGACGGACGTTGTCCACAGCCCAGGCACCGGGGTTGTCCAGCGACGTACGCTGGACAACCCCGGCCCGCCGCGCGCGTCGGGCCCGACGTGTTGCACACCCCCGGACGGAAAGCGCCCCGAATGAGCCTGCACGGTCTGCTCGACGCCGTAGTCAAGGACACCGCTCTCGCGGAAGCGATCGCGGCCGCCGCGGACGGCAACCGCATGCACGTCGACCTGGTCGGCCCGCCCGCGGCCCGCCCCTTCACCGTCGCCGCCCTGGCCCGCGACACCGGCCGCCCCGTACTGGCGGTGACGGCCACGGGACGCGAGGCGGAGGACCTGGCCGCGGCCCTGCGCTCGCTGCTCCCGCCCGAGGGCGTCGTGGAGTACCCGTCCTGGGAGACGCTGCCGCACGAGCGGCTCAGCCCCCGCAGCGACACCGTCGGCCGTCGCCTCGCCGTGCTGCGCCGCCTGGCCCATCCCCGCTCCGACGACCCCGAGACCGGCCCGGTCTCCGTCGTCGTCGCGCCCGTACGCTCCGTGCTCCAGCCGCAGGTCAAGGGTCTGGGCGACCTGGAGCCGGTGTCCCTGCGGAACGGTCAGAGCGCCGACCTGAACGAGACCGTCGAAGCCCTCGCCGCCGCCGCGTACGCGCGCGTGGAACTGGTCGAGAAGCGCGGCGAGTTCGCCGTACGGGGCGGCATCCTCGACGTGTTCCCGCCCACCGAGGAACACCCCCTGCGGGTGGAGTTCTGGGGCGACGACGTCGAGGAGATCCGCTACTTCAAGGTCGCCGACCAGCGCTCCCTGGAGGTCGCCGAGCACGGCCTGTGGGCCCCGCCCTGCCGCGAGCTGCTGCTCACCGAGGACGTACGGGAGCGTGCGAGGGTCCTCGCCGAGCGGCATCCGGAGCTGGGGGAGCTGCTCGGGAAGATCGCCGAGGGGATCGCGGTGGAGGGCATGGAGTCCCTCGCGCCCGTCCTCGTCGACGACATGGAGCTGCTGCTGGACGTGCTGCCCGAGGGCGCCATGGCCGTCGTCTGCGACCCGGAGCGGGTGCGGACCCGGGCCGCCGACCTGGTGGCGACGAGCCAGGAGTTCCTGCAGGCGTCCTGGGCGGCCACCGCCGGTGGCGGCGAGGCCCCCATCGACGTCGGCGCCGCCTCCCTGTGGTCCATCGCGGACGTCCGCGACCGGGCCCGCGAGCTGGACATGATGTGGTGGTCGGTGTCGCCGTTCGCCGCCGACGAAGAACTGGACGCCGACACCCTCAAGCTCGGCATGCACGCCCCCGAGACCTACCGCGGCGACACCGCCAGAGCCCTCGCCGACACCAAGGGCTGGCTCGCCGACGGCTGGCGCACGGTGTTCGTCACCGAGGGCCACGGTCCGGCCGCCCGCACCGTCGAGGTGCTCGGCGGCGAGGGCATCGCCGCCCGTCTCGACACGGACCTCGGTGAGATCACCCCGTCCGTCGTGCACGTCGCCTGCGGCTGCATCGACCACGGCTTCGTCGACCCGGCGCTCAGGCTCGCCGTGCTCACCGAGACCGACCTGACCGGCCAGAAGGCATCCGGCCGCGAGGGCGCCCGGATGCCGGCCCGGCGCCGCAAGACCATCGACCCGCTCACCCTGGAGCCGGGCGACCACATCGTCCACGAGCAGCACGGCGTGGGCCGCTACATCGAGATGGTGCAGCGCACCGTGCAGGGCGCCACCCGCGAGTACCTGGTCGTGGAGTACGCCCCCGCCAAACGCGGCCAGCCCGGCGACCGGCTGTACATCCCCACCGACCAGCTGGAGCAGATCACCAAGTACGTCGGCGGCGAGGCCCCCACCCTGCACCGCCTGGGCGGCGCCGACTGGACCAAGACCAAGGCGCGCGCCAAGAAGGCGGTCAAGGAGATCGCCGCCGACCTGATCAAGCTCTACAGCGCCCGCATGGCCGCCCCCGGCCACGCCTTCGGCGCCGACTCGCCCTGGCAGCGCGAGCTGGAGGACGCCTTCCCCTACGCGGAGACCCCCGACCAGCTCACCACCATCGCCGAGGTCAAGGAGGACATGGAGAAGTCGGTCCCCATGGACCGCCTGATCTGCGGCGACGTCGGCTACGGCAAGACCGAGATCGCGGTCCGGGCCGCCTTCAAGGCCGTACAGGACGGCAAGCAGGTCGCCGTGCTCGTCCCCACCACGCTGCTGGTGCAGCAGCACTTCGGGACGTTCAGCGAGCGGTACGCGCAGTTCCCGGTGAACGTGCGGGCGCTGTCCCGCTTCCAGACCGACACCGAGTCGAAGGCGACCATGGAGGGTCTGCGGGAGGGCTCGGTGGACGTCGTCATCGGCACCCACCGGCTGTTCTCCTCCGAGACCAAGTTCAAGGACCTCGGCCTGGTCATCGTCGACGAGGAGCAGCGCTTCGGCGTCGAGCACAAGGAGCAGCTGAAGAAGCTGCGCGCCAACGTCGACGTGCTGACCATGTCCGCCACGCCGATCCCGCGCACCCTGGAGATGGCGGTCACCGGCATCCGCGAGATGTCGACGATCACCACCCCGCCGGAGGAGCGGCACCCGGTGCTCACCTTCGTCGGGCCGTACGAGCAGAAGCAGATCGGTGCCGCGATCCGCCGCGAGCTGCTGCGCGAGGGCCAGGTCTTCTACATCCACAACCGGGTCGAGTCCATCGACCGCGCGGCGGCCCGGCTGCGCGAGATCGTGCCCGAGGCGCGCATCGCCACCGCCCACGGCCAGATGTCGGAGTCGGCGCTGGAGCAGGTCGTCGTCGACTTCTGGGAGAAGAAGTTCGACGTGCTGGTGTCGACGACGATCGTCGAGTCCGGCATCGACATCTCCAACGCCAACACCCTGATCGTCGAGCGCGGCGACAACTTCGGCCTCAGCCAGCTCCACCAGCTGCGCGGCCGGGTGGGACGAGGACGGGAGCGCGGTTACGCCTACTTCCTGTACCCGCCGGAGAAGCCGCTGACGGAGACCGCGCACGAGCGGCTCGCGACCATCGCCCAGCACACGGAGATGGGCGCGGGCATGTACGTGGCGATGAAGGACCTGGAGATCCGCGGCGCCGGCAACCTGCTCGGCGGCGAGCAGTCCGGGCACATCGCGGGCGTCGGCTTCGACCTGTACGTGCGGATGGTCGGCGAGGCGGTCGCGGACTACCGGCGTCAGCTGGAGACCGGCGGGATCGAGGAGGAGCCGCCGCTCGAGGTCAAGATCGAGCTGCCCGTCGACGCACACGTCCCGCACGACTACGCGCCCGGCGAGCGGCTGCGCCTCCAGGCGTACCGGGCGATCGCCTCCGCGAACTCGGAGGACGACATCAAGGCCGTGCGCGAGGAACTCGTCGACCGCTACGGCAAGCTGCCGGAACCGGTGGAGAACCTGCTGCTGGTGGCGGGCCTGCGGATGCTGGCCCGCGCGTGCGGCGTCGGCGAGATCGTGCTCCAGGGCAACAACATCCGCTTCGCGCCGGTGGAGTTGCGCGAGTCCCAGGAACTGCGCCTGAAGCGCCTGTACCCGGGCACGGTCATCAAGGCGACCGCGCACCAGGTGCTGGTCCCGCGCCCGAAGACCGCGAAGGTGGGCGGCAAGCCGCTGGTCGGGCGGGACCTGCTGGGCTGGGTCGGGGAGTTCCTGACGTCGGTCCTGGGGTCCTGACCCGTACATGAGAGGCCGTCCACGGCGTGAGGTCGCCGTGGACGGCCCTGACGGGTGCGCGCGGCCTTACGGCTGGTCGGGACGGTCGCGGTCCATGCCGAGCCGGCGTTCGGCCTGCTGCTGCCCGGTGTCGATGTGCTGCTCGTACTTGCCGCCGGTCCTCTCGTTCATCTTCCGTTCCGCGGTGTCCGAGGCCTGCTTGGCCTTGTCGCGTGCCGCCTTGTTGCTCTTGAACTTGTCGAGGATGCCCATGCGGGAGCTCCTTCCGGAGGGGACTCAGAACCGACGATACGCGCGCTTTGCGACGAATGCCCATGTAGCGCCTTATTGGTCTGGACCTCTCACTCGTTACGGTGAGATCCGGCTCGACCCGCCCCCACCGGGGCAGGAGACGGATGAGCGAAGGAGGGGCGCGGTGACGCGGAACGAGGGATGGGGCATACGGGCCCGGAGCGCGGGCCCGGCGGTGATCGCCGCGGTGGTTCTCCTCACCGGCTGCGAGGGGATCCAGGACGGGGAACCCCCGGTCGGCGACGGAAGCGGGAGCGCCGCCTCCGACGGACGCGCCGTCAGCCCGCTGGACAACCCCGAGGGCACCGGACCGGGCCTCGCGCCCGTGACCGGCGAGTCGGACCGGGCCGAGGCCGTCGACCTCATCACGAAGGTGACGACCAAGGGCCGCGGACCGAAGACGGGCTACGACCGGGACGAGTTCGGCTACGCCTGGATGGACACGGCGGACGGAGTGCCGCTCGCGAGGAACGGTTGTGACACGCGGAACGACCTGCTGCAACGCGACGGCCAGGACCTGCGTTTCCGCTCCGGGTCCGACTGTGTGGTGGTCGCCATGACCCTGGCCGACCCGTACACCGGCACGACCATCGAGTGGCGCAAGCAGGAGGCCGCCGAGGTCCAGATCGACCACGTGGTGCCGCTGTCCTACAGCTGGCAGATGGGTTCGTCGCGCTGGCCGGAGAGCAAGCGCGAGCAGCTCGCCAACGACCCCCTCAACCTGATCCCGGTCGACGGCTCCGCCAACTCGTCCAAGAGCGACTCCGGCCCCGCATCCTGGCTGCCGCCCGACAAGCGGGTCCGGTGCGCGTACGCGGTCCGCTTCGCCCAGGTAGCCGTCGAGTACGAGCTCCCGGTGACGCCGGCCGACAAGCGCATGATGCTCCAGCAGTGCGGCGGCTGAGCCGCCGGGCGGGTCAGCTCAGGGAGCCGATGTCCAGGACGTCGCCGGCGGGCTTCTCCACCGGGACCGGCTCGTCGTAGTCGCCGAAGGAGAGGGAGCCCGGGTCGGTGGGGGACGTGCTGTCGAGCCGCAGCAGGTAGGGTTCGCCCTCGGTGGCGACGTACAGCGTGAAGCGGTCGTCGCCGTCCTGCGCCTCCAGCGTGATCGCGGGCGTGCCGTCGACCGTCGTCGCCTTGCCGCGCGTCGCCTCCGCGTCGCCGTCCTCCGCGCCGCCGAGGACCTCGTCGAGGTCGCAGAAGCCCGTGAGGTCCCCGGCGTCGGGGCCCTCGGCGGACGTCTTCATCCACTTGCCGGCCAGCAGCGCCACGGCCGCGTCCACGTCCTCCTCGGGTTCGTCCTCGCTCTGGGCCCGCAGGAACTTCTCGTCGTACTTCATGTAGACGGTGTCGCCGGTCCTGATCGGTTCGGCCTCGCCCTGGCCGTCCAGCCCCATCGTGCCGGCGCACTCGCCCCGCTTGTTCAGGGCCAGGTCGACGTGGATGGTGCCGCCAGTGCTGTCGTCGGGTACCTCGCCCGTCATCCGCAGGGACGACGCCCCGGTCGTGGCCTTGAAGGCCTTCTCGGCGATCTCGCCGCCGGTCAGTCCGGCGAAGGGCTCCTCCTTCGGTTCCTGGGAGCTCTTCCCCTTCTCCGCGGTCCTCTGTCCGGCCGAGTCGTGTGATGTGCCGGTGTCCGCCTTGTCCTCGCCGCAGCCGGTGAGGCCGACGGCGGCCACGGCGGCCAGGCAGACGGCGGCGAGTGTGGTGCGGCGCATGGTGGATTCCCCCCGGAAGTCCTAGAAGCTGCCGTTGCCGATGATCTCGCCGTCGGCGTCGTAGACGGTGACGAGACCGTTGTCGCTCTGCTTCCAGTCGGCGAACGCGGAGGCGATGAGCTTGGCGGGGCCCGTGCCCTCGCCCATGATCCCGCCGGTGAAGTCGGTGTAGACGTCGGCGGCGTCGAGGATGTCGTTCTGCTCGTCCGCGCCCTGGACCTTGGTGATGTGCGAGGCGGCGTCCTTCTCCTGCGGCGTCCCGTTCTTCTGCACGAACGCCTTGAACTGCTCGGCCTGGGACGCCTTCTCGGTGCCCTTGTCCTCGGCCGGCTTCGCGTCCGCCGCACCGTCCGACTTCGTGCCGCCGGACTGCCGCTCCGCCGACGCCGAGGTGCCCTTGTCGCCGGAACCGCCGTCCGAGTCGCCGGAGTTCGCCGAGGCGGCACCGATGATGACGATCCCCACGACGGCGCCCAGCGCGATCTTGCTCTTCATGCCCATGACTGTGTCCCTCCCGACGCGGCCACCGCCGCCTGCCGACGGTCGCTCGTTCGCGGGGTCAATAAGAACAGATGCTGTAAACCGAGTCAACAAAGTTCACAATGAAAGTTGCGTATACGCATGTGAAGCGTAAATCTTGCGTACGTCGGTATGCTCGTCGCCACACACGGAACAGAGGGAAACAGGGCGGGGTGCCGGGCATGCAGGACAACGCGACAGAAGTGACCGCCGCCGGGATCGCACGACTGGCCGGTGTCGGCCGCGCCGCCGTCAGCAACTGGCGCCGGCGGCACACCGACTTCCCCCGGCCCGTCGGCGGCACCGAGACCAGCCCCTCGTTCGCGCTGGCCGAGGTCGAGGGCTGGCTGCGCGGGCACAGCAAGCTCGCCGAGGTCCCGCTGCGGGAACGCGTCCGGCAGCAGCTCGTCGGCCACCCCGCCGGACCGGTCACCGCCCTCACCCACGCCGGCTGCGTCCTGCTGCTGATCCACGACCGCTCCCCGGTCTGGCTCGAGGTGAGCTCCGGCTCCGACGAGCGACTCGCCGCGCTGCTGCCCGGAGCGCTGGAGCAGGTGCTCACACCACGGTTCGGCGCCGCGAACGGCTCATGTGTGAACACCGCGGGCACTGTTCACAGCCCCGCCGTCCCCGCCGCCTCGGTCACCCGAAAAGCCCTCGAACCCCCCACCACCCCCCACCTGATCCCCTCCGTCCCCCTCCTCCGGGCCGTCGCCGAACTCGCCGCCGAACTCGGCGCCCGGCACGCCTTCGAGTTCCTGCTCGGCCGGCACCTCGACGCCAACCCGCGCCAGTACACGCCCACCCCCGCCGACCTCGCCGCTCTCATGGCCGGCCTGGCCGGCACCGCCCGCACCGTCCTCGACCCGGCCTGCGGCACCGGCGCCCTGCTGCGCTCCGCCGGCAACGGCCCCGGCCGGCGGCTGTACGGCCAGGACAGCGCCCCCGAACTCGCCGCCCTCACCGCGCTCCGCCTCGCCCTGCACACCCGCGCCCCCGTGCACGCCGCCGCCGGCGACACCCTGCGCGCCGACGCCCACCCCGAGCTGCGGGCCGACGCCGTCCTGTGCCACCCGCCGTTCAACGAGCGCAACTGGGGGCACGACGAACTCGCCTACGACCCGCGCTGGGAGTATGGCTTCCCGGCCCGCACCGAGTCCGAGCTGGCCTGGGTGCAGCACGCGCTCGCCCGGCTGCGGGACGGCGGCATCGCGGTGCTGCTGATGCCGCCCGCCGCCGCGTCCCGCCGCTCCGGACGCCGGATCAGGGCCGACCTGCTGCGCCGGGGCGCGCTGCGCGCCGTCGTCGCACTGCCGGCCGGCGCCGCGCCCCCGTACAACATCCCGCTGCACCTGTGGGTGCTGCGCCGGCCCGAGCAGGCGCCGACGCGGCCGGAGGTGCTGCTCGCCGACGCCGGGCGGTTCGCCGGCGAGGGGCGCGGCGGGCCCGACTGGCCGGGGGTACGGGAGACGGTCCTCGACGCCTGGCACGCCTTCGACCGGACCGGCCGGCTCGACGAACGGCCCGGACTGGCCCGCTCCGTGCCCGTCGTCGAACTCCTCGACGACGACGTCGACCTCGTCCCGGCCCGCCACCTCCCGCCCCCGGCCGCCACGGACGGCGCCGACCGGCTCACCGACGTACGCGAACGGCTCGGCGAGACGCTGCGCCTGGCCGCCGGCCTCGCCCCGCCGCCCGTCGACCCCGCGCCGCCCGCCGTCGGACGCCTCCCGCTCACCACCGTCGGTGAACTCGCCCGCGCGGGCGCCCTGGTGATGCGTACCGGCGGAAACGGCGGCCCCGCGCGCGTGCCCGTCCTCACCGACCACGACGTACTCTCCGGAACCGGCCCCTCCGGCACACTTCCGGAGAGCGACGAGGAAGCGGTGCTCACCGAACCCGGCGACGTCGTCGTGCCCGTGCTCGGCGGGGGCGCCGTCGCGCGGGTGGTCGACGAGGCGACCGCCGGGGCTGCCCTGGGCCGCAACCTCGTGCTGCTGCGCCCCGATCCGGAGGTGCTCGACGCGTGGTTCCTCGCCGGGTTCCTGCGCGGCACCGCCAACCACCGCCGGGCCAGCAGCCACGCGTCCACCGCCACCCGGCTCGACGTGCGCCGGCTGCGACTGCCCCGGCTCGCACCGGCCGAACAGCGGCGCTACGGCGCCCGCTTCCGGGCCCTGGACGAGTTCGAGCGGGCGCTCGGACAGGCGGGCCGGCTCGGCGAGCAGCTCGTCCGCGGGATGTACGACGGCCTGGCCGACGGGACGATCACCCCCGACTGAACCCCCGGCCGGGTCCCGGCCGGGCCCTCGGCGCGCTTCCGGAACGCCCCGGTACGACAACGGTTCGGTACATCCCGGGACCGGTTGTCGCTGTCGGCCTATACGCTCGGACTCCGAGTTCCCATCGGCTACACCTGTCCAGGAGCAGTCATGTACGGCCACGGCGCGGCGCCGCCCCCTCCCAGCGCGGCAATGGTCATCACGCAGCGCGTGCTGTACGCCGCCGCCGGCGTCCTGTGCTGCGGACTGCTGGCCTGCGTGCCGCTGTTCCGGGTCGCGTTCCTGCGGGGACGGCCGCTCGACTGGGCGGCGGCCTGGGTGAGCATCCCGCTGTCGATAGCCTGCCTGGCGGTGGTCGGCTCGCTGCCGGAGACGGACTACCGGACCGACGTGGCCCTGGCCGCCGTCCTGATCCTCGGCGCGAGCTCGGCCGCGTACTACCTGACCGTGGACATCCGCCTGCACCGGCGGCCGCACCCGTACGCGGGCCAGATGCCGCCGTCGCCCCACGCCACGACGACGCACGGCCCGGCAGGCGTCCACACCCCCTACGGCTACCCGCAGCAGGGCTCGCCGTACGCGCCCACGCCGATGCCGCAGCCCCAGGCCCCCCACACCCCGATACCGCACACCCCGGTACCCCCCACCCCCGTACCGCCGCAGTCGTCGCAGCCGCCGCGGCACCCCGCACCGCCGGCCCGGATCGACCAGGTCCGCGCCGAGCTGGACGAACTCAGCGACTACCTGCGCCGCCAGGACGGCAATCCCGGGCAGCACGGCAACCACGAGGGCGGAAGGTGAGCGTGACGACGGGACGTGTCGTCGCCGGCCGCTACGAACTGTCCACGCTCATCGGACAGGGCGGCATGGGACAGGTCTGGACGGCCTACGACAAACGGCTGGACCGGCGCGTGGCGGTGAAGCTGCTGCGCCCGGACAAGGTGGCCGGCCAGGAGGCCGACGAACTGCGCCGCCGCTTCGTGCGCGAGTGCCGGGTGACCGCACAGGTCGACCACCCCGGCCTGGTCACCGTGCACGACGCGGGCAGCGAGGGCGAGGAGCTGTTCCTCGTCATGCAGTACGTCGACGGCGCCGACCTCGGCGACCACCTCGCCGAACACGACCCGTACCCGTGGCAGTGGACGGTCGCGGTGGCCGCGCAGCTGTGCGCCGTGCTGAGCGCCGTGCACGCCGTGCCGATCGTCCACCGCGACCTCAAGCCGCGCAACGTGATGGTGAAGCAGGACGGCACCGTCACCGTGCTCGACCTCGGCGTCGCCTCCGTCATGGACAGCGACACCACGCGCCTGACGCACACCGGTTCGCCCATCGGCTCGCCCGCCTACATGGCGCCCGAGCAGGCGATGGGCGGCGCGGTCGGCCCGTACACGGACCTGTACGCGCTCGGGGTGCTGATGCACGAGCTGCTCAGCGGCGACGTGCCGTTCGCGGGCTCCACGGCGCTCGGGGTGCTGCACCGGCACCTGTACGAGCCGCCGGTGCCCGTGCGCCGGATCCGCCCGGAGGTCCCCGAGGCCCTGGAGACCCTGGTGCTGCGGCTGCTCGCCAAGGACCCGCAGCACCGCCCGGACTCCGCGCAGGAGGTCTACGAACACCTGGCGCAGCTCCTCCCCGCGCGGGGAACGCCCACCGGCGCGCCCCTGGACCCCACCCGCCCCTTCCTGCGCCCGCACGCCCCCTGGCCGGACCGCGCCCGCACCCCCGCGCCCCAGCCGGCCCCCGCCGCTCCGCCCACGCCCGCGGCGGAGAAGGCCGACGTCGCCGCCGCCGTGGACGAGGTGAAACGGCTGCTCGGCGAGGGCCGCATCACCCAGGCCGTCGACATCCTCGGCTCGATCCTGCCCATCGCCGCCGAGCAGCACGGCGAGCACTCGCCGGTCGTGCGCACCCTGCGCAAGCAGTACGCGGCCACGCTCCTGGACGACGGCCAGTACCGGCGCGCCCTGCCCGAACTGCGCCGCCTCGCCGACGAACGCGCCGCCGAGGCCGGCCAGGCCGACCCGCAGTCCCTGCGCTACCGCTACGAGGCCGCCCAGTGCCTGGAGCAGCTCGGCGAACCCGCGGCGGCCCTCGCCGAGTACCGGGCGCTGCTGGCGTACTACGAGAACCAGTACGTGGCCGCCGGCGACCCGCAGCTCGCCCACGACGTGCGCCGCCGCATCGGCCATCTGCTGCTAGCCCTGGGCGACCGGGCCGCCGCGCACGACACGCTGGTGCGGCTGCTGCACGACGTGGAACGCGTGCAGGGACCGGGGCACCCGCTGGCCGCCGACATCCGGCGGACCCTGCAGTGGCTGGGACAGGTGCGCGGATAGCGGGACAGCGGGCCGCTGCGCCGTACGGGGCGGACGCCGGTGCCGGAAGTCCTTGTGAATCGTTGGTCGAATGGGTTGGCCAGAGCTTGGCCGATGCCTACCATCGATCACCGCAAGACTTTGTGCACCGCCGCACAAGCTCTCCTCAGGAGGTCTCCTTGCACCGCCGCCGTCGCACCGCGCTCCTCCTCACCGCCGCGATCGCCGCAGCGGCGCCCCTGCTCACCGCCTGCGGGAACGACGCGCACCCCGGTGCGGCAGCCGTCGTCGGCGGCGAGCGGATCACCGTGTCGCAGCTGGAGAACCGGGTCGACGAGGTCCGCGCGGCCCAGCGGGCGGCCGTACCGGACGACGCCCAGTACCAGCAGGCCATCGCCCGCACCGGCAGCCTCACCCGCGACACCCTGCACGGCATGGTCCTGGACCGGGTGCTGGAGCGCGCCGCACAGGACGCCGGCGTGACGGTCACGGACCGCGAGGTCCAGCGGATGCGGTCCGGTCTGGAGCAGCAGGCCGGCGGCGCCGAGGCGCTGGAGGCGGCCTGGCTGCAGCAGTACGGCATCCCGCCGCAGCGCCTCGACGCCAACCTCCGCCTCCAGATCCAGGCCCAGAAGCTCGCCCAGCAGCTCGGCACCGACACCGGCCGGCCCGAGTTCTGGCAGGCGCTGTCCGAGGCGGGCAAGAAGCTCGACATCGACCTCAACCCGCGCTACGGCGACTGGGACGTCGAGAAGAGCAGCCGGGTCGACGCCAGGGCGCCGTGGGTGCGGGACGTCACGGCGACCGGGATGCCGCAGACGCTCTGACCCGCCGCCTGTGGACAACCGGCCTGTGGACAACTCGGGGGCTGTCGGCGGGGTGGGCTAGTTTCGCAGTGTGAACGCAATCAGCCCCGCACCGGACTCCGGGTCCGCCCCCGGCCGAGTCGTCCTGCTCACCACCAGCCACCGTGTCGCGCCCGGCCTGCTGTCCTGGCCGGCCTGGCAGGCCCTGCACGCGGCCGACAGGGTGCTGTGCGCGGACGGCGCCCACCCGCAGCTGCCGTATCTGCGGGAGGCGGGGACACCGGTCGAGGAGGCGGCACCGACCGCCGAGGAGATCGTCGACGCCTGTGCGGGCGGGCGGACGGTGGTGGTCGTGGCGACGGGGGAGGGTGAGCCGACGCTGACCGACGGGCTGGCGCGGCTGGCCGGGACCGGCAGGGTGCGGATGCCCGAGCTGGAGCTGCTGCCCGCCTCCTACGACCTGCCGGGCGCCCGGCTGCTCGACCTCGTGCAGGTCATGGACCGCATCCGCGCGGAGTGCCCGTGGTCGTCGCGGCAGACCCACAAGGGCCTGGCGAAGTACGGCATCGAGGAGGCGTACGAGCTCGTCGAGGCCATCGAGGAGGGCGACCGGGACGAGTTGCGCGAGGAGCTGGGGGATGTGCTGCTCCAGGTCGTCTTCCACGCGCGGATAGCGGAGGAGGACCCGGACGCCCCCTTCTCGGTCGACGACGTGGCCGGCGGGATCGTCGCCAAGCTCATCCACCGTCACCCGCACGTCTTCGGTGACGAGACGGCCGAGACCCCCGAGGACGTCAAGGAACACTGGCTGCGCACGAAGGCGATCGAGAAGCGGCGCGAGTCCGTGACCGACGGCGTCCCCCTCGGCCAGCCCGCCCTCGCCCTCACCGCGAAGCTGGCGTCCCGCGTCCGCACCGCCGGTCTCCCCGTCCCCCTTCCCGCGGGCGAGGGCATCGGCTATGAACTGCTCACTCTGGCGGTTCGGGCGGAGGCGGAGGGGGTGGATCCGGAGGCGGCGCTGCGGGCGGCCGCGAGGGTGTATCGCGACGCGATACGGGTTGCGGAGGGTGGTCGGGGCGAGGGTTGAGCGTGGGGTGCGGGCAGGAGTTCTTCGCCCCCGCCGCCCCTTCCCTCCCTCACTCCCGGCTTCGCTCGAGCGGGAGGGCTCCCAGCGTCCCCGGGGGCGCTGTCCCCGGACCCCTTCGCGCCCACGCGGCGGAGCCGTATGTCGACACAGCCCCGCGCCCCCCCAAAGGGGCGCGGGGAACCGCGTGAACAACCCCGACGCACCCGCGCCCACCGGACGACCCCAGCCACCCGAGCTCCGCCGCGCCGCCCTTCCCGCGCCGCCCGTTAGGGTCGCCGCATGCATGACCAGCCCATCACTCCCGAACTCTTCAGCTGGGAGTTCGCCGCCGATCCCTACCCCGCCTACGCCTGGCTGCGTGAGCACGAGCCCGTGCGCAGGACCCGGTTGCCCAGCGGGGTGGAGGCCTGGCTGGTCACGCGGTACGCCGATGCCAAGCAGACCCTCGCCGACAACCGGCTGTCCAAGAACCCCGCGCACCACGACGAGCCCTCGCACGCCAAGGGCAAGACCGGTATCCCCGGGGAGCGCCAGGCGGAGCTGATGACGCACCTGCTGAACATCGACCCGCCGGACCACACCCGGCTGCGCCGGCTGGTCAGCAAGGCGTTCACCCCGCGCCGGGTCGCCGAGTTCGCGCCCCGGGTGCAGGAGCTCACCGACGGGCTCATCGACCGGTTCGCGGACAGCGGCTCCGCCGACCTCATCCACGAGTTCGCCTTCCCCCTCCCCATCTACGCCATCTGCGACCTGCTCGGTGTCCCGCGCGAGGACCAGGACGACTTCCGGGACTGGGCGGGCATGATGATCCGTCACGGCGGAGGACCGCGCGGCGGGGTCGCCCGGTCCGTGAAGAAGATGCGCGGCTACCTCGCCGAGCTGATCCACCGCAAGCGCGAGGCGCTCCCCGCCGAACCCGCTCCCGGCGAGGACCTCATCTCCGGCCTCATCCGCGCCTCCGACCACGGTGAGCACCTCACCGAGAACGAGGCCGCCGCCATGGCGTTCATCCTGCTGTTCGCCGGTTTCGAGACCACCGTCAACCTCATCGGCAACGGCACCTACGCCCTGCTCACCCACCCCGGCCAGCGTGAGCGCCTGCAGGGGGCCCTCGCCGCCGGGGAGCGCGGGCTGCTGGAGACCGGTGTCGAGGAGCTCCTGCGGTACGACGGTCCCGTGGAGCTCGCCACCTGGCGGTTCGCCACCGAGCCGGTCACCATCGGCGGGCAGCGCATCGCGGCCGGCGACCCCGTCCTCGTCGTGCTCGCCGCCGCGGACCGGGACCCGGAGCGGTTCGCCGACCCGGACGTGCTCGACCTCGGCCGGCGCGACAACCAGCATCTGGGGTACGGCCACGGCATCCACTACTGCCTGGGCGCCCCGCTGGCCCGCCTGGAGGGCCAGACCGCGCTCGCCACCCTGCTGACGCGTCTGCCGGACCTGCGGCTCGCGGCGGAACCGGCCGAACTCCGCTGGCGGGGCGGGCTCATCATGCGCGGCCTGCGTACGCTTCCGGTGGAGTTCACCCCTCCGCGGAAGTGACGGCCCGGGCCGCCGTCCGCTGTGCCCCCGAGTGGACCAGCGCAAACATGACACGCGCTCAACTCTGTGATCTTCACGTGATCTGCGCGGCATGAACTTGTGACAAGTGATCGTCTGCGGATACGTTCACCCATCAAGTGCGGTGCATCGGTTCGTTTTCCGTTCGCCGCGCCGGTCATTGCTGTCTTGCGAAAGGTCTCCGCATGCTCTCCGGGAACGGTCGGCACCGCCGCCCCCGCCAGGCTCCGGCTCTCCTCGTCGCGGCCGGGGTGACCGGCTCCGCCATCGCGATCCCGCTCCTCGGGGCCGGCAGCGCCAGCGCGGCCGACGGCGCGACCTGGGACCGGGTCGCCGAGTGCGAGTCCGGTGGCTCGTGGAGCCAGAACACCGGCAACGGCTACTACGGCGGCCTGCAGTTGACCCAGGACGACTGGGAGAACTACGGCGGACTGGACTACGCGACCAGCCCCGACCAGGCCAGCCGCGGCCAGCAGATAGCCGTGGCCGAGAGGATCCTCGCCGACCAGGGGGTCGGCGCGTGGCGCACCTGCGGACTGACGGCGGGCCTGAACCAGGACTCGACGTCGGCCGACATCGACACGGGCGTGGCGGAGGGCTCGACCTCGGACGCGTCCGGCTCCTCCAAGTCGTCCGACTCTTCGGACTCGTCCGGATCGTCGGACTCCGGCGATTCATCCGCTTCGTCCTCCTCGTCGGCCACGTCCGACCCGTCGTCCGGCGCGGAAGGGTCGGAGGGCGGCGAGGGTGCGGCCGGTGAATCGGCCAAGTCCGGCAAGTCGAGCGACTCGGACACGGATTCGGACACCGGCTCCGGCGACGGATCCGGCACCTCCTCCTCCGCCTCGGCCACCCCCAAGAGTGACGAGTCGGACAAGTCCGGGCAGACCACCGGTTCTTCCGAAGTCACCGACACCGAAGGCACCGGTACCGGCCGCCACCGCGGTGTCACCGCCGAGGAGGGCGGGACGGAGGACCGTACGTCGGAATCGTCCGGCCGGCATGCCTCGCGCGGCACCGACGCCTCGCGCGACGCCGCCGACGGCTCGTACACCGTGCGCACCGGCGACAGCCTCTCGTCCATCGCCGACTCCCTTGAACTGGGCGGCGGATGGCGTTCGCTCTACGCCGAGAACGAGCAGGTCGTCGGCGCCGACCCGGACCTCATCCTGCCGGGTCAGGAGCTCGAGGTCGGGGTCGAACCGGACGAGAAGTGACGCCCGAAAGGGCCCGGACGCGGCGGCAGTTGGCGTCATGATTCGCGGCGAATGTCCGTTTTAAAGACTGTGAGAGATAGGTCTCAGAGGCCCTGATCGTCTTTGAAATTCCGCGGATCGCGTGTCTACGGTCGTGACCGCTCGCCACCGCGGGCCCCGGCTGCCGCCACGCCGAATCCTGCCAGTGGCAGCACGGGAACAGTCGTCGCGTCATGCGCCGTAGGCAGGAGCGGGGGACCCAAGGTAAGCGCCCCTTCCGGTGGTTGACACCGGACAGGGCTTGGGGTGAAGCCGCGTCCCGTGAGGGACGTGGCCGGGCAACTCAACCGGCCCGAACCCGACAGCTCACCTCGCAGGCGTCGGTGAGGGGATCCACCATGCTGTTTTCCGGCAAGGGCAAGCACCGTCGTCCGTCCAAGGCCACCCGCGCGATCGCCGTCGCCGGTGTCACCTCCGCCGCCGTCGCCGTCCCGCTGATGGCGGCCGGCAGCGCCTCCGCCGCCACCGCCTCCGAGTGGGACACCGTCGCCCAGTGCGAGTCCGGCGGCAACTGGTCCATCAACACCGGCAACGGTTACTACGGCGGCCTGCAGTTCTCCGCCTCCACCTGGGCCGCGTACGGCGGCACGCAGTACGCCTCCACCGCCGACCGGGCCAGCAAGGCGCAGCAGATCGAGATCGCCGAGAAGGTCCTCGCGGGCCAGGGCAAGGGCGCCTGGCCGGTCTGCGGCACGGGCCTGTCCAACGCCGCCTACGCCGGTTCCTCCTCGAACGACTCCGGCTCCTCGCAGAGCACCGGTTCCACCGGGACCCGTGAGACCGAGCAGAAGGCCTCCCGCTCCACCGAGCGCCCGGCCGCCGAGCAGAAGACCGAGAAGCGGGTCGAGCGGAAGGCCGAGGAGAAGACCGTCACCACCCCGACCGGCAAGAAGGTCGAGAAGGGCGACGGCGAGTACAAGGTCGTCAAGGGCGACACCCTCAGCTCCATCGCCGCCGAGCGCGACGTCGAGGGCGGCTGGGCCGAGCTGTTCGAGCTGAACGACGACATCGTCGACGACGCCGACCTCATCTACCCGGGCCAGCAGCTGCACCTCAAGTAAGCGGCTGCCCCCTGCTCCCCGCCCCGGTGCGTCTTCCCCCGTACGCGCCGGGGCGGGGTTTTTTACGGCCGGGTTTCCGGAAACGGCTTTGTTCCGTTCGGAAACAATTTACTCTCGGTTCTGTCCACGGGACGGGCGGCCGGATGGCCGATCGCCCGGAGCCGGTTAGGCTCGGTCTCGCAAGACCCTCCGGGGTCCTGCCCACCCGCGTCACATCCAAGAAGGAGATGCTCGTGCCGTCCATCGACGTCGTCGTAGCCCGGGAAATCCTGGACTCCCGAGGCAACCCCACGGTCGAGGTCGAGGTCGGCCTCGACGACGGCAGCACGGGTCGTGCCGCCGTCCCGTCCGGCGCCTCCACCGGCGCCTTCGAGGCCATCGAACTCCGTGACGGCGATGCCAACCGTTACCTGGGCAAGGGTGTCGAGAAGGCCGTCCTGGCCGTCATCGAGCAGATCGGCCCGGAGCTCGTCGGCTACGACGCCACCGAGCAGCGCCTGATCGACCAGGCGATGTTCGACCTGGACGCCACCGACAACAAGGGCTCCCTCGGCGCCAACGCCATCCTCGGCGTCTCGCTCGCCGTCGCCCACGCCGCCTCCGAGGCCTCCGACCTCCCGCTCTTCCGCTACCTGGGCGGCCCCAACGCGCACCTGCTGCCGGTGCCGATGATGAACATCCTGAACGGCGGCTCGCACGCCGACTCCAACGTGGACATCCAGGAGTTCATGATCGCCCCGATCGGCGCGGAGTCCTTCTCCGAGGCCCTGCGCTGGGGCACCGAGGTCTACCACACCCTGAAGAAGGTCCTGAAGAGCAAGGGCCTGGCCACCGGCCTCGGCGACGAGGGCGGCTTCGCCCCGAACCTCGGCTCCAACCGCGAGGCCCTCGACCTCATCCTCGAGGCGATCAAGGAGGCCGGCTACACCCCCGGCGAGCAGATCGCCCTCGCGCTCGACGTCGCCGCGTCCGAGTTCTACAAGGACGGCTCCTACACCTTCGAGGGCAAGGAGCGCTCCGCCGCCGAGATGACCGAGTACTACGCCGAGCTCGTCGAGGCGTACCCGCTGGTCTCCATCGAGGACCCGCTGTTCGAGGACGACTGGGAGGGCTGGAAGACCATCACCGCCAAGCTCGGTGACAAGGTCCAGCTCGTCGGCGACGACCTGTTCGTCACCAACCCCGAGCGCCTCGCCCGCGGCATCGAGGAGGGCGCCGCCAACGCCCTGCTGGTCAAGGTCAACCAGATCGGCTCGCTGACCGAGACCCTGGACGCCGTCGAGCTGGCCCAGCGCAACGGCTTCAAGTGCATGATGTCCCACCGCTCCGGCGAGACCGAGGACGTCACCATCGCCGACCTGGCCGTCGCCACCAACTGCGGCCAGATCAAGACCGGCGCCCCGGCCCGCTCCGAGCGCGTCGCCAAGTACAACCAGCTCCTGCGCATCGAGGAGATCCTCGACGACGCCGCGGTGTACGCCGGCCGCAGCGCGTTCCCGCGGTTCCGCTCTGCGGACCAGTAGGCACAGCGCTCTGCGGACCAGTAAGCACGGCAAGGGCTGACACCCGTAGGCAGCGTCGTACGTACGTCCCCGTACCCGGTCCCGTACCGTGTGCGGGGACGTACGCGCGTATGACGGTGAACGAGAGGCGGGAACATGGCGGTCAAGGACCGGGACCGTTTCTCCACCGCGACCAGGATCCGGCTGATCGGTGAGCAGACCGCGGCCCGGGTCTACCGCTCGCAGACCAAGCGCCAGGCCCGCCGCTCCCGGCTGACCGGCCGGGCCGCGCTGCTCGCCCTGGTGGTCTGCTCCCTGATCGTCGCCCTCGCCTACCCCATGCGGCAGTACGTCTCCCAGCGCGCGGACATCGCCGACCTCCAGCAGGAGCAGGACGAGGCCCGCCGGCGGGTCGAACGGCTGCGTGACATGAAGGCCCGCTGGCAGGACGACGCGTACGCCGAGCAGGAGATCCGCAGGCGGCTGCATTACGTCCTGCCCGGCGAGACCGGCTACATCGTCATCGACCCGGGTACGGCGAAGCAGTCCCGCACGGATCCCGAAGCCGCCGACCGCCCCTGGTACGCGAACGTCTGGGACGGCGTCGACAAGGCCGACGCCGCCGACCAGTGACCTCTTACATGGAAAGCCCCGGAAAGACAGGTATGGAAACGCCTCCGCCCACGACCCCCCGCACCGAGCCCACCGACGCGGACGTCGAGGCCTTCAAGCAGCAGCTCGGGCGGCCCCCGCGCGGGCTGCGCGCCATCGCGCACCGCTGCCCCTGCGGACAGCCGGACGTCGTGGAGACCGCCCCGAGGCTGCCCGACGGCACCCCCTTCCCGACGCTCTACTACCTCACCTGCCCGAAGGCGAACTCCGCGATCGGGACGCTGGAGGCGAACGGCGTGATGAAGGAGATGACGGAGCGGCTGGCAACCGACCCGGTGCTGGCGGCCGCGTACCGCGCGGCGCACGAGGACTACGTCCGGCGCCGCGACGAGATCGAGGAGCTCAAGAACTTCCCCAGCGCGGGCGGCATGCCGGACCGGGTGAAGTGTCTGCACGTGCTGGTCGCCCACTCGCTGGCCGCGGGCCCCGGCGTCAACCCGCTGGGCGACGAGGCGCTGGCGATGCTGCCGGAGTGGTGGCGCAAGGGCACCTGCGTGACGCTTCCCGTGAAGGAGGACGGCCGGTGACCCGGGTCGCCGCCATCGACTGCGGCACGAACTCCATCCGGCTGCTGGTGGCCGACGCGGATCCGCAGACCGGTGAACTCACCGAACTGGACCGGCGGATGACGATCGTGCGGCTCGGCCAGGGCGTCGACCGTACGGGCCGGCTGGCGCCCGAGGCGCTGGAGCGGACGTTCGCCGCCTGCCGCGAGTACGCGGAGGTCATCAAGGAGCACGGCGCGGAGCACCTGCGCTTCGTCGCCACCTCCGCCTCCCGCGACGCCGAGAACCGCGACGAGTTCGTGCGCGGGGTGGTGGACATCCTGGGGGTGGAGCCCGAGGTCATCACCGGTGACCAGGAGGCCGAGTTCTCCTTCACCGGGGCCACCAAGGAGCTGACGGGCCGGACCGATCTGCACCGCCCCTTCCTGGTCGTGGACATCGGCGGCGGCTCGACCGAGTTCGTCGTGGGCGACGACCACGTGCGCGCCGCCCGCTCCGTGGACGTCGGCTGCGTACGGATGACCGAGCGGCACCTGGTGCGGGACGGGGCCGTGACGGACCCGCCGGCCGAGGAGCAGATCACGGCCATACGGGCCGACATCGAGGCCGCCCTCGACCGCGCCGAGGAGACGGTCCCGCTGCGCGGGGCGCACACCCTGGTCGGCCTGGCCGGCTCGGTCACGACCGTGTCGGCGATCGCCCAGGACCTCCCCGAGTACGACTCCGAGGCCATCCACCACTCACGAGTCTCCCGCGACCGCGTCCGCGAGATCACCGAGTGGCTGCTGCGCTCCACCCACGCCGAGCGCGCGGCGGTGCCCTCCATGCACCCGGGCCGGGTCGACGTGATCGGCGCCGGGGCCCTGGTCCTTCTGGCGATCATGGAGCGGATCGGCGCGGAGGAGGTCGTGGTGTCGGAGCACGACATCCTCGACGGCATCGCCTGGTCCGTGGCCCAGGCCTCCTCTACTACTGATCAGTAGCACTCCGCTGAGCAGTCGGGATGGCGTTTGAGCGGCGCCCGGGGGGCCTTTCGGGTCCCCCGGCGAGGCTCCGCCGGGAAAGTTCGTGAAGTTCTTCACAAGGAATTGGCCCCGGGAGAACGAAGAAGTGATCCCGGTTGACCCATTCGGGCCCTCAACACCCCTTTGAACACGTTCAGAAGGTGATCGCGGGTGTCCCGTCGGGGACCATCGTACGGGCTCGGCGGCCGGCCTCACGGTGCCGCCCGAGTGGCAGAGAGGCAGCTCACGCGGCATTGACAACGTCCCGCGCGGGACACCGGTTCCCGTTTCGCGCTGTGATCTGGATCAAGGAGTGCGGGATGGTAACACAGGCCCTGTCGAAGCTTGTGAAGGGGCGCACGAGGTACCCCCCTGAGGCGGGTGGATACTCGATGGCATGAGCACCACGGAGCGTCCCAGGATCCTCGTAGTAGGCGGTGGGTACGTAGGCCTGTACGCAGCTCGGCGCATCCAGAAGAAGATGCGTTACGGCGAGGCGACCGTCACCGTCGTCGACCCGCGGTCGTACATGACCTACCAGCCCTTCCTCCCCGAAGCCGCCGCCGGCAGCATCTCCCCGCGGCACGTCGTCGTCCCGTTGCGACGCGTGCTTCCCAAGGCGGAGGTCCTCACCGGCCGGGTCACGACCATCGACCAGGACCGCAAGGTCGCCACGATCGCCCCCCTGGTGGGCGAGGCGTACGAGCTGCCCTTCGACTACCTGGTGATCGCGCTCGGCGCGGTCTCCCGCACCTTCCCGATCCCCGGCCTCGCCGAGCAGGGCATCGGCATGAAGGGCATCGAGGAGGCCATCGGCCTGCGCAACCACGTCCTCGAGCAGCTCGACAAGGCCGACTCCACCACGGACGAGGAGATCCGGCGCAAGGCGCTCACCTTCGTCTTCGTGGGCGGCGGCTTCGCCGGCGCGGAGACCATCGGCGAGGTCGAGGACATGGCCCGCGACGCCGCCAAGTACTACAAGAACGTGTCCCGTGAGGACATGCGCTTCGTCCTCGTCGACGCCGCCGACAAGATCCTCCCCGAGGTGGGTCCCAAGCTCGGCAAGTACGGCAAGGAGCACCTCGAGGGCCGCGGCGTCGAGGTCTACCTGTCCACGTCGATGGACTCCTGCGTCGACGGCCACGTCGTGCTGAAGAACGGCCTCGAGGTCGACTCCAACACGATCGTGTGGACCGCGGGCGTCAAGCCGAACCCGGCGCTGTCCCGCTTCGGGCTGCCGCTGGGTCCGCGCGGTCACGTCGACACCGAGCCGACGCTCCAGGTCAAGGGCACCGACTACATCTGGGCCGCGGGCGACAACGCCCAGGTCCCGGACCTCGTGGGCCGCAAGGCCGGCAACGAGAACGCCTGGTGCCCGCCGAACGCCCAGCACGCGCTGCGCCAGGCCAAGGTCCTCGGCGACAACGTGGTCTCCGGCATGCGGGGCTTCCCGCAGAAGGAGTACAGCCACGCCAACAAGGGCGCGGTGGCGGGCCTCGGCCTGCACAAGGGCGTGGCGATGATCGTCATGGGCAAGATGAAGATCAAGCTCAAGGGCCGGCTCGCCTGGTACATGCACCGTGGCTACCACGGCATGGCGATGCCGACCTGGAACCGCAAGATCCGCGTCTTCGCCGACTGGACCCTCGGCATGTTCCTCAAGCGTGAGGTCGTGTCCCTGGGTGCGATCGAGTCGCCGCGCGACGAGTTCTACGAGGCGGCGAAGCCGGCGCCCGCGCCGGCGGCGGCCAAGCAGGAACCGAAGAAGACCGAGGCCAAGGCTTCCTGACCTCCGGTCACCCTCTGAAGGGGCCACCCGCCATCCGTGGTGCGGGCGGCCCCTTCGGCGTTCCCGAGGGGCCGACGGGGGCCCGCCCGTCCGTCCGCCCGCCCCGCCGAGCCGGGCCGACGGACGGGCCGGACCCGGAGTCGGAGGGGCGGAGCCCACAGGGCTCGCTTCCGCGCGTGCGATCCAGCGTTTTGCCCGGAGAAGACGCGCGCCGGGGACTGCCGGCCCACCCCCAGGTGTTTACGTGGTGACGACATTCCGGGATTCCCCGTCACGGAGGTGTACACCATGCCAGACGCCGCCTCGCGGCTGAAAGGCCACGTCGAACAGCTGATCAACGCTCCCCTCCCCGTCCGCGTCCGCGCCTGGGACGGATCGCAGGCCGGCCCCCCGGACGCCCCCACCCTGGTCGTACGCAACCGCCGGGCCCTGCGCCATCTGCTCCGCAAGCCGGGCGAACTCGGCCTCGCCCGTGCCTGGGTGGCCGGCGACCTCGCCGTCGAGGGCGACCTCTACACCGCCCTCGACCGGCTCGCCGGCTTCGTCTGGGAGCGCGGCGAGGACGCCCGTACCCTCGTCCAGGCCCTGCGCGACCCCGCCTTCCGCTCCGCCGCCCGCGGACTGATCGCCCTCGCGGGCCCCCCGCTGCCGCCCGCCCCGCCCCGCGAGGAGGCCCGCCGCCCCCGCCGCGGCCTGCACACCAAGCACAGCGACCGGCGCGCCGTCAGCCACCACTACGACGTCGGCAACGACTTCTACGAGATCGTCCTCGGCCCGTCCATGGTGTACTCCTGCGCCTACTGGCCCGCCCCGCCCCCGCGGGGCACCCTCGAACAGGCCCAGCACGACAAACTCGAACTCGTCGCCCGCAAGCTCGCCCTGAAACCCGGTCAGCGGCTGCTGGACGTCGGCTGCGGCTGGGGCTCCATGGCCGTCCACGCCGCCCGCGACCACGGCGTGAGCGTCGTCGGCGTCACCCTCTCCCACGAACAGGCCGCGTACGCCCGTAAGCGCGTCGCCGACGAGGGCGTGACCGACCGCGTCGAGATCCGCGTACAGGACTACCGGGACGTCACGGACGGCCCGTACGACGCCGTCTCCTCCATCGGCATGGCCGAACACGTCGGATCCGAGCGCTACCTGGAGTACGCCACCGCCCTGCACCGGCTCCTCAAGCCGGGCGGACGGCTGCTGAACCACCAGATCGCGCGCCGCCCGCAGCGGGACGAGACGTCGTACCGGGTGGACTCCTTCATCGACGCCTACGTCTTCCCCGACGGTGAACTCGCCCCGCTGGGCACCACGGTGTCCCTGCTGGAACGTTCCGGCTTCGAGGTGCGCGACGTCGAGTCGATCCGCGAGCACTACGCGCTCACCCTGCGCCGCTGGGTGGCGAACCTGGAGGACGACTGGGCCCGCGCGGTGTCGCTCGCCGGTCCGGGACGGGCCCGCGTCTGGCTGCTGTACATGGCCGCGTCCGCCCTCGCCTTCGAACGCAACCGCCTCGGCGTCAACCAGGTCCTCGCCGTCAGGACCCCCGGATCCGGCGCCTCCGCCCTCCCCCTGCGCGCCCGCACCTGGACCTGATCCGCACACGGCGAAGGGCCCCGCTCCACCCGGAACGGGGCCCGCGTCACACCCTCAGGGGGCGTCGTTCGGATCTTGCCGGGGTCGCGGGTCCCGGCGCCGCTCCCCCACTCTCGGCTTCGCTCGAGCGGGAGGGACCCCCACCGCCGCGTTGTCGTCGGTTGCCAGGGCTCCGCCCTGTCGCCCTCCTCCGCCTTGCGACGCTCCCCCACTGCCTGAAAGGCGTGGGGGGTACCCCCACCACCGGACCCCGCTCGGCCCAGCTACGAGGCACCGCTCACCGGAGCCGGCCTTGATCCGAACGACACCCCCTGGCCGTGGCTCCTACTCGGCCTTGATCGCCTGCAGCATGTTCAGCCGGGCCGCCCGCCGTGCCGGCCACAGCGCCGCCAGCACACCCACCACCGCGGCCAGCAGCAGGAAGACCCCCATCCGGGCCCACGGCAGGACCAGTTCGTACGTCGCCATCCTCGACCCCACCAGCTCACCGGCCGCCCAGCCGAAGAACACGCCGAGGCCGAGGCCGAGCACCGCGCCGAACAGCGAGATCACCAGGGACTCCAGCCGGACCATCCGCTTGATGCCCGTGCGGTCCAGGCCGATCGCCCGCAGCATGCCGATCTCCTGGGAGCGCTCGAACACCGACATCGCCAGCGTGTTGACGACGCCGAGGACCGCCACGATCACCGCCATCGCCAGCAGGCCGTAGACCATGTTCAGGATCATGGTGAACATCTTCGCGATCTCGTTGGAGAGGTCCTGCTTGTCCTGGACCTTGATCGCGGGGTTGGTGCCGAGGGCCTTCTCCAGCGAGTCCTTCGCCGCGTCGGACGTACCGTCGGCGGTCTTCACCATGACCATCATGTCGTCCGGTTCCGACTCGTGCGGGTCGAGGACCGCGGTGTCGATCATGATGCCGCTCATCATCTCGTTGGCCTGGTAGACACCGGAGACCGTGAGCTTCTGCTTCTCGTCGTCCTCATAGGTGACGGTGAAGTCCGAACCGGCCTTCCAGCCGTACGACTTCGCGGTGTCCTCGTCCACGACGACCCGCGTGCCGCCGACCTCGAAGGCGCCCTGCACCACCGGGAACTCGGTCAGCTCGCCGATCGTGGCGCCGTTCACGCCGGTCAGGTACTCGTCCTCGCCGTCGACGAGGGCGTAGGCGTTGCGCATCGGACTGGTGACGGTGACGTCGTCGGCCCGCTTCAGTTCCTTCTCGACGTCCGGCGACAGCGGGTGTCCGTTCGCCATGGACACCATGTAGTCCGCCTCGATCGCGGAGGCCGCCATCTTGTCGATGGACTTCTGCAGGCTGCCGGCCATCACCGTCATCCCGGTGATCAGGGTGAGCCCGATCATCAACGCCGACGCGGTGGCGGCGGTACGGCGCGGGTTGCGCACCGAGTTCTGCCGGGCCAGCTTCCCGGAGACCCCGAAGACGCGCAGCACCGGCCCCGCGGCGGCGATCAGCGGGCGGGACAGCAGCGGGGTCAGGACGAAGACACCGATGATCAGCAGGACGGCGCCCAGCCCCATCGGGGCCTGGCCGTCGGAGCCTTCCATCGTCGTGGCCGCGAGGACCACCGCGACACCGGCCGCCGAGAACAGCGCGCCCAGCGTGTTGCGCAGCACCAGCGACTTGGTGGTCGCCGCGGCGTGCACCGAGCTCATCGCCGCCACCGGCGGGATCTTCGCGGCCCGGCGGCCGGGCAGCCACGCGGCGAGCACGGTCACCAGGATGCCGACCGCGAACGCGGAGCCGACCGTGCCCGGGCTGATCACCAGGGGCCCGTCGGGCATGGGCGCGTCCAGCGTCCCCATCAGGGAGCGCAGCCCCGCGCCGATGCCGACACCGGCGACGAGTCCGGCGACGGCGGCGACCGCGCCGACCACGAACGCCTCGATCAGCACCGACCGCGTGACCTGACGCCGGGAGGCGCCGACCGCGCGCATCAGGGCCAGCTCCTTGGTGCGCTGGGCGATCAGCATGGTGAAGGTGTTGGCGATGATGAACGTGCCGACGAACAGCGAGATCCCGGCGAACACCAGCAGGCCCTGCTTCAGGCCGCCCATCGAGGCGGCGATCGCCTCCGCCTGGTCGTCGGCGAGCTGGGTGCCCGTCGTGGTCTCCACGACGTCGGACGGCAGCGCCTTCTCCAGCTGGGCCCGCAGCGCGGTGTCGCTGACGCCGTCCTTCGCCTTGACGGCGATCTCGTCGAAGGTGCCCGGCTTGCCGAACAGCTTCTGCGCGGTCGCCGTGTCGAACAGGGTGAGGCTGCCGCCGGCCGCGACATTGCCGTCGTCGGTGGTGAAGACGCCGGTGATCTCCGGCTCCAGGACGGGTCCGTCGACCGACATCCTCACCTTGTCGCCGACCTTGTAACCGGCCCGCTTCGCGGTCTCGGAGTCGATGAGGATCTCGCCCTCACCCTTCGGCGCGCGCCCGTCGACCAGCGGGTACCGGGGGTCCTTGGTGCCCCAGTAGTTGCCGCCCTGCGACTGGAAGCCGTTGCCGAGCAGCTTGCCGTCCTTGTCGGCGATCGCGGTGAAGCCCTGGACGGTGCCGATGGCCTGTGCGGCGCCGGGCACGGCGGCGCTGTCGTCGACCAGTTCGCGGGTCAGCTCCCGGTACTCGCCGACCTTGTCGCCCTCCGCCTCCTTCCACTGGGGGGTGACGGCGACGTCGACGTGGTCGAATCCCTTGGCGGACTGCTTCTGCAGGGCGTCGGAGAGGCTGTTGGTGAAGACCAGGGTTCCCGACACGAAGGCCACGCCGAGCATCACGGCGAGCACGGTCATCAGGAGCCGGGCCTTGTGCGCGAGGACATTGCGCAAGGCGGTACGGAACATGGAAGTCTTCTCGAGTCCAGACGTACGGAGGAGGGGCGGGCCGGTGAACGGGCGGGGCGTCAGCTGGTGCGGCCCTTGGCGTCGAACTGCTTCATGCGGTCGAGCACCGAGTCGGCGGTAGGCCCGTACACCTCGTCCACGATCCGGCCGTCGGCGAGGAAGACGACGCGGTCCGCGTAGGCGGCGGCGACCGGGTCGTGCGTCACCATGACCACCGTCTGCCCCAGCTCGCGCACGGAGTTGCGCAGGAAGCCCAGCACCTCGGCGCCGGAACGGGAGTCGAGGTTTCCGGTGGGCTCGTCGCCGAAGATGATGTCCGGCTTGGACGCCAGCGCCCGCGCCACCGCGACCCGCTGCTGCTGACCGCCGGAGAGCTGCGAGGGCCGGTGGCTCAGCCGGTCCGACAGGCCGACCATCCGGATCACGGTGTCCAGCCACTCCTTGTCCGGCTTGCGGCCCGCGATGTCCATCGGGAGGGTGATGTTCTCCAGCGCGGACAGCGTCGGCAGCAGGTTGAACGCCTGGAAGATGAAGCCGATCTTGTCCCGGCGCAACTTGGTGAGCTGCTTGTCCTTCAGCGAGCCCAGTTCGGTCTCACCGATGCGGACGGAACCGGAGGAGAAGGTGTCGAGGCCGGCCACGCAGTGCATCAGCGTGGACTTGCCGGACCCGGACGGGCCCATGATCGCGGTGAACTCGGCCTGCCGGAAGGCGACGGAGACCCGGTCCAGGGCGACCACCTGGGTCTCGCCCTGGCCGTAGATCTTCGAAAGCTCCGTGGCGCGCGCGGCCACGGCGGTGGTCCGGTCGGCGAGGGGTGCGGTGGTCACGGGATGGACGCTCCTGTCGGGACGGTGTGTTCTCGGGGACGTCGTCCATCGTTCCGCCGCTTCGCCGCCGTGTAGTCAGCCGCTGCTCCGGTTCCGGGGGGCGACTCGGGAGGGACCACCGGGCGCGGCGTCATACCTGGGGATGACGGCGGCCCCTGAGCCGGGGGTGCGTGGAACGGGTGGAGCGCCCTTGTTCGGACGGTGAAATTCCGTCATTCCGTGTGCGTGACGGAACGTCACACGCAAGGCTGTTGGCGCGTACTGACGGCGAGTTCGCGGTGCTGATGCACCCTCAGGCGCCAATAAAATAAGACAAGATCGGCCCCTCCCGCCGCTGTCGACGGGAGGGCCACCGATAGGCTCGGGACCGCGAAGCGGGGCCCACGGCCTGCCCGGATGGTGGAATGCAGACACGGCGAGCTTAAACCTCGCTGCCCCTGAGCGGGCGTGCCGGTTCGAGTCCGGCTCCGGGCACCACCACGTATGCCGTTCCCACGCGCCGGCCGCGACCCCGGCGCTCTCGGCATCCGCGCAGCACCCGCGCGAGCGGCGCCCCCGGCGGCGGGGACCGCTCGGACCACACCTCCGCGCGACCGGTCCGGGGGAACGGACCGCCCGGGATCCGCCGGGTCGCGGCCCGCGGGTCCACCTGGTACGCCGTCGAGACCTCCGGCGGACTGTGGGCCCGGGGCTCCGGACCGCCCCCGGTGACCACGTCCCGCGTCCCGCCGCCCGGGCCCGCCCCGGACGTCTCCGGCCACCACGTGATCGTCGGGGAGACGAACGGATGATCTCCGGCCGGTTCCGGGGAGGTACCGGGTCGGTCATGGTTCGGTGCCTCACGGTGAAGGGAATCACCCGGCCGCGTAGCGTGTTGCGCAGCACAACGAGGGAAAGATCCTCCCCAAGCATTAGGGTCATTCCTTTGCCTACCTATTACTCTTGAGCCAAGGCCGCGCAGTGTGGCCATGGAGGAGTGAAATGAGGAGCAGTAACCCGGTCTTCTCGCGACGGGGGTTCGGCCGCGACAACGGCTACGCGGGCTTCAACACCGCGCCGCAGGCCGGGGGCCCCGCTGTCGCCACGCAGGCCAACCCGTACGCGCAGCCGACAGGCAACCCGTACGCCCAGAACCCCTACGCGCAGCAGGACCTGCAGTACGGCGCGCCGCCGCAGGCGCCGGCCACCACCGGCCGGATGACCATCGACGACGTCGTCATGCGCACGGGCACCACGCTCGGCGTGCTCATCGTCACCGCGGCGCTCTCCTGGGCGCTGCTGCCGGTCGACGACGCCAACATCAGCCGGTCCTACGGCATCGGCATCGGCGCCGCGCTGATCGGCATGGTCCTGGCGTTCGTGCAGGCCTTCAAGCGCAAGGCCTCGCCGGCGCTGATCCTGACGTACGCCGCGTTCGAGGGCGTCTTCCTCGGCGTGATCTCCAGCATCGTCGACAACCGCATCGCCGACGGTGCGGCCATGCAGGCCGTGATCGGCACCATGGCGGTCTTCGCCGGTGTGCTGGTGGCCTACAAGGCCGGCTGGATCCGCGTCAACCGCCGCTTCTACGGCTTCGTGATGGCGGCCGCGCTCGGCTTCATCCTGCTGATGGCCGTGAACCTGCTGTTCGCGGTGTTCGGCGGCGGTGACGGCCTCGGCTTCCGCAGCGGCGCGCTCGGTGTCGTCTTCGGCGTCATCGGCATCATCCTCGGTGCCTGCTTCCTCGCCCTGGACTTCAAGCAGGTCGAGGACGGCATCGCCTACGGTGCCCCGCGCGAGGAGGCCTGGCTCGCCGCCTTCGGCCTCACGATGACGCTGGTGTGGATCTACATGGAGTTCCTGCGGCTCATCTCGATCCTCAACAGCAGCGACTGACAGTAGTCACCGGTCGTACGGACAAGGGCCCCGGGTTCTCACCCGGGGCCCTTCGTCGTGGCGGCACGCGCCAGGGAGTGTCGTTTGGATCTTGCCGGGGCCGGGGCCGGGGGCCCCGGCACGCGCATCTGCCGCGTTGTCGTCGGTTGCCAGGGCTCCGCCCTGGCGCCCTCCTCCGCCTTGCGGCTGCACGCACCGGACCCCGCCCGGGTCGGCTACAAGGTGCCGTCACCTGAAGCCGGCCTGATCCGAACGGCACCCCCTAGAGCAGTTTGCGCGCGGCCCTCCTCAGGTCGTACTCGTGGACGATCGCCTTGGCGTGGCCGTACGCCAGGTCGTACTCGTGCCGGAGCCAGCTGACCTTCTCCTCGAAGCGGAAGAGCGCCGGGCCTTCTTCGACGGTGCGCAGCCAGTCGGAGATCTCACGGCCGGTGCAGTGGGGGATGCGGGCGAGCATGTTGCGGTGGGTCTCCTCGGAGAGGACGTGGGACATCGGCGCCTCCGGACGTATGGGATGTAAGCCGGTCCTTCAGGTCACCGTGCCCGAGCCGCCGCCCGTTGGCAACAGTCCCGTCACGCCGCGTACGCTCGCCGCGTGGTTGATACGACGCCCTTCACCCGTGCCGTGGATCATTTCGCCGACCGTCTGCGGGCCGCGCCGCAGAGCAGGCTGCAGCGGGGAGGGGCGGCCGAGGCGCTCGCCCTGGCCAGGGAGTTGGCACGGCGCACCCAGCTCGTCGAGGAGCCGGGCACCGAGCCCCGCGAGATGCCCGACGCGGGCATGTTCGCCGCCGCCGACCAGATCACCGTCGCCGGCCACGACCTGGCGCTCGTACTGAAGAACGAGGACGAGGTCGGGGAGGCCGTACGGCTGGTGGAGGAGGCGCGCGAGCGCGCCGGGGTGTAGGCGGTCCGGGGCTAGAGGGACGCGATGACGCGGTCCGCCAGGATGTAGACGCTCTCCTCGCCGCAGGAGAACGTCAGCGTGTACGCCCCCGAGACGCCGGAACCGCCCAGCAGGAACGGGGTCTCGCCCGAGCGGAGGGCCGCCGCCAGCCGCTCGGCGGTCTCGCGGTGGCCCGGCGTCATGCACAGCGTCGTCCCGTCGGCGAAGACGTAGACGTCGAGGGTGCCCAGCGGGCCCGGACGGACGTCGGTCAGCTCGGTCCGGGCGGCGGCCAGCTCCTCCAGGACGGTCACCGTGCGCTCGTGGTCGTTCACGACCGGCGAGGGGTTCGGTACGAAGTCCGGGTGCGAGGGGTGACGGCGGCGGGCCGCGGCCAGCTCCGGGGAGTCCCCGGAGAGCTCCTCGGTGTCCGCGCCCGGCTCGCCCACCGGCTCCAGACCCACGAAATCGGCCTGCCGGGGCAGGAACAGCTCGCTGTCGGCCAGACCCAGCAGGGACGGCGCGTCGGAGGCGTCACGCGCCTCCTGGGCGGCCCAGAAGGCCCGTGCCTCGGCGAGCTCGCGCTCCCGCTCCTCGGCGAGCGCCTCCGCCACGGCGGCGCGTATCTCGTCGGTGCCGGCCGTGCGGGCGGGGGGAACGTGCGCGCGCGTGGCCGCGGCGCCGTTCTCGGCCAGCGCGGTGTGCAGGGCCGCGACCTGTCGGCGCAGCACCATGATGCTGCGCAGGACGGCGACGCCCACGGCGCCGGTGGCGGCCGTGGTGATCAGCAGGGCGATCGGCATGGCGCTCACTGACGTACTCCCGGTTCAAAGTCGACCCCCGACTTCCTACATCAGCTTGAAGGGTGGACTAACCATCTGTCAGTGCGTAACGTCACGAAACGGGCAGGCCTTTGGGGATGCACCCGCGAGGGGCTAGGCCCTGACCTGCGTGAATCCCCACGGCGGGGGAGATAGGTCACATCCTGGGGGAGATTGGATCACGAACAGGCCCGGGCCTCGGAGGTTCCCGAGACCCGGGCCATGGCTTCACCGAACGTACCGCGACGGCTACGGTGCGCCCGCGGTGCGGGGTCCGGCGGTGCGGGGTTCAGCTGAGGCGCTCGATGACCATCGCCATGCCCTGGCCGCCGCCGACGCACATCGTCTCCAGACCGAACTGCTTGTCGTGGAACTGGAGGGAGTTGATGAGCGTGCCGGTGATGCGGGCGCCGGTCATGCCGAAGGGGTGGCCGACGGCGATGGCGCCGCCGTTGACGTTCAGCTTCTCCAGCGGGATGCCGAGGTCGCGGTAGGAGGGGATCACCTGGGCGGCGAACGCCTCGTTGATCTCGACCAGGTCGATGTCGTCGATGGCGAGGCCGGCGCGGCCCAGCGCCTGCTTGCTCGCCTCGACCGGGCCGAGGCCCATGATCTCGGGGGAGAGGCCGGAGACGCCGGTGGAGACGATGCGGGCGAGCGGGGTGAGGCCGAGCTCGCGGGCCTTGGTGTCGCTCATGATGACGAGCGCGGCGGCGCCGTCGTTGAGGGGACAGCAGTTGCCGGCGGTGACCAGCCCGTCCGGGCGGAAGACCGGCTTGAGGCCCTGGACGCCCTCCATGGTGACGCCCGCGCGGGGACCGTCGTCCTTGCCGACCACCGTGCCGTCGGGGAGCGTCACCGGGGTGATCTCGCGCTCCCAGAAGCCGTTCTTGATGGCCTCCTCGGCGAGGTTCTGCGAGCGGACGCCGAACTCGTCCATGTCCTGGCGGGTGACGCCCTTGAGGCGGGCCAGGTTCTCGGCGGTCTGGCCCATCGCGATGTACGGGTCGGGGACGAGGCCGTCCTCGCGCGGGTCGTGCCAGGTGGAGCCCTCCGACTCGGCGACGGCGGCGGTACGGGCCTCGGCCTCGGCGAACAGCGGGTTGCGGGTGTCCGGGAGGCTGTCGGAGTTGCCCTTGACGAAGCGGGAGACCGTCTCGACGCCGGCCGAGATGAACACGTCGCCCTCGCCGGCCTTGATGGCGTGCAGGGCCATGCGGGAGGTCTGCAGCGAGGAGGAGCAGTAGCGGGTGATGGTGCAGCCGGGGAGGTGGTCCATCCCCATCTGTATGGCGACCACACGGCCGAGGTTGTTGCCCTGCTCGCCGCCGGGGAGGCCGCAGCCGAGCATCAGGTCGTCGATGTCCCTCGGGTCCAGCTCGGGGACCTTGGCGAGGGCGGCCTGGATGATCGTGGCGGTCAGGTCGTCCGGGCGCAGGTCCTTCAGGGAACCCTTGAAGGCGCGGCCGATGGGGGAGCGGGCGGCGGAAACGATCACGGCTTCGGGCATCACGGCTCCAGGAGGAAGGGGCGGCGCGTAGCGCCTCGTTGAGGAGTGGCGGTCGGACGACGGATGGGAATACCGGTTGGTCGGTGCGGGGCTTCTTGGGAAGTTACCCGGACGTATGGGCGGGGTCACGGGTGACGCGATGTGACATGGACCGCAACTGTCTAAGCGCTTGCTTTCCATCCTCCTCCGCGGGCGCACCTCCTCCGCGGGCGCACCTCCTCCGCGGGCGCACCCCCGCCGCGGGCGCACCTCCTCCGCGGGCGCACCCCCTCCGCGGGCGCACCCCCTCCGCGGGCGCACCCCCTCCGCGGGCGCACCCCCTCCGCGGGCGCACCCCCTCCGCGGGCACACCCCCGCCCTCCGCGGGTGCTCACCCCGCCCCTCCGCGGGCAGTCGTGCCGCAGGGCGGCACGGGTGGGCGCGACGGCACCCCGTTGGCGCCGGGCCGCGCCACTCCCCCCGGCCCGCACCAACACCGCTCACCGGCACTCGCCGGGTGCCTCCCCCGCTCCCGGCTCCGCTCGAGCGGGGGACCCCCATCGCCCACGGGGGTACCTCCCAGACCCTCAAGGCACTGGGGGAGGCACGACCGCCCGCAACCACAGGGGTGGGCGGCGCGGCTGTCCGACGTGGCCGCCCGGTGTCACGACGGCTGGGCCGAAGGCTCCGGCTCCGTCTCCGCGACCCGCCGGCGCCGGCGGCGTTTCAGCAGGGCCCACGGCCCCCGCGAACCCGCCGGCATCGCCGCGGTGACCTCCGTACCCGCCTCCTCCGCAGCCTCCGCCGCCGCCCGCGCCACCGGCAGGAACCCCTCCCGGCGGGCGGCGTCCGGCCGCTCCTCCTCCGCCGGCCACAGCCCCAGCGCCGCGCACACCGTCGGCAGCACCGCCATCGCGGCCGTGGCGTACCCCTCCACCGAGGGGTGATAGCTGTCCGGCCCGAACAGCTCCCGCGGGTTCGCCGCGAACTCCGGCCCCAGCAGATCCCCCAGCGACACCGTCCGCCCGCCCTGCTCGACCGCCCCGATCGTCTGCGCCGCCGCCAGCTGCCGCGAGGCCCGCCGGGCCAGCCAGCGCAGCGGCTGCCGCACCGGCTCCACCGAGCCGAGATCGGGGCAGGTGCCGACGACCACCTCCGCACCGGCCGTCCGCAGCCGCCGTACCGCCGACGACAGATGGCGTACGGAACGGGTGGGCGGCATCCGATGGGTGACGTCGTTGGCGCCGATCATGATCACGCAGATGTCCGGCACCCGGGAGGGATCCGCCAGCGCCCGCGTCACCTGCCGGTCCAGATCGTCGGAACAGGCCCCGGGCACCGCGACCGTGCTCAGTCCCACCGGACGTTCCGCGATCGCCGCGACCCCCGACGCCAGCAGCGCGCCCGGTGTCTGCCCGGCCCGGTGCACGCCCTGCCCGGCCGCCGTGGAGTCGCCCAGCATCGTCAGCCGCAGCGCCGGTTCGCCCGGCACCGTGTACGCGGCGCCGTACAGCCCGTCCGCGTTCGGTACGTGAGGAGTCGTACCGTTGCCCACCCGGCGCCGCGCCAGCTGGGCCTCGGCCACCAGGAGTCCCACGGCGGCCGCCCCGGCCAGTCCGATGCCCCCGCCGCCGTACGCCGCGCCGGCCGCGATCCGCCGGGCCACCCTCGCCCTCGACAAGCCCGTCATCCCTCGCCGCCACCTCCTCGTACCCGTACACCCAGTGCTTGCCCCGTACGGACCGTGCTCCAATCCCCACACCGAGTGAACGACCCGGCCGGGTTCGGACCGGTGAGGGCCTAGGCTGGCAGCACCACTACGACCACCCCTTTTGCAGCATCCGGAGACAACGGTGCAATTCCACGACTCGATGATCAGCCTCGTCGGCAACACCCCGCTGGTGCGGCTCAACAGCGTGACCAAGGGCATCAGGGCGACCGTCCTGGCCAAGGTGGAGTACTTCAACCCGGGCGGTTCCGTGAAGGACCGCATCGCCCTGCGCATGATCGAGGCGGCGGAGCAGAGCGGGGAGCTCGGGCCCGGCGGCACCATCGTCGAGCCGACCAGCGGCAACACCGGGGTCGGACTCGCCATCGTGGCCCAGCAGAAGGGCTACAAGTGCATCTTCGTCTGCCCGGACAAGGTCTCCACGGACAAGATCAACGTACTGCGGGCCTACGGCGCCGAGGTCGTCGTCTGCCCGACCGCCGTGGACCCCGAGCACCCCGACTCCTACTACAACGTCTCCGACCGGCTGGTGCGTGAGACGCCGGGGGCCTGGAAGCCGGACCAGTACTCCAACCCCCACAACCCGCTCTCCCACTACCACTCCACCGGCCCGGAGCTGTGGGAGCAGACGGAAGGCAGGATCACCCACTTCGTGGCCGGCGTCGGCACCGGCGGCACCATCTCCGGGACCGGGCGCTACCTGAAGGAGGTCAGCGACGGCGGCGTGAAGGTGATCGGCGCCGACCCCGAGGGCTCCGTGTACTCCGGCGGCTCCGGGCGGCCGTACCTGGTCGAGGGCGTCGGCGAGGACTTCTGGCCGACCGCGTACGACCGTGACGTCGCGGACGAGATCGTCGCCGTCTCCGACAAGGACTCCTTCCAGATGACCCGCCGGCTCGCCAAGGAGGAGGGCCTGCTGGTCGGCGGCTCCTGCGGCATGGCGGTCGTGGCGGCGCTGGAGGTGGCCTCGCGGCTCGGTGAGGACGACGTGGTCGTCGTCCTGCTGCCGGACAGCGGCCGCGGCTACCTCAGCAAGATCTTCAACGACGAGTGGATGGCCGACTACGGCTTCCTGGAGGACGCCGGCACCAGCGCCCGTGTCGGCGACGTCCTCGACGACAAGGAGGGCGGCCACATCCCCTCCCTCGTCCACATGCACCCCGACGAGACGATCGGCCAGGCCATCGAGGTGCTGCGCGAGTACGGCGTCTCGCAGATGCCGGTGGTCAAGCCCGGAGCCGGTCACCCGGACGTGATGGCCGCCGAGGTCGTCGGCTCGGTGGTGGAGCGGGAGCTGCTGGACGCGCTGTTCAGCAAGAGCGCCTCCCTCGACGACCCGCTGGAGAAGCACATGTCCGCGCCGCTGCCGCAGGTCGGCTCCGGTGAGCCCGTCGCGGACCTGATGGCCGTCCTCGGGAAGGCGGACGCGGCGATCGTCCTCGTCGAGGGCAAGCCGACCGGTGTGGTCAGCCGCCAGGACCTGCTGTCCTTCCTCGCCAAGACCGGCAAGTGACGGGGCGCCGGACGAGAACGCCGGTGAACCCACGGTGAACGGCCGGGCGTCGGCGCGTTCGTGATCTTCGTGGACTTCGCGGAAGTGGTACGAGCGTGTCACGTCCGCGCAGCACTCGCTTAACACGGGTCCGGCACATTGGTGGGTGTCGGCGGGATGGGAGCGGCTCCCCGTTCCGGCCGACAACCAAACGGCGTCGAAGGACCTCCGGAGCGGCTCCCGGACCTCCATGGACGCCCCGGACGCGCAGCCCGCCTCAACGGGCGCGCGTCCCTCGCGGGGACCGCCGTCGTCCCGCCCCCCGGTGACGGGGGTGCGGCGGTCCCCGCGCACACGCCTTCGCACCTGAGCCGGCGCCGCTCCCGCGGAGGTGGTCGCCGGCCGTCGGGGTTGCTCGATCGACGGCTGCGGCCGTCGTCGCCATGAACTGCCCCGCGCCGCGGTCTCAGTCCTCCCAGTCGCTGTCCTGCGCGGACTTGCGGCGGTGTCCGAACAGCCCCGGGTTGGTCCGTGCGGCCTGGACGACGTTGACGCCGACGATGCCCAGCCAGGCGACCAGCAGTCCGGGCAGGTCGCCCACGCCCCCGCCGATCGCGGACAGCGGCACCGCCAGGACCAGCGAGACGATGCCGAAGCCGAAGCGCTCGCCCCAGGAGTCCGTGGCCTGCGGCGACCGGGAGTCCCGGGCCACCGTCATCTGCTGCTCGGCGAACTGCCGGCGCATCCGGCGCTCCACCACGCCGTCGATGCGCTGATCGACCTTCTCCAGGAACGAGTCGACCAGCGCGGACTCGTACTCCTCGCCCAGCTCCCTGCGGGCCTGCAGGGAGGCGTCGAGTTCCTTCTTCAGCTCGGTGTCCCGCGCGTCCATTCCGGTCATGCGGTCCACGGTAGGCAGGCGGGAGACCGATGACACTGGGGGTAACCCCCCTCTCGGTCTCGGGTTCGCCGCGCCGCTACTTCTTGCACATCTCCTCGTCGGCCCGGGACTGCTTCGCGTCGACCTTCTTCGGCAGGGTGATGGGGACGCCGGCCTTCTTGAAGTCGGGGCCGAGGGTGAGCGTCATCGGGGTCGTCGCGTCGGCGTCCTCGGTGCCGGGCTTCATGGCCGAGGCGGGCAGACCCATCAGGTCGGCGAGCTTGCGGGCCTGGTCGGCCTGGTTCGGGGCGTACTCCAGCCGGGTCTTGTCGACCTCGGCCGGGGCGTTGCCCTTGTTGGTGGATCTGGCCACTCCCTGACTGGTCTGCAGCCAGTTCAGGGTGTCCTGCGCGGCGCCGGCCGGGCCGCCGCCGTTGAGGACGTCGACGCGGATCCCGGACGCCTCGGCCCGTGTGCCCTCCAGCAGCTCGGCCTGCTTGTTCTTGGCGTCCTTCTCCTTCTTCTTCACCTCCGTGAGGGAGATGTCGTTCTGCATCATGCTGAAGAGCTTCGGGGCCTCGGTCGGGTTCAGTACGACGGTGACGGGCGTGGGCTCGTCAGGATTGTCGACCACCGGCAGGGTCATCAGGGTGATGTTCTTCAGGTCGATCTTGCCGAGTTCCTTGGCGAGGGTGAGCAGCTTGCCGGGGCTGCCTATGCCCTTGTCCACGGTGAGGGACTTGGTGGCCGCGTCGGCGACGTCGAGCATCTTCGTCGGGCTGTCCAGCGTGTCCTCCTTGAGCTGGCGGATCATCGACGCGACGAACTTCTGCTGCATCTCGATGCGGTCCAGGTCGCTCTCGTTCTTCAGACCGTGCCGGTTGCGGAGGAAGGAGAGCGCGTCCTCGCCCTGGACGGTGCTCTCCCCGGCCGGCAGATCGAGTCCGGAGCCGCCGTCCAGGTCCTTGATGGGCTCCTCCAGGCACACCTTGACGCCGCCGACCGCGGTGGACAGCGTCTTGACCGCGTTGAAGTCGAACATCATGAAGTGGTCGAGCTCGAGGCCGGTGATCTCCTCGACGGTGAGCATGGTGCAGCCCGGGTCGCGGCCGTTCACACCGTAGGACTCGTTGAACCTGGTGGGGACCGTCGAGCCGGGGATCTTCCTGGTGGAACCGTCGGACTGTCTGGACTCGCAGTCCGGGATCTTGATCTTCAGGTCGCGGGGGATGCTCACCACGGTCGCGTTGGTGCGGTCCTCGGACATGTGGAAGAGGAGCGTGGTGTCGGCGTGGCCGGTGACGTTGGTCCGGTTGCCGTAGGCCTCGTTGCCCTCGCCGGTGCGGACGTCGTTGCCGATGACCAGGAGGTTGACCGGTCCGTCCGCCACGGCCTCGTCACTGCCCACGTCACCGATGTCGACGGTGTCGATGTTGCCGGAGAGGCGGTCGTACCAGTAGTACGCGAACGCCGAACCGCCCACGAGGACCAGGCCGAGGACGCCTCCCGTCCACATCAGCGCCTTCTTCTTGCCGCTCCGCTTCGACTTGCGCTTGCGGCGGCCGTGGCCGGGTGTGTCCTCCGGTGCCGGTGCCGGTGCCGGTGCCGGTGCCGGTGCCGGTGCCGGTGCGGCACGGCGGCCGCGCTGGCCGGGGACGCGGACGGGTGCGGTGGAACCGGGGTCCGGGGCGCTGCGGGGCGTCTTCTGCTGCTCTGCGGAATCGTTCAACCGCAGCTCGTAATCACCGGTCTCCGGGTTGAGTACCCACTGGTCGGCAGGGTCGGTTCCGTCCGCCTGCCCACGACTTCGCGCGTCCACGCCTGTACCAGTCCTCCGTCGGGTGCCACATGGGTCGCCTGCGCCCCAAGGCGCTCTGTTGTTCGATGAGTTACGCTATCCGGCCCGTTCGGGATGTGATGACGTCGTAGCAAAATCGTCGAGTTCCGGATCTGTCGCCGAAACGGGCACAGCGTGCGATCTCCACCCATCGCGATGTGCGGTCGGCGTGGCCCCGTATGCGCCTGTATAACGGTATGCAGGAATTTCGACGGTTGAATAGGCCGAGGCGTCGAAGCGTCTAGGGGGAGTCAGGTCATGAGTGGCGGCACCGAGAGCCCTGCCGCGCGTCTCCAGGCGCTCTTCGAGGGGCACCGGCTGACGCCGACCCAGCGGCGCATCGCGCACAGCATGGTGCGGCGCGCCGCCGACGTGCCGTTCCTGTCCAGCGTGGAGCTGGCCGAACTGGCCGGGGTCAGCCAGCCGTCCGTGACCCGGTTCGCCGTCGCCCTGGGCTTCGACGGCTACCCCGCACTGCGCCGGCACCTGCGCGAGGTCGCGCCCGCCGAACCGGCGCCGGAGACCGGCTCGTACAACGAGTACCAGCAGGCCGTCGAGGCCGAGATCGAGAACCTGCGGCATCTGGCGGAGGTACTGGCCGACCCCCGGCCGGTGCGGCAGGCGGGCCGGGTGCTGGCCGGAAGCCGGCCACTGCCCGTACTGGGGCTGCGGGCCGCGGCGGCCCAGGCGCACGGGTTCGCCTACTTCGCCGCCAAGGTCCACCCGGACGTACGGCTGCTCAACGAGGGCGGCACGATGCTCCGCGACCGGATCGACGCCGCCGCGCGGGCCGGGGCGAGCGCCCTGCTGTGCTTCGCCCTGCCCCGGCATCCCCGCGAGGTCGTCGACGCCCTCGCCCACGCCAAGGAGACGGGGCTGACCGTGGTCACCGTCGCCGACTCCCCGTTCGCACCGGTCGCCAAGGTGTCCGACCTGCTGCTGCCCGCCGCCGTCGGCACCGGGCTGGCCTTCGACACGGCGTGCGCGCCGATGCTGCTGGGCCGGGTGCTGCTGGAGGCGATGTGCGACGACCTGCCCGACGCGCAGGCACGGCTGGAGGAGTTCGACGCGAAGGCGACGGCGCGCGGGCTGTTCGTGGACTGACGGTACGGGAATGACGGCGGGGGTGCTCCGTCCGCCCGTGTTCTCAGACTCGTCTCACCTTGTGTCGCTAGCGTCCCTCCCCCAGGACATGCACAGGCATCGGAGGACGGGAGGCCGGACGTGACGCGCGGAGGACAGGGACTGGCCCGGGTGGCCGTCGTCGTACGGGCCGGGGCCGCGCCACTGTGGTGGCCGGGAGTGGTCGCGGCGGGCACCGGGGCGCTGGTGCCGGGACTGACCGGGCGCCGGATCGGTGTACTGGCGGGCGCCGCGCTGTTCCTCGTGGCGGCGGCCGTCGTGGCGTACGGGCGGCGGGGACGGTACCGCGCACTGGCCCGGTCGGCGGCCCGTGCGGGCAAGCACGACGTGCTCCAGGACCGGGCGGTGACCGCCCGCAACTGGCGTCGTGGGCACCGCTGGTGGCTGCTGCTCGCCTTCGTCGCCGCGCTGGGCACGGCGTTCGTGGTGCCCGCCGCCGGTGGTCTGCTGCTCGCCGGGTGCGGGGTGGGGCTGCGGCTGAAGGCTGCCTGGATCGGGCGCCTGGAGCAGGCGGACGAGGTGCTGCTGTGGGTGCGCGTGGACTGGCTCGGCGCGGGGGCGGGGCGGCCTGCGGGCAAGGTGGTCAAGGGGTACCGGACGACCGGTGTCGCGGCGGGTGACGCGGCGCCGGGCGGCTCCCGCCGCAGGGCTGCCGTGCCGGCCTGAGCATGGTGGTTCCCCGCGGGCGCGCCGGGGTCGGTCGCGCCCGCGCGGCGGAGCCGCACGTCGACACAGCCCCGCGTTCCTACGGGATCAGGGCGTCGGTGTGGGCGGCGCCCGATTCGGTCACGATCTCCTCGATCGTCTGAGGGGTGCGTACCGTCGCGAAGGTGATGCCTCCCGTGGCGTCCGGGGTGAAGCCGTGAATACCGGGTCGGGGGAGCGAGTTGTAGGCGTAGTGGTGGGCGAAGTAGTACGCGCCCGTGTCCAGCGCCGCCGCGTGGTCGCCCTGTTCCAGTAGCGGCAGCGACTGCGCCCGGGCGAGCAGGTCGCCCGCGAAGCAGGCCGGTCCCGCCACGTCCTGCACGACCGCCGGGCCCTCCTTGGGCCGCCCCTTCGCGTCGTACGCGGCGATCCTCAGCGGCCACGACGCCGGCGCGTACACCGTCCGCGTCGCCACCTGCACGCCCGCGTGCGTCACCGCGACCGGACGCCCGCCCGCGCTCTTGGCGTACTCCACGCGCGCGACCACCGTGCCGTGCTTGGCCAGCAGCGACCGGCCGAACTCGGTGACCAGCCCGTACCGCCCGTCGAACAGCCCCGGCACCGTCTCGCTCAGCAGCCGCGCGTACCGCCCGTACGTCGGTGTGCTCGCCTCGGAGGCGAAGTTCACCGGCAGCCCGCCGCCGATGTCGATCGTGTCGACCTGGTGGCGTCCCGCGCGCCGGTTGATCTCCTCCGCCAGTTCGTACGTCTGAGCGACCCCCCGCGCCATCATCGTCAGCGCGATGCCCTGGGAGCCGGTGTGCGCGTGCAGCCGGGTCAGCCACGGCCGGTCCAGATACGCCCGTACGACCCACTCCCGCGCGCCCTCGTCGCGCAGCGCCACCCCGAACTTCGACGTCGCCGTCGCCGTGGACAGCGCCTCGATGGAACCGCCTCCGACCTGCGGGTTCACCCGGATGCCGACGGGGGAGCGGGAGCCGGATCCCGCCATCAGGGCGTCCAGGCGGGCCAGTTCCTGCGGGTTGTCCGCGTTGACGGCGATGCCCAGCGCGAGCGCCTCCCGCAGTTCGGCGGGTGTCTTGGCGGGCGAGTCGAGGACCGTACGCTCCGGCTCCACCCCCGCCGCCCGCGCCAGCGCCAGCTCACCCGGGCTGGCCACCTCCGCGCCGATGCCCTCCGCGCGCAGCAGCCGCAGCACCGGCACCAGCGGACTCGCCTTCACCGCGAAGGCGTGCAGCACGGGCGTGCCGGGCGCCGTCACCACCTCGAACGCCGTCCGCAGCTCGGCCGCCGACTCCCGGATGCCGGTCACGTCGAGCAGGGCCACCAAGGGGGTGTCGGTGTCGAGCAGCCCCTGCTCCACGGCGGCCCGCACCGCGGCGTCCCGCCGGGCCGCCCGTCCGTCGGCGTACACGTCCACCTCGTCCGTCCGGCCGTCGTCGTAGGCCACCGTGTCCCCCGTCCCGTCGGTGTTCTCCATGTTCGCCCGCATGCGACCAGCCAAACATCCCTCGCACGGCCGTGCCGACGCATCCCCGTCTTGACTAGCTCTATTCAGAGGATGAGGATGTGAATATCTGCAGTAACCGTCCGCAGTACAGGAGGCAGACCATGTCCGCACCCCGCCCTGTCCGAGCGCCGCGCGGCACCGAACCGAGCGCCCTGGGATGGCAGCAGGAGGCCGCCCTGCGGATGCTGCAGAACAACCTCGACCCGGAGGTCGCCGAGCACCCCGACAAGCTCGTCGTCTACGGCGGCACGGGGAAGGCGGCCCGCGACTGGCGCTCCTTCGACGCGATGGTGCGGACGCTGCGCACCCTCAAGCAGGACGAGACGATGCTCGTCCAGTCCGGCCGCCCCGTCGGTGTCATGCAGACCCACGAGTGGGCCCCGCGCGTCCTCATCGCCAACTCCAACCTGGTCGGCGACTGGGCCAATTGGGAGGAGTTCCGCCGCCTGGAGGCCCTCGGCCTGACCATGTACGGGCAGATGACCGCCGGTTCCTGGATCTACATCGGCACCCAGGGCATCCTCCAGGGCACCTACGAGACCTTCGCCGCCGTCGCCGCGAAGAAGTTCGGCGGCACCCTCGCCGGGACCATCACCCTCACCGCCGGACTCGGCGGGATGGGCGGCGCCCAGCCGCTCGCCGTCACGATGAACGACGGCGTCGCCATCTGCGTCGACTGCGACCCCCGCGCGATCGACCGCCGCATCGAGCACCGGTACCTCGATGTGAGGGCCGACTCGCTCGACCACGCCCTGCGGCTGGCCGTCGAGGCCCGGGACCGGCGCGAGGCCCTGTCCATCGGCGTCCTCGGCAACGCCGCCGAGCTGGTGCCGCAGCTCCTCGCCATGGGCGCGCCCATCGACATCGTCACCGACCAGACCTCCGCCCACGATCCGCTGGCGTACCTGCCGGTGGGCGTCGCCTTCGAGGACATGGCGGACGCCGCCGCGAAGGACCCGGCCGGTTTCACCACCCGGGCCCGCGAGTCCATGGCCCGGCACGTCGAGGCGATGGTCGGCTTCCAGGACGCCGGCGCGGAGGTGTTCGACTACGGCAACTCCATCCGCGGTGAGGCGCAGCTCGCCGGGTACGAGCGCGCGTTCGCCTTCCCGGGGTTCGTGCCGGCGTACATCCGGCCGCTGTTCTGCGAGGGCAAGGGGCCCTTCCGGTGGGCCGCGCTGTCGGGTGACCCCGCCGACATCGCCAAGACCGACAAGGCGATCCTGGAACTGTTCCCGGAGAACGAGTCCCTGGCCCGGTGGATGAGGATGGCGGGGGAGCGGGTGCACTTCCAGGGGCTGCCCGCGCGTATCTGCTGGCTGGGGTACGGGGAGCGGGACAGGGCCGGGGAGCGGTTCAACGACATGGTCGCGAGCGGGGAGCTGGCCGCGCCGATCGTCATCGGGCGGGACCATCTCGACTGCGGTTCGGTGGCTTCTCCCTATCGGGAGACCGAGGCGATGCTGGACGGGTCCGACGCGATCGCCGACTGGCCGTTGCTGAACGCGATGGTGAACGTGGCTTCCGGGGCGTCGTGGGTGTCCATCCACCACGGTGGGGGTGTGGGTATGGGGCGGTCGATCCATGCGGGGCAGGTGACCGTCGCCGACGGGACCGCGCTGGCGGGGGAGAAGATCCGGCGGGTGCTCACGAACGATCCCGGGATGGGTGTGATCCGGCATGTCGATGCCGGGTACGACATCGCGGAGTCGGTGGCGGGCTCGCGGGGTGTGCGGGTGCCGATGCGGGAGGGTGACTCGGCGTGAGGGACGGCACCTCTTCGGTGGGGGCTGGGGCATCGTCGCCGCCTGCGGGTTCGGCTGTGCCCACCCTCCCCCATAGCCCGAAAGGCATGGGAGGTACCCCCATCGCCCCGCGGAACGACTGCCCACAGCCTGGGCGGGGTGACGGCTCGCAGCCTGGGCGGGGCGATGGTCCGCAGCCTGGGCGGGGCGATGGTCCGCAGCCTGGGCGGGGTGATGGTCCACGGCCTGGGTGGGGTGACGGCTCGCAGCCCGGGCGGGCTGACGGTCTGCAGCCCGGGCGGGGTGACGGCCTGGAGAGCGGGCCTGGTCCGGCTCTCGATGTGGCCTCCTTCCACGAGATGTGGGCTCAGTTGCGACCCATCGGGCGCCATGCCGCTTCCGGTGGCTACCGGCGGTTCGCCTGGAGTGAGGCCGACGCCGACTGCCGGGGCTGGTTCGAGGCGCAGGCGCGCAGCCGCGGGCTGGCGTACGAGGTCGATCGGAACGGGAACCAGTGGGCCTGGCTCGGGGATCCGGCCGACGGGGACGCTGTTGTCACCGGGTCGCATCTGGACTCGGTGCCGGACGGCGGGGCCTTCGACGGGCCCCTCGGGGTCGTGTCCGCCTTCGCCGCGCTGGATGAGCTGCGGCGGCGGGGTGTGCGGTTCGGCAAGCCGCTCGGCATCGTCAACTTCGGGGACGAGGAGGGCGCCCGCTTCGGGCTCGCCTGTGTCGGCTCCCGGCTCACCGCGGGCGCGCTCACCGTCGAGCAGGCCCACCGGCTCACCGACGGGGACGGCACCACCCTCCCGCAGGCCATGGAGGCCGCCGGATACGACCCCGACGCCATCGGCCCCGACCCCGAACGGCTCGACCGCATCGGCGCCTTCGTCGAACTCCACGTCGAACAGGGCCGTGCCCTCGACCTGTCCGGCGACCGCGTCGGCATCGCGTCCGCCATCTGGCCGCACGGCCGCTGGCGGTTCGACTTCCGGGGCGAGGCCAACCACGCCGGCACCACCCGCCTCACCGACCGACGCGACCCCATGCTGTCGTACGCCGAGACCGTCCTCGCCGCCCGCCGCGAGGCCGAACTCACCGGTGCCGTCGCCACCTTCGGCAAGATCGCCGTCGAGCCGAACGGCGTCAACGCCATCCCCTCCCTGGTGCGCGGCTGGCTCGACTCCCGCGCCGCCGACCAGAAGAGCCTGGACACCGTGGTGGACGGCGTGCGGGAGGCCGCCCGCGCCCACGCGCGGAAGCACGGCGTCACCCTCGACGTCGAGCGCGAGTCCTTCACCCCCGTCGTCGAGTTCGACCACGCCCTGCGCGACGAACTCGCCCGCATCCTCGGCACCGGCACCGACCTCACGGTGCCCGTCCTCGGCACCGGCGCCGGACACGACGCCGGAATCCTCTCCGGACGCGTCCCGACCGCCATGCTGTTCGTGCGCAACCCCACCGGCGTCTCGCACTCACCGGCCGAGTCCGCCACCGAGGACGACTGCGTGGCCGGGGTCCTCGCGCTCGCCGACGTACTGGAAGGACTGGCCCGCACGTGACTGCCACCCCACGGACGTACTGGCTGGAGCACGCCTGGCTCGGCAGCCACGTCGAGCCGGGCGTGACCGTCGAGGTCCGGGACGGGCGCATCACCGCCGTCCGCCCGGACACCCCCGCCCCGCCGCCCGGCGCCGAGATCCTGCGCGGACTGACCCTCCCGGGACTGGCGAACGCGCACAGCCACGCCTTCCACCGCGCCCTGCGCTCCACCGTCCAGGTGGGGTCCGGGACCTTCTGGACCTGGCGCGAGGTCATGTACGCCACGGCCGGCCGGCTCACCCCGGACACGTACCACGCCCTCGCCCGTGCGACCTACGCCGAGATGGCGCTGGCCGGCATCACCACCGTCGGCGAGTTCCACTACGTCCACCACGCCCCCGGCGGCACGCCCTACGCCGACCCCAACGCCATGGGCGAGGCGCTCGTCGAGGCCGCCGCCGAAGCCGGTGTCCGCATCACCCTCCTCGACACCGCCTATCTCTCCTCCGGCTTCGGACAGCCGCCCACCACCCACCAGCTCCGCTTCTCCGACGGCGACGCGGACGCCTGGGCCACACGCTGTTCAGCTCTCAAGGAACGGGATCACGCACGGATCGGGGCGGCCGTCCACTCCGTCCGGGCCGTACCGGCGGAGCAGCTGGCGACCGTGGCGCGGTGGGCCGAGGAGCGGCGGGCCCCGCTCCATGTGCACCTGTCCGAGCAGACCGCCGAGAACGACGCCTGCCGGGAGGCCCACGGCTGCACCCCGACGCAGCTCCTGGCCCTGCACGGCGTCCTCGGGCCGCGCACCACCGGTGTCCACAACACCCACCTCACCGCCGAGGACATCGCCCTCATCGGCGGCAGCGGCACCGGCACCTGCATGTGCCCGACCACCGAACGCGACCTCGCCGACGGCATCGGACCCGCCGCCGCCCTGCAGAACGAGGGCTCCCCGCTCTCCCTCGGATCCGACAGCCACGCCGTGATCGACCTGCTCGAAGAGGCCCGCGCGATGGAGCTCGACGAGCGCCTGCGCACCCGCACCCGCGGCCACTGGACGGCCGCCGCGCTGCTGCGGGCCGCCACCGCCGACGGACACGCGGCCCTCGGCTGGGACGACACCGGCCGCATCGAGGCCGGGGCGCGCGCCGACCTCACCACCCTCGGGCTCGACTCGGTCAGAACAGCGGGGCCGCCGCCCCGGCTCGGCGCCGAGACGGCCGTATTCGCGGCGACGGCAGCGGACGTACGGCACACGGTCGTGGCGGGCCGGCACGTCGTACGCGACGGGGCGCACACGCTCGTGCCCGATGTGCCCGGAGCCCTCGCGCAGGCGGTTCGAGCACTGCGCGCCTGACGACCACCCACGAGGACACCATGAGCAGCACCGTCATCAGCAACATCGCCACGCTGGTCACCAACGACCCCTCCCTCGGTGACAGTTCCCCCCTCGGTCTGGTCCGGGACGCGGCCGTCGTCATCGAGGGCGACCGCGTCGTGTGGACCGGTGAATCAAGCAAAGCACCCGCCACTGACAACCGGGTCGACGCCGAGGGCCGGGCGGTCCTGCCGGGCTTCGTCGACTCCCACTCCCACCTGGTCTTCGCCGGTGACCGCACCGAGGAGTTCAACGCCCGGATGTCGGGCCGCGCCTACAGCGCCGGCGGCATCCGTACGACCGTCGCCGCCACCCGGGCCGCAGGCGACGGGGAACTGGAGGCGAACCTCACCCGTTTCCTCGGCGAGGCGCTCCGTCAGGGCACCACGACCTTCGAGACCAAGTCCGGCTACGGCCTGACCGTCGAGGACGAGGCCCGCGCCCTGCGCCTGGCCGCCCGCCACACCGACGAGGTCACCTACCTCGGCGCCCACATCGTGGCGCCCGAGTACGCCGAGGACCCGGCCGGATACGTCGCCCTGGTCACCGGCGAGATGCTGGACGCCTGCGCGCCGCACGCCCGCTGGATCGACGTCTTCTGCGAGAAGGGCGCCTTCGACGGCGACCAGGCCCGCGCGATCCTCACCGCCGGAAAGGCGAAGGGCCTGCACCCGCGCGTCCACGCCAACCAGCTCTCCCACGGCCCCGGTGTCCGGCTCGCCGTCGAGCTCGACGCGGCCAGCGCCGACCACTGCACCCACCTCACCGACGCAGACGTGGACGCCCTCGCGAACAGCCGTACCGTCGCCACCCTGCTCCCCGGCGCCGAGTTCTCCACCCGCGCCGAGTGGCCGGACGCCCGGCGGCTCATCGACGCCGGGGCCACGGTCGCGCTGTCCACCGACTGCAACCCCGGCTCGTCCTTCACGTCCTCCGTCCCCTTCTGCGTCGCGCTGGCGGTACGGGACATGGGGATGACGCCGGACGAGGCCGTCTGGTCGGCCACGGCAGGCGGCGCGGCGGCCCTGCGCCGCACCGACGTCGGCCGGCTGACCCCGGGCGCGTACGCCGACCTCACCCTTCTCGACGCCCCGAGCCACGTCCACCTCGCCTACCGGCCCGGTGTGCCGCTGGTCGCGGGCGTGTGGCGACGGGGCGTGCGCGAGGTGTGAGCGGCGCGAGGCGCCCGGACGTCCCGAAGGGGGCGGCCCGGTCTCGGACCGCCCTCCTGAGGACGAACGTCACCCGGTGAGGATCACTCCTCGACCGTGAGCCCCTTGCGCAGTTTCACCAGCGTCCGCGACAGCAGGCGGGAGACGTGCATCTGGGAGATGCCCAGTTCCTCGCCGATCTCCGACTGGGTCATGCCCGCGACGAAGCGCAGGGAGAGGATCTTCCGGTCCCGCGGCGGCAGCTCGGCGATCAGCGGCTTCAACGACTCGACGTACTCGATGCCTTCGAGCCCGTGGTCCTCGTACCCGATCCGGTCCGCCAGGGCGCCCTCGGCGTCGTCCTCCTCCGGCTGGGCGTCCAGCGAGGAGGCGGTGTAGGCGTTCGACGCGGCCATGCCCTCGATGACCTCGTCGTTGGTGATGCCCAGACGCTCCGCCAGCTCGGCCACCGTCGGCGCGCGGTCGAGCTGCTGGGCCAGCTCGTCACCGGCCTTGGCCAGGTCGAGCCGGAGCTCCTGCAGCCGGCGCGGCACGCGCACGGACCACGAGGTGTCGCGGAAGAAGCGCTTGATCTCGCCGATGATGGTGGGCATCGCGAAGGTGGGGAACTCCACGCCGCGCGACAGTTCGAAGCGGTCGATCGCCTTGATCAGGCCGATGGTGCCGACCTGGACGATGTCCTCCATCGGCTCGCTGCGCGAGCGGAAACGGGAGGCGGCGAACTTGACCAGGGCGAGGTTCAGCTCCACGAGCGTGTTGCGTACGTACGAATACTCGTGGGTGCCTTCCTCCAGCGACTCGAGGCGCTCGAAGAGGGTCTTGGACAGGGCCCGCGCGTCGACCGGGCCCACCTCGTCGTACGGGGGGATCTCCGGGAGTCCGGCGAGTAGGTCGTCAGGGACGACAGCCGGGTCGTCCTGCTCGATGGGATCCAGATGTTCCGGAGGGAGTGTCGACGTCGCTTTCGGGGTACGCGATGCGTCGAGCCGGGGTGACATGATGTCCTCCATCGTTCTCGGCATATGGCTGCCGAAGCCGATACGTGCACTGCGGTGTGCGGCGCCTCCAAAGCCGGCCGTGTCGGTTACGTGTTCCTGCCTGGTACGTGTTCCTACTAGCCCTACCCGCTTTCCCGAGCCAACCGCAAGTGCGTTACGTTCGCATATGTCTGTTTGTGTGCGATTGTTCGGCTGTCGAAGCGTGGCCATAAGGCGTAATGTTCGAGGACGTCAGCAGGCAGCCACGACGTCGGGAGAGAGAGACGGCATGGACCGCGGGACGGTCGGCAGCGCACAGTCTGGCCGGCTTCTGGTCGAGGTGCGAGAAGAGGGCCCCAGTGCCGTCGTGACTCCGGCGGGTGAGTTGGATCACCACACCGCCGATCTGTTGCGTGAGCCACTGGAGGACTGCCTCGCCAAGGGATTCAAGCGGCTCGTCATCGACTGCTCCCGGCTGGAGTTCTGTGACTCCACGGGGCTGAACGTGCTGCTCGGTGCCCGGCTGAAGGCCGAGGCGGCCGGGGGCGGGGTCCATCTCGTGGGGATGCAGCCCGTCGTCGCACGAGTGTTCGAGATCACGGGGGCGGACGCGGTGTTCACCATCCACGACACTCTCGAGGCGGCGCTGGCCGACGATTCGGCGTGACCCGCACGGGCACGCCCGGCGGGGCGCTCCCGTCGTCGGGGACTCCCTTCCGTCGCGCCTTTTCGTGCGAATACGGGGGTGTCCCCTCGGCCCGCCCGGGCAGGAGACACCCTGAACATGCCGGACACGGTGGTCGCGAGGGCGCCGGGAACCGGATGCGCCGTACGCGCGTGACCGACCGAGTACGGAGACTTGTGAATTGTGAACTGGTGACACGGTGAGGTGAAGCGCTGATGAGCACCACCCGGCCCTGCTCGCCGGGCGACCGCGGTCCGGAGCCCAGCGGCGCTTCCGGGACGCCCGGGGGCGGCACGTCGGCGGGGAGCGCGCCCGACGGGGGTGTCGCCGTGCCCACCGTGCCGCCGGAGTCCTCCGAGCCGTCGGGCGGCGGTGGCACGGTCCGCCGGCTGAGCTTCGACGGCCAGAGCGGCGTCGTGCCGCTCGCCCGTGACTTCACCCGCCAGGCGTTGTACGCGTGGGGCTGGCTGCCCGCCGCCACCGCCGATCAGCGGGCTGCCGCGGAGGACGTCCTGCTCGTCGTCTCCGAGTTGGTCACCAATGCCTGCCTGCACGCCGAGGGGCCGGATCATCTGGCCATCACCTGTGACAAGAAGGTGATCCGGATCGAGGTCACCGACCGGGGTACGGGGCAGCCGGCCCCGCGCACCCCGCACCGGGCGGGGCGGCCGGGTGGCCACGGCATGTTCATCGTGCAGCGGCTCTGTCTGGACTGGGGGGTCGTGCGGGCGCCGGACGTCGCGGGCAAGACGGTCTGGGCGGAACTCGGGGCACCCGCGTAGTTCCGGCCCGCCCCGCCGTGCCCGGATTCCTGCACCGGTCCGCGCCGGTCCTGACCTGAGGGTTTTCGCCCCCGCCGCCCCTTCCCGTCCCGAACCTGGGGCTCCGCCCCAGACCCCGCTCCTCAAACGCCGGAGAGGCTAAGTTTCAGCC
>NZ_JBHWHX010000017.1:0-150864 GCF_042732315.1 Streptomyces sp. NPDC059787
GCTCTCCGCGCCGCGCGCCGCGTGCCCGCGCCTTCGCCCTTCGCGCCGCGCGCCGCGTGCCCGTGCCTCCGCCCTTCGCGCCGCGCGCCGCGCGCCCGTGCCTCCGCCCTCCGCGCCGCGCGCCGCGTGCCCGCGTCTTCGCCCTCCGCGCCGCGCGCCGCGTGCCCGCGTCTTCGCCCACCGCGGGCAGGCGTGCCGCAGGGCGGCACGGGTGGGCGCGACGGCACCCCGTCAGCGCCGGGCTGCGCGACTCCCCCGTCCCGCGCCGACACCGCTGACCGGTGCAGGCCGGGGGCGATCCACTCACCGGCGCTTGCCAGGTGCCGCTGCGCCCACCCTCCCCCACTCTCGGCTTCGCTCGAGCGGGGGGACCCCCATCGCCCCAGCGGCACGACTGCCCGCAGCGGCGGCATGTGGGGCGGGGCGGCTGCCCGCAGCTGTGCCGGTCCCGGGCGGCACGATTGCCCGCAGCCGCGGCACGTTAGATTGACTTCGTGCTCTCCCGCCTCACGCGTCCCCAAGCCCTCGCCGCCCTGGCCGCCCCCGTCGTCGCGCTGCTGGCCACAGCCGCGTTCGCCCCGCTCCCCTTCTCCGTCGCGCAGCCCGGCATGACCGCGAACGTGCTCGGCGAGAACAAGGGCACCCAGGTCATCACGATCACCGGCGCCCCCGTACGGGAGACCAGCGGGCAGCTGCGGATGACCACCATCGAGGCGACCTCCCCGGACACCCGCGTCGACCTCCCGGACGTCATCGACAGCTGGTTCAGCACCGACCGGGCGGTCATGCCCCGCGACTCCGTCTACCCCAGCGGCGACAGCGTCAAGGAGATCGAGCAGTACAACCGCGAGCAGATGAAGGAGTCCCAGGACGAGGCCACCCGCGCCGCCCTGGGATACCTGAACCGTGAGGACGAGGACATCGAGGTCTCCCTGGAGCTCGCCGACGTCGGCGGCCCCAGCGCAGGACTGCTCTTCTCCCTCGGCATCGTCGACAAGCTGAACGGTGACGGCAGCGGCGGCGACCTCACCGGCGGCCGGGTCATCGCCGGTACGGGCACGATCGACGCGGACGGCACCGTCGGCGCGGTCGGCGGCGTACCCCTGAAGACGCAGGCGGCCGAGCGGGACGGCGCCACCGTCTTCCTGGTCCCGAAGGACGAGTGTTCCGACGCGCAGGCGGAACTCCCCGAGGGCCTGCGCCTGATCCCGGTCACCACCCTCAAGAGCGCCGTCGACGCCCTGACCGCCCTGGAGAAGGGCACCGGCAAGGTCCCCGCCTGCTAGCCCTCCTTGACGAACCCCTCCTCCACCATCCAGTCCAGCGCCACCTGGTGCGGGTCCTCCCCGTCGACGTCCACCTTCGCGTTGAGGTCCTGCGCCACGGTGTTGTCCAGCTTCGCCGTCACCGGGGCGAGGACGTCGGCGATGGCCGGCCACTTCTCGAACGTGTCGGAGTTGACCGTCGGCGCCGCGTTGTAGTTGGGGAAGAACTTCTTGTCGTCCTCCATCACCACCAGGTTCATGGACTTGATCCGCCCGTCGGTGGTGAAGACCTCGCCGTACGTGCAGGCTCCCTTGGCCGTCTGGGTGTAGATGATCCCGGTGTCCATCTGCGTGACGTTGCGCGCCGGGATGTCCATGCCGTACGTCTTCTCCATGCCCGGCAGCCCGTCCGCGCGGTTGGCGAACTCGCCCTCCACGCACAGCGTCACCGCACCCGGATCGGACTTCGCCAGCTCCGCCACCTCGGACAGGGTCCGCGTACGGTACTTCTCGTAGTTGGCCTGGTTCATGGCGAGGGCGTAGGTGTTGTTCAGCTCCGACGGCGCCAGCCAGGTCACCCCGTTCCTCACGTCCGCGTCCCGCACCGCCTCCCACTGCTCGCGCGGATCGGGGATCGGCCTGCTGTTGCCCTGGTACGTGATCCACGCCGTGCCCGTGTACTCGAACCCGGCGTCCGCCTCGCCGTTGACGACCGCCTCCCGCGAGCCGACCGAGCCCTGGATGCCGGTCCGGTCGACGACCTCCGCGCCGGCCGCCTGGAAGGCGATGCCCATGATCGCGCCGAGGATGAGCTGCTCGGTGAACTCCTTCGACGTGACGGTGAGTTTCGCGCCCTCCAGCGGCTCGCCCTTGCCGATCGAGCCCGGTTCCACGTCGTCGACCATGGGGGAGCCGCTGGTCAGCCCGCAGCCCGAGGCCGCCGCCAGCAGCGCCCCGGCCAGGAACAGACGGAGACGTCGGCTCATGGGCCCGCCTCCAGACCCCGCGGCCGCAGCAGCAGCTCCGCCAGGGAGGCCAGCCAGTCCACCAGCAGCGCGAGGACGACGGTGAGGACCGAGCCCACCACCAGCACCGGCATCCGCTGGCTGGTGATCCCGGTGGTGATCAGTACGCCGAGTCCTCCTCCGCCGCCGAAGGTGGCCAGCGTCGCCGTGCCGACGTTCAGCACGAGCGCCGTCCGCACACCCGCCAGGATGAGCGGGACGGCCAGCGGCAGCTCCACCCGGGTGAGCACGCCCAGCGGGGACATGCCGATGCCGCGCGCCGCCTCCAGCAGCGTCGGGTCGTTGGCCTTCAGCCCGGCGATGGTGTTGGACAGCACCGGCAGCACGGCGTAGGCGATGATGCCGATCAGGGCCGCCCTGCGGCCGATGCCCAGCCAGATCACCAGCAGCGCCAGCAGACCGATCGCCGGGGTCGCCTGGCCCATGTTGGCCAGCGCCATCGCCACCGGGGTGGCTCTGCGGAACATGCGGCGGGTCAGCAGGATGCCCAGCGGGATCGCGATGATCAGCACGAAGAACGTCGAGATCACGGTGAGCTGGATGTGCTGCCACAGCGCCTTGGTCACCTGCCCGTTCGACAGGGCGTTCCGGGTGAGCGCGTCGAGGTCGGCCTGCTCGAACCACAGCCAGGTCGCGAGCAGCACGGCGATCAGCACCACCGGCAGGAACGTCAGCTTCCGCCAGGTCACCCGGGGCGGCTTCACGGCCGGGGGCGGGGGAGGGGACTCCGCCTCGTCGGACGGCCCGCCGTCCTCGTCCCGGAACGCGTGCCCCCGTACGTCGTGCTCGCCCTCGGGCCGCCACCCGGAAGAGCCGGAAGAGCCGGAAGCGGGGGCTCTCACGCCTTCGCCTCCCCGCCGAAGCCCTCCTGGTCGGCGTGCGTCCGCGCGGACCGCTGCTCCTCGAGCTCGTGCTGGGCGTCCATCGCCTCGAGGCGGTCCGCCTCCAGCAGTTCGTGCACGGAGTTCATCAGCGTCTCCACATCCACGACACCCTCGTACGCCCCACGCCGCCCGGTGACCGCGACCCGCCCCGTGTTGTCGGTGAGCACCGCCTCCAGCGCGTCCCGCAGCGTCGCGTCCCGGGTCACCGTGTCGTGCACCAGCGTGCCCGCGCGGGCCAGCGACCCCTTGGCGAGCGTCATGTCGCCGCGCCGGAGCCACTTGTAGGGGCGGCCCCGCTTGTCGAGCAGCAGGATCTCGTTGAAGCCGCTGGAGCGGAGCCGGTCGAAGACGTGCTGGAGCGGGTCGTCGACGGTCACCGTCGGATAGTCGGTGATCTCCACGTCCCGCACCCGGGTGAGGTTGAGCCGCTTCAGCGCGGCCCCGGCGCCGACGAACCCCGACACGAAGTCGTCGGCGGGGTTGGTGAGGATCGCCTCCGGGGTGTCGAACTGGGCGATGTGGGAGCGTTCGCGCAGCACCGCGATCCGGTCGCCGATCTTGATCGCCTCGTCGAAGTCGTGGGTGACGAAGACGATCGTCTTGTGCAGCTCCCGCTGGAGCCGGATCAGCTCGTCCTGGAGGTGGTCCCGGGTGATCGGGTCGACCGCGCCGAACGGCTCGTCCATCAGCAGCACCGGCGGGTCCGCCGCCAGCGCCCGCGCCACGCCCACCCGCTGCTGCTGACCGCCGGACAGCTGGCGCGGATAACGGCCGTGGAACTCGCCGGGGTCCAGACCGACCAGGTCCAGCATCTCCTCCACCCGCGCCCGCACCCGGGGCGTGGGCCAGCGCAGCATCCTCGGCACCAGCGCGATGTTCTGCGCCACCGTCATGTGCGGGAACAGCCCGCTCGCCTGGATCGCGTACCCGATCTTGCGGCGCAGCCGCACCGGGTCCATGTCGGTGACGTCCTCGCCGCCGATGCGGATCCGGCCGCCCGTCGGCTCGATCAGCCGGTTGATCATCTTCAGGAGGGTGGACTTCCCGCAGCCGGACGGGCCGACGAGGATCACGGTCTCGCCCTCCCTGATGTCCATGCTGACGTTGTCGACGGCCGGCAGCGCACCGCCCGGGTAGCGCTTGGTCAGACTCTCCAGCTCGATGGTCGCCCCGACCGACCCGGACTCCGTCTCGGACGTCTCAGCGTCAGGCACGGATCCCCCTGGAGATGGTCAGCCGTCCGATCAGCACGTACGCGGCGTCGAACAGCAGGGCGAGGACGATGATCCCCAGGGTGCCCGCGAGCACCTGGTTCAGCGCGTTCTTGCTGCCCAGCGAGGCGATCCCGCGGAAGATCAGGTTGCCGAGGCCGGGCCCGGAGGCGTACGCGGCGATGGCGGCGATGCCCATCAGCATCTGCGTGGAGACCCGGATCCCGGTCAGGATCGGCGGCCAGGCCAGCGGCAGCTCCACCCGGGCCAGCCGCGCCGCGCGCGACATGCCGATGCCCTTGGCCGCGTCCACCAGCGACGGGTCGACCCCGCGCAGCCCCACGATCGCGTTCCGCACGATCGGCAGCAGCCCGTACAGCGTCAGCGCGATCACCGTCGGCGGCACCCCGAGCCCCACCAGCGGGATCAGCAGACCGATCATGGCCAGCGCCGGGACGGTCAGCAGGGTGGCGGTGGTGGTCGTGGCCAGGTTGCCCGCCCACTCGCTGCGGTAGGTGGTCACCCCGATCAGCACACCGAGCAGGGTCGCCACCACCATGCACTGGAAGACGACACTGGCGTGCTGGTAGGTGTCGATGAGCAGCTGCTGATGCCGGCTCCCCACGTACTCCCAGAAGTTCACCTCTGCTCACCCCAGCTCGGCCAGGTCGGTTCACTCGCCGAGCGCGGCCTGCTCCACCAGCGGGATGATCCGCAGCGGAACGGGGTTCTCCATGACGATCGCCGTGGAGGCCCGGACGATGCCATCAAAACCGACGACGCGGTCGATCACCCGCTGGAGATCGGCGTTGGAGCGCGCCACGAGGCGGCACATCATGTCCCCGGTGCCGGTCGTGGTGTGCAGCTCCAGCACCTCCGGGACGGTCGTCAAGTGGGCCCGTACGTCGGCTCCTTGGCCCTGCCGGATCTGCAGCGTGGCGAACGCCGTGACCGGGTAGCCCAGGGCCGCCGGATCCACCTCGGGGCCGAATCCGCGGATGACTCCGTTCGACTGAAGCCGGTCCAGGCGGGCCTGCACGGTCCCGCGCGCCACCCCCAGCCGCCGGGACATCTCCAGCACCCCGATGCGCGGCTCCCGCGCCAGCAGCAGGATGATCCGCCCGTCCAGATGATCGATCGCCATACGGTCCTCCCCGGTGGTCATCCTGTACAGAAAGCCCTTGGGTGGGCGCGTACGGCTGAACACATTGCCCAGTGAAAAGGCAAACTATTGCGCACCTTGCGGAGCTGGCCCACGCTGCCCCTATGACGCAGACCACACACCACACTCCCGACGTGACCGCCCGGCAGGCCGATCCCTTCCCGGTCAAGGGAATGGACGCGGTCGTCTTCGCCGTGGGCAACGCCAAGCAGGCGGCGCACTACTACTCCACCGCCTTCGGCATGAAGCTGGTCGCCTACTCCGGACCGGAGAACGGCAGCCGCGAGACCGCCGCCTACGTCCTGGAGAGCGGCTCGGCCCGCTTCGTGTTCACCTCGGTGATCAAGCAGTCCACCGAGTGGGGCGCCTTCCTCGCCGACCACGTGGCCGCGCACGGCGACGGTGTCGTCGACCTCGCCATCGAGGTCCCGGACGCCCGCGCCGCGTACGCGTACGCCGTCGAGCACGGCGCCCGCTCGGTCGCCGAGCCGTACGAGCTGAAGGACGAGCACGGCACCGTCGTCCTCGCCGCGATCGCCACGTACGGCAGGACCCGCCACACGCTGGTCGAGCGGAGCGGCTACGACGGCCCCTACCTGCCCGGGTACGTCGCCGCCGACCCGATCGTCGAGCCGCCGGCCCGGCGCTCCTTCCAGGCCGTCGACCACTGCGTCGGCAACGTCGAGCTCGGCCGGATGAACGAGTGGGTGGAGTTCTACAACAAGGTCATGGGCTTCACGAACATGAAGGAGTTCGTGGGCGACGACATCGCCACCGAGTACAGCGCGCTGATGTCGAAGGTGGTCGCCGACGGCACGCTCAAGGTCAAGTTCCCGATCAACGAGCCCGCCATCGCCAAGAAGAAGTCCCAGATCGACGAGTACCTGGAGTTCTACGGCGGTGCCGGCGTCCAGCACATCGCGCTGAACACCAACGACATCGTGCAGACGGTGCGCCAGATGCGCGCGTCCGGCGTCCGGTTCCTGGACACTCCCGACTCGTACTACGACACCCTCGGCGAGTGGGCGGGCGAGACGCGGGTGCCGGTGGAGACGCTGCGCGAGCTGAAGATCCTCGTCGACCGGGACGAGGACGGCTACCTGCTCCAGATCTTCACCAAGCCGGTCCAGGACCGTCCGACGGTCTTCTTCGAACTCATCGAACGCCACGGCTCCATGGGCTTCGGCAAGGGCAACTTCAAGGCCCTCTTCGAGGCCATCGAACGAGAGCAGGAGAAGCGCGGCAACCTGTGACGCAACGCGGTCGCCAGTGCCGCGTAGCTCCGGGCACCCGTGCCGCCTGACGTGCCGCCGCTGCGGGCACCCGTGCCGCCTGACGTGCCGCCGCTGCGGGCAGTCGTGCCGCTGGGGCGATGGGGGTCCCCCCGCTCGAGCGAAGCCGAGAGTGGGGGAGGGTGGGCGCAGCGGCACCCGGCAAGCGCCGGTGAGTGAATCGCCCCCGGCCTGCACCGGTCAGCGGTGTCGGCGCGGGACGGGGGCGTCGCGCAGCCCGGCGCTGACGGGGTGCCGTCGCGCCCACCCGTGCCGCCCTGCGGCACGACTGCCCGCGGGAGGGGCGGGGTGTTGCAGCCCGCACGACTGCCCGCGGGAGGGGCGGCACCTCAGCCGCACGGCTGCCCGTGAGAGGGCGGGGCAGCCGCACGGCTGACCGCGGAACGCTCAGTCGGATTCAGGACCCGCCTGGACGGAAGGTTCGCCCAGGCGGGCCAGGGCACCCCTGGCCTGACGCACCCGCAGCGGTGAGAACCACGGGTTGATCTGAAGCGCTTCCTTCAAGTGCCGCCGAGCGGACCCGTACCGCTCCAGCGACCGCTCGATCATCCCCCGGTGGAACACGTACAACGCACTCCGCACACCCCCACCCTCCGTCCCCTCGGTCGCCCGTACGGCGAAGGGCAACGCCTCCTCGTGCTCCCCCGCCCGGTGCAGCGCCCACCCCAACGCGTCCGCCACCTCCGTCGACGGCCGCCGCTCCCACACCTCCCGAAGCCGCCGCACGGCACCGGCCGCATCCCCGTGATCCGCCTCGAACCGCCCCAGCACCAACGACTCGTCACCCCCGTGCGCCGCGGCCACCCGGGCCCGCTCCCGCACCACCCCGTACTGCACCCCCGCCGCCTGTTTCAGCCCCAGCGACTCGTACAGCTCACCCAGCTCCAGCGCGTACTCCGGCCGGGGCTGCTTCGCCAGCGCCACCCGGTACGCGCTCAGCGCCTCCGTCGTCCGTCCCAGTGCCGCCAGCGTCCTGCCCTGCCCCGCCCGTGCCGCCCACTGGTCGGGGTCGGTCCGTACCGCCTCCTGGAAGTGCCGCAGCGCGTCCTGACGGTCGCCGCGCTCCCAGGCGAGCTGCCCGGCCCGCTCCAGGTACGCCGCCCGCTCGGCCGGCTCCCCGGCGGCCGACGCCGCGTCCGCCAGCTTGGCCGCCGCGTCCTCCCGCCAGCCCCGGTCCCGGTACACGGCCGCCGCCCGCGCCATCACGGCAGGGCCGGAGCGCAGCTCCTTCAGCCTCTCCAGCAGCTTCCCCGTCTCCTCGTCGTCACCGAGCCCGGCGGACGCCTCGATCAGCAGCGGGTACGTCGTCCACCGCTTCGGCTCCAGCTTCCGCGCCGCCTCGCCCCACTTCCGCGCCCCCGCGAAGTCCCGCCGCGCGTTCGCCAGCGCGGCCAGCCCCCGCAGCGCCGGGGCGTTCCCCTCCGCCCGCACCTTCAGCGAGGTGCGCAGCGCCTTCTCGGCCCGCGGCCAGTACGCCGGGTCCGCCAGCCGCAGCCCCTGCTCCACCCGGGCCGCCCCGAGCACCGCCCAGGCCTCCGCGTCCCCGGGACGCTTCCGCACCCGCCGCTCGCGCTCCCCGACCAGCGCCTCCAGGTCGGGCAGCGCGGCCGGCACCCCGCTGGTGACCGCCGCCAGCGCCCGTGCCCCCGGATCCGGCGCGGGCGGCGCCTGCTGCTTCCGGGGCAGCAGCACCAGCACCCCGCCGAGCACCGCGCACCCGGCGACCGAGGCGATCAGCGCCCGTCGGCGCACCCGCCGGCGGGGGGCACGTGGCTTGTCGTCCGTGGCGCACACAGTCATGGCGCACACTGTGCGTCACACCCCGCGTACGTACGATGATCACACCCCGATGTGACGCACGTGCCTCCGCGGGGTTCACACCGATGGCCCCCGGTGCGACGCTGTGATCATGAGCCGTATCGAAGCGCGACGCGATGAAGACACGGTGGCGGCCGGCCCCCTCGTCGACCGGCTGCTCGGCGGCCTGCCCCCCGAGGCCGTCCTCACCGACCCCGACGTCACGGCCTCCTACGCCAACGACATGGCGAGCTTCTGCCCGGCCGGCAGCCCCGCGGTGGTGGTCCTGCCGCGCACGGTCGAGCAGGTCCAGCACGTCATGCGCACCGCCACCGAGCTGCGCGTCCCCGTCGTCCCGCAAGGCGCCCGCACCGGCCTGTCCGGCGCCGCCAACGCCACCGACGGCTGCGTCGTGCTCTCCCTGACGAAGATGGACCGCATCCTGGAGATCAGCCCGGTCGACCGGATCGCCGTCGTCGAACCCGGTGTCGTCAACGCCGCGCTCTCCCGCGCGGTCGGCGAACACGGCCTCTCCTACCCGCCGGACCCCTCCAGCTGGGAGACGTGCACCATCGGCGGCAACATCGGCACCGCGTCGGGCGGACTGTGCTGCGTGAAGTACGGGGTGACGGCCGAGTACGTCCTCGGTCTCGACGTCGTCCTCGCCGACGGCCGCCTGATGTCCACCGGCCGCCGCACCGCCAAGGGCGTCGCCGGGTACGACCTGACCCGCCTGTTCGTCGGCTCCGAGGGCTCCCTCGGCATCGTCGTCCGCGCGGTCCTCGCCCTGCGGCCCAAGCCGCCCGAGCAGCTCGTGCTGGCCGCCGAGTTCTCCTCCGGCGCCGCCGCCTGCGACGCCGTGTGCCGCATCATGGCCGGCGGCCACGTCCCCTCCCTCCTCGAACTCATGGACCGTACGACCGTCAAGGCCGTCAACGACACGGCCCGCATGGGCCTCCCGGAGTCCACCGAGGCCCTGCTGCTCGCCGCCTTCGACACCACCGACCCGGCGGCCGACCTCGCCGCCGTCGGCGCGCTGTGCGAGGCCGCGGGCGCCACCCAGGTCGTGCCGGCCGAGGACGCCGCCGAGTCCGAACTGCTGCTCCAGGCGCGGCGGATGTCCCTGGTCGCCCTCGAAGCGGTCAAGGGCACGACGATGATCGACGACGTGTGCGTGCCCCGTTCGAAGCTCGGCGAGCTCATCGACGGCGTCGAGCGGATCGCCGGGAAGCACCGGCTCACCATCGGCGTCGTCGCCCACGCCGGCGACGGCAACACCCACCCGACGGTCTGCTTCGACGCGACGGACCCGGAGGAGTCGCGGCGGGCCCGCGAGTCCTTCGACGAGATCATGGCGCTCGGCCTGGAACTCGGCGGCACCATCACCGGCGAACACGGGGTCGGCGTGCTGAAGAAGGAGTGGCTGGCACGCGAGATCGGCCCCGTGGGACTGGAGATGCAACGGGCCGTCAAGCAGGCCTTCGACCCGCTGGGCATTCTCAACCCGGGCAAGCTCCTCTGAACGGGAAGATGCCCGAAAGGGGTGGGGTCCGGCCGGACGGGCGGTCAGGTCCCCGCTCGTCTGATAGATGTGGTTCCCCCCGACCCACCCATCGAGCAGATACGGGACGACGGACATGAGCGCCCCAACCCCGGCCCCCGGCGACGACAGGCCCCGCGAAGGGTATTACCCGGACCCGTCCATTCCTGGATACGTCCGGTACTGGAACGGTGCCTCCTGGGTACCGGGCACGAGCCGTCCGGCGCCCAAGGACGGCGAGTTGCCGGCACCGCCGCCCGGCGCGGGCCCTGCGCGGCCCTCCGTCGAGGAGACCGGACCGCACTTCTTCGACGAGGACCCCGTCGGGGAGCCGTCCCCGGCCGGGTCCCAGCACGGCAGCCGGCCCGAGCCCGCCTCGGCGTGGGGCGCCGACCGCTCCCACCAGACCGGCTTCGGCGGCGACCAGGACCGCAAGGTGTCCTGGGGCGCCGACCCGAGGGTGCCGCACGCGGCCCCGCCTTCCGCTCCGTCCGCGCCGGAGACCGGGCCCGCGGGCGCGGACACCCCGGGCGAGCAGGCCGCGGCCGATGCGGGCAACACCTTCGTGTTCCGCAGACCGGCGTCGGCGCCGAAGCCGCGGCAGGAGGCCGGGGCCTCCGACGGAGAACGCGAGGACGAGGGCACGATGACCTTCCGTGCCGTCACCCCGCGCACGGGACAAGACCCCACGGGGCCGCAGACGGGCTCCGCCGCCTCCGGGCGGCCCGGGTTCGGGGCCGGGAAGGCGGCAGCCGCACGGGCCGCCGCCGCTGCCGGAACGGCGCCGTCCGGACCCCGGCAGACCACCGCCCCGGCCGTACCTCCGCAGACCGCGCCTCCACGGACAGCACCCCCGCAGGCCGTGGGCGCGCCCCTGACGAGCGGTGCCGGCGGGGGACAGTCCTCCTGGGCGCAGCAGGTGCACCGGCTGGCCGGTGGCGAGGAGCCGCCCGTCGCACCCTGGAAGCCGCCCGTCGAGGACGTGTTCCAGGCCGCCGCCCGGCGCCAGGCCGCGGCCCGCCCCGCCGCGCTCGGCAGGCGGCTGGCCGCCCGGCTGCTGGACACCGTCGTCCTCGGCGCCGTCACCGCCGTGGCCGCCGTGCCGCTCGGCATCCGGGCCATGGACCACATCGACGCGAAGATCGAGGCGGCCAAGCTGTCCGGCGAGACCGTCACCGTCTGGCTGCTCGACGGCACCACCTCCGTCCACCTCGGCATCGTCCTCGCCGTCCTCCTCCTCGCCGGTGTCCTCCTGGAGGTGCTGCCGACCGTCAAGTGGGGCCGCACGCCGGGCAAGAGGCTGCTGGGCATCGAGGTGCGGGACATCGAGGGGCACGAGGCGCCGTCCTTCGGCGCGGCCCTGCGCCGCTGGCTCGTCTACAGCGTGCCCGGACTGCTCGTCGTCGGGGTCGTCGGCGTCCTGTGGTGCCTGTTCGACAAGCCCTGGCGCCAGTGCTGGCACGACAAGGCCGCGCACACGTTCGTCGCCGCCGACTGAGCCCTCGTCACCCGTACCGCCGCCGCTGAAGCCGCTACTCCGGACGGCCGCTCGCCGGATGCGGGGCCGGAGGGTTCACGGTCGACTCGGGGGCATGACCACCGAACCGCCCCCCGGCTCAGGCCGGCAGCCGCCGGACGACGACCCGTTCAAGAAGCACCCCCCGCCGGGCGGCCCCGACACCCCGGGACCCGGCTCCCCGTACGACACCCCCGGCGGCCCGCCCCCGCCGACCGGGGGCGGCGGGGGTGACCCCTACGGCGGTGGCGGTGGCCCCTACGGCGGTGGCGGGCCCTACGGGGGAACCCCCGGCCCCACCGACCCCCTCGCCGGCATGCCCCCGCTCGCCGACAGCGGCAGGCGCACGCTCGCCCGCATCATCGACATGATCCTCGTCGGCATCGTCGTCTGGCTGCTCACCTGGCCGTTCGGGGTCAGTGAGTACGACGTCGACGGCAACGACATCAACGTCGGCAACTCCTTCGCGCAGTCCCTCATCGCCGCGGCCCTCTACGTCGCCTACGACACCTTCATGACCGCCCGCAACGGCCAGACCCTGGGCAAGAAATGGCTGCGCATGCGGGTGGCCGACCTCGCCGACGGCTCGAACCCCTCCGTGCAGACCGCGCTGATCCGTGCCCTCGTGCTGTGGCTGCCGTTCGCGTTCTGCTGCGCCTGCCTGTGGACCGCGATCGCGGGCGGCTGGAGCTTCTTCGACCGGCCCTACAAGCAGGGCCTGCACGACAAGGCGGCCAAGACCGTGGTGGTCAGCACCGGATGAGGGTCAGGACGCCGCGCGCTCCCGCACCGGTTCGCGGGCCGGAGGGGCGACGGTGGCCCGTACCGGCTGCACCGGCCGGCCCGGCTCCGGGGCCGCGGGCCGGTCCACCACGGCGGGCCGTACCACCGCGACGGGCCGCCGGGGCCCGGGGAGCGGGACCGTCATGGCCACCAGCAGTCCGAGGGCGAGCGCCGAGACGGCGACGATCGCGACGCCCACGACCGAACTCGCCCCGGACAACAGCAGCATGGCGAACGTCGAGAAGATCACGGTGCACGAACCGTAAGCGAGCTGAGCGACAGTCGGACGGGGCATGGCCATCGTGTCCTCGGGAGTCGGGGGCTGTCCGCCTGGCTTTCCACCGGTTCAGGGCGGTTTTGCCAAACGACTCTAACCGCGAGCGTGCCCGAGGGGAACGGACAGTAAGCGTGACCTGACCGACAGGGCCGGTGCACAGGGGGCGCACGGATTCATGGTGTCCATCACGTGGACGGTTGTACGCGCCCGCTCCGGTTCGCGCCGGTGTGTCCGGTAAGCGGACCACGACTCCGCATAGTGCAGTTGAACTGTTCAAGTCAAGGTCTGTTTTTTCTGGCTAACCTCTAGTCAAATGTCGTCACTTGACTACACGCGTTGATCACGTGCGTGCGGGACCTTCCACAGACGGAACCTCCTTCGGCCGCGCGTACGTACGCGGGAGGGGATCTCAAGTGATCAGTAGACCCTGGACGTTCAGAGCGGCCGCGACGGGCGTGGCCCTCGCGGCGGTTACCGCCACCTGCTCTGCGTTCACCGTGGCCCAGGCCGACTCGGCTGACAAGGCCGATCGTCCCGGCGCCGTGGACCGGCACGACCCGGCGGAGCACAACCACGTCGAGCACGACCTCGAGGGGCCGCTCTCCAAGACGCAGGAGGCCCAGCGGGAAGAGGCACTCAACCAGGTCATATCCGGTAAGACCTCGGTCAAGAACCGCGACGGTTCGAAGGTCGTCCAGCTCAAGAGCAAGAAGGGCGACAGCAAGTACGTAGAGCTCGGCCGCGAGAAGACCGACAAGATCTTCACGATCCTGGTCGAGTTCGGCGACAAGGTCGACAGCCGCTACGGCGGCGACGCCGGCCCGCTGCACAACCAGATAGCCAAGCCGGACCGCAAGGTGGACAACTCCACGGCCTGGCAGGAGGACTACGACCAGCAGCACTTCGACGACCTGTACTTCGGGTCCGGCAAGGGCGTCGACTCGGTCAAGACCTACTACGAGAAGCAGTCCTCCGGCCGTTACTCGGTCGAGGGCGAGGTCTCCGACTGGGTCAAGGTCCCGTACAACGAGGCGCGTTACGGCAACAACGCCTGCGGCGACACCAACTGCCCGAGCGTGTGGAACGTCGTCAGCGACGGTCTGAACGCCTGGGTCGCCCAGCAGAAGGCGGCCGGCCGCACCGACGCCCAGATCAAGGCGGACGTCGCCCGCTTCGACGAGTGGGACCGCTACGACTTCGACGGCGACGGCGACTTCAACGAGCCCGACGGCTACATCGACCACTTCCAGATCGTGCACGCCGGTGAGGACGAGTCCGCGGGCGGCGGCGCCCAGGGCACCGACGCGATCTGGGCCCACCGCTGGTACGCCTTCGGCACCGACGCCGGCGCCACCGGCCCCGAGCAGAACCGGCTCGGCGGCGCGCAGATCGGCTCCACCGGCGTCTGGGTCGGCGACTACACCGTCCAGCCGGAGAACGGCGGACTCGGCGTCTTCGCCCACGAGTACGGCCACGACCTCGGTCTGCCGGACCTCTACGACACCGCGGGCGGCGAGAACTCCACCGGCTTCTGGACGCTGATGTCCTCCGGTTCCTGGCTCGGCACCGGGAAGAAGGAGATCGGCAACCTGCCCGGCGACATGACCGCCTGGGACAAGCTGCAGCTCGGCTGGCTGAACTACGACAAGGCCAAGGCCGGCGTCGACTCCTGGCACAAGCTGGGTGTCGCCGAGTACAACACCAAGCACAAGCAGGCGCTGGTCGTCGAGCTGCCGAAGAAGGCCGTCACCACCGAGATCATCCAGCCGGCCGAGGGGCAGACCCAGTGGTGGAGCGGCAGCGGTGACAACCTCAAGAACACGCTGAGCCGTTCGGTCGACCTGACCGGCAAGTCGTCCGCCGCCCTCACCTTCGACGGCTGGTACGACATCGAGGCCAACTACGACTACCTCTACACCGAGGTGTCCACCGACGGCGGCGAGAACTGGACCGCCATCGACGGCACGGTCGACGGCCAGCCGATCCCGCGCGACGGCAGCGACAAGCCGGCCCTGCACGGCACGCTCGACGGGTACAAGAAGTTCGCGTACTCCCTCGACGCCTACGCCGGCCAGAAGGTCGACCTGCGCTTCCGCTACCAGTCCGACGGCGGCGTGGCCCTCAAGGGCTTCACGGCCGACCAGGTCACGGTGACGGCGGACGGCACGCCGGTCTTCTCCGACAACGTCGAGAGCGCGGACGCCGCCTGGACGGCGAACGGCTTCACCCGCCAGGGCGCGTCCTTCACCAAGGACTACGCGCAGTACTACATCGCCGAGAACCGCCAGTACGTGTCGTACGACGAGACCCTCGAGGTCGGCCCGTACAACTTCGGCTTCACGTCCCGCCCGGACTGGGTCGAGCACTACGCGTACCAGAACGGCCTGCTGATCTGGAAGTGGGACACCTCCCAGGCGGACAACAACACCAGCGAGCACCCGGGCGCCGGTCTGGTCCTCCCGATCGACTCGCACCCGACCGCGCTGAAGTGGTCCGACGGCACGCTGATGCGCAACCGCGTCCAGACCTACGACGCGCCGTTCAGCAAGTTCCGCACCGAGGGCATGACGCTGCACAAGGCGGACGTGGCGAAGTGGATCCCGTCGTCGAAGGGTGTGTCGGTCTTCAACGACCGCACGAACACCTACTACGACCCGGAGAACCCGGGCGGCGGTGTCAAGGTCACTGACACCAACACGAAGATCAAGATCACCAAGGAGGCCAAGGACGGCTCGACCATCGAGCTCGAGGTTGGCCCTGCGGGTAGGTAAATAGCATCTTCGCAGGTCAGAGCATGATCGGCGGTGACCCCCTGGCGGGTCACCGCCGATCCGTGTTTAGGTGCCTCCTGTGGCTCTCTTATTGACACCAGTGGACACGGGGGTATGACCGCATGGCCGCAGGAGGTTTCTGCAAGCTGCCGAACGGCACGGTGGTGGTGGCGCTGAACCTGCCCAGCCCCGTCGCCGACGCACCCGCCGGGGTCCGCGTCCTCGTCCACGCCCAGAACCGCGCCCGAGCCCTGACCAGGCTCCGCAACCTGGGCCTGCGCTCCGTCTACCTACGAGGCAACGCCGCCCCACCCACCCCCGACGAGATCACCGCGGTCCTGCACCACCCCGACGGCCTCATATGGCGCACGACCCCCGACACCGCCGCCCTGACGGTGGAACTCTGGCACCCCATAAAAGCCCTGCTCAGACGCCCGGCGACCCCCGCATGACCGCAGCCGGTCACACCGCGCAGCTGCGGGCAGCCGCACCGGCCAACCGCGGGCAATCGTGCCTCCCCCAGTGCCTTAAGGGCCTGGGAGGTGCCCCCAGGGCGATGGGGGTCCCCCGCTCGAGCGGAGCCGAGAGTGGGGGAGGCACCCCGCAAGCGCCGGGCTGCGCAACACCCCCCGCCCACCCCCACAGCCCTCACTGCACGACAGGCTTCCCCGACAACTCCACCCCCGCCGAGCGCAGCTCCTCCAGCGCACGCTCGGTGGTCTCCGACGCCACCCCGGCCGTGAGATCGAGCAGCACCTGCGTACGGAACCCCTCCCGCGCCGCGTCCAACGCGGTCGCCCGCACACAGTGATCCGTGGCGATCCCCACCACGTCCACCTCGTCGACCCCCCGCTCCCGCAACCACTCCGCCAACGACGCCCCGTTCTCGTCGGCCCCCTCGAACCCGCTGTAGGCGGCCGAGTACGCCCCCTTGTCGAACACGGCGTCGATCGCCCCCGAGGTCACCGCGGGGGCGAAGTTCGGGTGGAACCCGACCCCCTCCGTCCCGGCGACACAGTGCGCGGGCCAGGACCGTACGAAGTCGGGGTTGTCGGCGAAGTGCCCGCCGGGTGCGATGTGGTGATCGCGGGTGGCCACCACGTGCTGGTACCCGCCGGCCGAGGCGGCCTGACCGATCAGCTCGGTGATGGCGGCGGCCACGTCCGCCCCGCCGGCCACGGCGAGGCTGCCCCCCTCGCAGAAGTCGTTCTGCACGTCAACGACGATCAGTGCGCGGCGCATGGTCGGTGTCCTTCGGCTGTGGGATCGGGTGGGGTCGGGTGAGGGCGGGCCCGGCCGGGTGAACCTCCGAGCCTATTGAATTGCGGACGGCGCGGACAGGGGCGCGGCAGGGCGGGCGGAAGCCCCCGCCCGCGCAACGGGAGCCATGCCCCGCGCGAAGGGGGGCACGCTTTCAACTACCCGACGGCCCGTGCGCGTACTCCGTCGGAAGGACGGGTTCCCCCCGGGAGAGCTGGGTCGCGGACAGCGGCAGACCCGCGCGGGCCGCCGCGTGGCGGTCGCGGACCACGTCCAGCGGTTCACGCGCGATCACCTCGCCGCCCTCGACCAGCGGCACCAGGAGCTGCCGCCCGGCCAGCTCGTCGGGCACCGGGCCGGTGCCGACCACCTCGGCCTCGGCGACGCCGTACTCGTCCAGCCGCCGCGCGGCCCACTTGCGGCCGCCGACGGAGGTCTTCCCGCCGGTGGACCTCTTCGCCACCGGCACCAGCGGTGCCTTCGGGTCGGCGGACTCCGCGCGGGCGACCAGCTTGTACACCATGGAGGCCGTCGGGTGCCCGGAGCCGGTCACGAGCTGGGTGCCCACCCCGTACGCGTCCACGGGCGCCGCCGCCAGCGAGGCGATGGCGTACTCGTCCAGGTCCGAGGTGACGACGATCTTCGTACCGGTGGCGCCCAGCTCGTCCAGCTGCTGCCGCACCCGGTGCGCCACCAGCAGCAGGTCACCGGAGTCGATCCGCACGGCGCCCAGTTCCGGCCCGGCGATCTCCACGGCCGTACGGACCGCCTCGGCCACGTCGTAGGTGTCCACCAGCAGCGTGGTGCCGCTGCCGAGGGAGTCCACCTGGGCCCGGAAGGCGTCCCGCTCGCTGTCGTGGAGCAGGGTGAAGGCGTGGGCGGAGGTGCCCACGGTGGGGATGTTGTAGCGGAAGCCGGCCGCCAGGTCGGAGGTGGTGGCGAAGCCGCCGATGTACGCGGCCCGGGCGGCGGCCACCGCCGACAGCTCGTGGGTGCGCCGGGCGCCCATCTCGATCAGCGGCCGGTCCCCGGCGGCGGACGACATCCGGGAGGCGGCGGCGGCGATCGCCGAGTCGTGGTTGAGGATCGACAGGATCACCGTCTCCAGGAGCACGCACTCCGCGAAGCTGCCCTCTACCCGCATGATCGGCGAGCCCGGGAAGTACACCTCGCCCTCGGGGTAGCCCCAGATGTCACCGGAGAAGCGGTAGCCGGACAGCCAGTCCAGGGTCTCCTCGTCGACGATGTCCTTCTCGCGCAGGAACCGCAGGACGCCCGGGTCGAAGCGGAAGTTCTCCACCGCGTCCAGCACCCGCCCGGTGCCGGCCACCACGCCGTAGCGGCGGCCGTCCGGCAGCCGCCGGGTGAAGACCTCGAACACGCTGCGCCGTCCGGCCGTGCCGCCTTTCAGCGCGGCCCGCAACATCGTCAGCTCGTACTGGTCAGTGAAGAGTGCCGTCGACGGAACATCCACCGGCAGCCCAAGGTCCGCTGTGTTCATACCGGGGATGCTACCCCCATTTCGTCACTTTGACGATTTCAGTTCGCGGGGCCGGAACAGCGGGCCGGTTTGTGCGACCACCCCCCTGCGGTGGCAGCATGGCTGTGTGACGTCACCCGCACCCCTGGAGATCGAACGCACCGAATCGGCGGAGGAGGTCTTCGCCGTACCCGAGCCCGACGTCCCGTGGGTCACCATCGTCCACAACGACCCGGTCAACCTCATGAGCTATGTGACGTACGTCTTCCAGTCGTACTTCGGCTACAGCAAGGACAAGGCCACCAAGCTCATGCTCGACGTCCACCACAAGGGCCGGGCGGTCGTCTCCAGCGGTACCCGTGAGGAGATGGAACGCGACGTCCAGGCCATGCACGGCTACGGCCTGTGGGCCACCCTCCAGCACGACCGGAAGTGACCGATCCGGACATGACCCGCCCCCGCCCGCAGGACCGGAAGCAGCGAATCGCCGCCATGCCAGGAACCTTCGAACCGCTCCCCGGCGGCGGCGCGGCCGTCGCCCTCGACGACGTCGAGATCTCCATCATCCGGTCCCTGGCCGTGCAGCTGATGGAGCTCATCGGCCCCGGCCCGGCCGAGGACGCCTCCGCCGACCCGCTCGCCGAACTCTTCGCCGAGGGCCCGAGCGAACCCCCCTCCGACCCCGTGCTGCGCCGCCTCTTCCCGGACGCCTACGGCGACCCCGGGGGCACCCCGGGGGCCAAGGAGGCCGAGGAACAGCGGGCCCACTCCGCCGAGTTCCGCCGCTACACCGAGAACGACCTGCGGGCCGGCAAGCGCGACAACGCCCTCGCGGTGATCCGCTCCCTGGACGCACTCACCCCGGCCGGGGAGGGCGGCGCGGTGCTGGAGTTGTCGCCGGACGCGTCCCGCCAGTGGCTCGGCGCCCTCAACGACCTGCGCCTCGCGATCGGCTCCCGCCTGGAGATCAGCGACGAGGACGACAGCGACCTCCTCTTCCACCTCCCCGACGAGGACCCGCGCAAGCCGATGGTGATGGCGTACCTGTGGCTCGGCGGACTCCAGGAGACCCTCGTCACCACCCTCATGCCGTGACTCCCGCGGTGTGACCCCATGCCGTGAGTCGGTGCCGGATGTCCGGAAAAGTCCGCTGACGTGTTCGCTCAGAGGACACTCAAATCCGGATAACGATCGCGTCAAAGAGCCCGCCATCTATGGGCTCTTCAGGTGCCTTTTGTCCGCTTCTTCCTGTGAAGCGCGCCACAGACCGCCCGTGTGATCAGTATGGCGGCCGTGATAAATCTTCACGACCGCCCGGCGAACACCACCCGTATGTTCCGCCGGGTGCGCCACCGAGCCGGCGACCGCCGGCCAGGCACGGGCGGACTCCCAGAGCCCGCCCAGCTCCATCAGTCCGGGGGGATCGAGACCCGATCCGAGGCCGACAGCGGCCCGGGTCGGCATGGAGAAAGGCGCACCACACATGGCCTCACCGCAGGTCGACACGGAGTCCGTACCCGAGGAGGGGTACGAGCGCGGCCTCAACAGCCGCCAGGTCCAGATGATCGCGATCGGCGGCGCCATCGGCGTCGGGCTCTTCCTGGGAGCCGGGGCGAACATCGCCAAGGCCGGCCCCAGCCTGATCGTCATGTACGCCCTCGCCGGCGTCATCATCTTCTTCATCATGCGGGCCCTCGGCGAGCTCCTGCTCTACCGCCCAGTCTCGGGCTCGTTCGCCGAGTACTCGCGCGAGTTCCTCGGCCCGTTCTTCGGCTACTTCACCGGCTGGACGTACTGGCTGATGTGGGTGGTCACCGGCATGGCCGAGCTGACCGCCGCCGCGATCTACATCAACTTCTGGTTCCCGGCGATCCCGCAGTGGACGTCGGCCCTGGTCTTCCTGGTCATCCTGTTCGGCGCCAACCTGATCTCGGTGAAGCTCTTCGGCGAGATCGAGTTCTGGTTCTCCATGGTCAAGGTCACCGCCATCATCGGCATGATCGTGATCGGTCTCGGCGTGCTCACCCTCGGCTTCAGCCAGGCCGGTGACACCGCCGCCGTCTCCAACCTCTGGGCCTTCGACGGCTTCTTCCCCAAGGGCATCGGCTCGTCCCTGATGACCCTCCAGGGCGTCATGTTCGCCTACCTCGCCGTCGAGCTCGTCGGCGTCACCGCCGGCGAGTCCGAGAACCCCGAGAAGACCCTGCCCAAGGCGATCAACACCCTGCCCTGGCGCATCGCCCTCTTCTACGTCGGCGCCCTCACCGTCATCCTGTGCGTGGTCAAGTGGACCGAGTTCTCCGACGGGGTCAGCCCCTTCGTGAAGGCGTTCGCGGTCATCGGCATCCCGGCCGGCGCCGGCATCGTCAACTTCGTCGTGCTCACCGCCGCCCTGTCGTCCTGCAACTCCGGCATGTACTCCACCGGCCGCATGCTGCGCAACCTCGCCGACAACGGCGAGGCCCCGCGGGTCTTCCAGCGGCTGTCCTCCACCAGGACCCCGGCGCTGGGCATCGCCACCTCCGTGGTCTTCATGGGCATCGGCGTCGTCCTGAACTACACCGTCCCGGAGAAGGCCTTCGGCTACGTCACCTCCGTCGCCACCGCGGCCGGCATCTGGACCTGGCTGATGATCCTGATCAGTCACGTCCTCTACCGCCGCAAGGTCGTCGCGGGCAGCCTGCCCGCCTCCTCCTTCCCGGCGCCCGGCGGCTCGGTCTGCTCCTACATCGCCATCGCGTTCCTGCTCTTCGTCACCGGCCTCATCGCCTACGACGCCGACTCCAGGATCTGCCTGTACGTGATGGCCGGCTGGGCCGTCGCCCTCGGCATCGGCTGGGCGGTCCTCAAGAGCCGCAACCCGCAGGTCACCCGGCGCGACGACAGCCGGTTCGAAAAGGTGGGCTGACCTCCACCCGGGACGCCGGGACGCAGGGAGTACTCGTGGCACCCCCTGCGCCCCTCCGCTCAAGGCGTCCGGCATACGGGCCGTTCCGTACCACCCCTCGGTACGGAACGGCCCGTCTGCTTATCCTGAGCCCCATGCTGACCATCACCCAGGCCCTGTACGACCGGATCGTCGCCCACGCCCGCGCGGACCACCCCGACGAGGCGTGCGGCGTGGTGGCGGGCCCGGTGGGCGCCGGCCGCCCCGAGCGCTTCATCCCCATGCTGAACGCGGCCCGCTCGCCCACCTTCTACGAGTTCGACTCCCAGGACCTGCTGAAGCTGTACCGGGAGATGGACGACAACGACGAGGAGCCGGTGGTCATCTACCACTCCCACACCGCGACCGAGGCCTACCCCTCCCGCACCGACATCTCCTACGCCAACGAGCCCGGCGCCCACTACGTCCTGGTCTCCACCGCCGACACCGACGACGCCGGCGAGTTCCAGTTCCGCTCCTTCCGCATTCTGGAAGGCGAGGTCACGGAGGAGGAGGTCAAGGTCGTGGAGGCCTACTGAAACGGGCCCGCCGAATGGGCCGACACGGCCCCTGAACCGGCGAACACCGACCCGATCTCGTATCCCGGAAGAAAGGTGTCCGAAGCATGAGATCACACTCTGGGGACCGGCCCGGGAATCGATACGATGACCGCATGGTTCTCCACGACGTGAGCGAAAAAGCGCCGGGCACACTGCTCGTGGCGCGGCTGCACGTCGACCTGTGCAGGCTGAACAGCGCCATCTGTTGATCTTCCGCTGCCGCCGTGGGCCGTGAGCCGCGGCGAACTGCCGCGCGCCCCCGCGTGCCCTGACGAACCCACGACAGACACTTCCGACAGGAGCCCTCAGCCATGGCCATCGAGGTCCGCATCCCCACCATCCTCCGCCAGTACACCGACGGTCAGAAGGCGGTGGAGGGCACCGGGGACACCCTCGCCGAGCTCTTCACCGACCTCGAGACCCGGCACACCGGCATCCACGCCCGCATCGTGGACGGCGAGCAGCTGCGCCGCTTCGTCAACGTCTACCTCAACGACGAGGACGTCCGCTTCCTGGACGGCATCAACACCAAGCTGTCCGACGGCGACAACGTCACGATCCTGCCGGCCGTGGCCGGCGGTATGGCCTGATCGGCGATGCGTTACGACTCCCCGCTGGCCGCGGTGGGCAACACCCCCCTGGTGCGCCTGCCGCGGCTCTCGCCGTCCGCCGACGTCCGGATCTGGGCGAAGCTGGAGGACCGCAACCCCACCGGCTCGGTCAAGGACCGCCCCGCCCTGTTCATGATCGAACAGGCGGAGAAGGACGGCCGCCTCACCCCCGGCTGCACCATCCTCGAGCCGACCAGCGGCAACACCGGCATCTCCCTGGCCATGGCCGCCAAGCTCAAGGGCTACCGCATGGTCTGCGTGATGCCCGAGAACACCTCGCAGGAACGCCGTGACCTGCTCGGCATGTGGGGCGCGGAGATCATCTCCTCCCCGGCCGCCGGCGGCTCCAACACCGCCGTGCGCGTCGCCAAGGAACTCTCCGCCGAACACCCCGACTGGGTGATGCTCTACCAGTACGGCAACCCGGACAACGCCGGCGCCCACTACGCGACCACCGGCCCCGAGATCCTCGCCGACCTGCCCTCCATCACCCACTTCGTGGCCGGCCTCGGCACCACCGGCACCCTCATGGGCGTCGGCCGCTACCTGCGCGAGAACAAGCCCGACGTGAAGATCGTCGCCGCCGAACCGCGCTACGACGACCTCGTCTACGGCCTGCGCAACCTCGACGAGGGCTTCGTCCCCGAGCTGTACGACGCCTCCGTGCTGACCACCCGCTTCTCCGTCGGCTCCGCCGACGCCGTCACCCGCACCCGCGAACTCCTCCAGCAGGAGGGCATCTTCGCCGGCGTCTCCACCGGCGCCGCCCTGCACGCGGCGATCGGCGTCGCCAACAAGGCACTCAAGGCCGGCGAGTCCGCCGACGTCGTCTTCGTCGTCGCCGACGGCGGCTGGAAGTACCTGTCGACCGGCGTCTACACCGCCACGACGACCGAAGAGGCCATCGACACCCTCCAGGGCCAGCTCTGGGCATAGCCCCACAGCCACGACAAGGGGCCGGAGCCCGTCTCCGGCCCCTTTCGCATGCCCCCGAGGGGATCACTCCCGCTCGCCGTCACCTCTCCCGGGTCCGCGCCGCCTTCGGGACCGGTGCCCCCGCCCCCACCCGTCGACGAGCGCGGAGACGAGCGCGAGCAGTACCACCGCGGCGAGCGCGAGCCACCAGGCCGTGTGCATGCCCCGACCGTACCGGCGCGAGCCCCCACCCCGCGCCCCTCCCGGCCCGCCGTGCGCCGCATCCAGCCGAACCGGTGACAGCACAGGTGAGTTCGCCCACAACGGACCCTGGCGGAGGAGCGACCACAGGTTTTGCGCCTTACGCTCGACAAACCGCACGACCCCCGTCTCTCCACACCCGCCAGCGGAGGTTTCTGCTTCATGAAGCTCACCGTCGTCGGCTGCTCGGGGTCGTTCCCGTCCGCGGAATCGGCCTGCTCGAGCTACCTCGTCGAGGCCGACGGCTTCCGGCTGCTCCTCGACATGGGCAACGGCGCCCTGGGCGAGCTGCAGCGCCACTGCGGTCTCTACGACCTCGACGCGATCTTCCTCAGCCACCTGCACGCCGACCACTGCATCGACATGTGCGCCTACTTCGTGGCGCGCTACTACCGGCACGACGGCGGCCGTTGCGCCCCCCTGCCGGTCCACGGCCCCGAGGGCACCGAGCACCGGCTCACCACCGCCTACGCCGACACCCCCTCGGCCTCCTCCATGAGCGAGGTCTTCGACTTCCACACGGTCAAGCCGTCCACCTTCGAGATCGGCCCGTTCCTCGTCCACACCGAGCGCGTCGCGCACCCGGTCGAGGCGTACGGCATCCGCATCGAACACGGCGGCAGGACACTGACGTACTCCGGCGACACGGGCGTCAGCCCCGCGCTCGACGACCTCGCCCGCGACGCCGACCTCTTCCTGTGCGAGGCCGCCTTCACGCACGGCAAGGAGAACATCCCCGACCTGCACCTCAACGGCCGCGAGGCGGGTGAGACGGCGGCCCGCGCGGGCGCCCGCCGCCTGATCCTCACCCACATCCCCCCGTGGACCGACCCCCAGATCAACCTCACCGACGCCCGCGAGGTGTACGCCGGCCCGGTGGGGCTGGCGGCACCCGGGGCGACGTACGAGATCTGAGGCCGGGGCAGCCGGCCCGGTCCGGCTGCCCCGGTACGCCCCACGGTGCGTGTGCGAGGGGGCGCAGACAGCGCGGAGGCCCGGCCGATCCGGCCGGGCCTCGCGTGGGTCAGCGGGTTATTTCGCCTCCGCCTTCTGCAGTTCCGCCAGTTCCTCGTCCGACTCCCGGCCCGGCGTCGGCAGGTTGAACCTGGTGATGGCGAAGCGGAAGACCACGTAGTAGACCGCCGCGAAGCACAGGCCCACCAGGGCCAGGCCCCACGGGTTGCTGGCGATGCCGAGGTTGAGGAAGTAGTCGACCGCGCCGGCGGAGAAGCCGAAGCCGTCCTTCATGCCCAGCGCCCACGTCAACGCCATGGACACACCGGTCAGCACCGCGTGGATGGCGTAGAGCACCGGCGCGATGAACATGAAGGTGAACTCGATCGGCTCGGTGACACCGGTCACGAACGAGGTGAGCGCGAGGGAGAACATCATGCCGCCGACGACCTTGCGGCGCTCGGGCCGGGCGCAGTGCACGATGGCCAGACAGGCGGCCGGCAGGGCGAACATCATGATCGGGAAGAAGCCGGTCATGAACTGGCCGGCGGTCGGGTCACCGGCCAGGAAGCGCGCGATGTCACCGCTCTTGCCCTCGTACTCGCCCGCCTGGAACCACGGGAAGGAGTTCAGCAGGTGGTGCATGCCGATCGGAATGAGGGCGCGGTTGGCCACACCGAAGATGCCTGCGCCGACGGCACCCGAGCCCACCAGCCACTCACCGAAGTTGTGCAGGAGAGTGCCGAGGACCGGCCATATGTAGCCGAAGACGATGCCGATCACCAGACCGGCGAAGGCCGACAGGATCGGCACCAGGCGGCGGCCGCCGAAGAAACCGGCCCAGTCCGGGAGCTTCGTGCGGTAGAAGCGCTGGTAGAGCAGCGCCACCACGATGCCCATCACCACGCCGCCGAGGACCTTGGCGTCCACCGGCGCGTCCACCATCACGACCTTGCCGTCGACGACCGTGCCCACCTGGGGAAGGTTCTCGTCGGTGAAGGTGGCCAGCACGTTCTTGAAGACCAGGTAGCCGACGACCGCCGCGAGAGCGGTCGAGCCGTCCGACTTCTTCGCGAAGCCGATCGCGATGCCCACGGCGAACAGCAGCGCCATGTTGTCGAGGATCGCGTTGCCGCCGGCCGCCATGAAGCCGGCGATCTTGGTGATGAAGTCGGGGAACGACTCGCGTCCCAGCATGTCGTCGTTGCCGAGGCGCACCAGCAGCGCCGCCGCGGGCAGCACCGCGACCGGCAGCATGAGGCTGCGGCCGATGCGCTGCAGGACAGCCATCGCGCCGGCGCCCTTCTTCTTGTCGGCGGTTGCCGTGCTCGCCGTGGTCATCGTCTTCCTCCAGTGGGCAAGGCGCCGCCAGAGGACACATGAGGACGGCGGCGTCCCGAATGCGCGGCGGGAAACCCGTGCGCATGGTCTACACCACTCAGTGGTGTAGACCTGTTGTAGCACGATGAAGGCCGCATAAGGAACCCGCGAATCCTGCTACCGGCGGGCTACCCACCGTGCCCGTCCGGGGCCGTCGACCGGAACCTTCCGCAGGCACACCGAAGAGCCCCCGGACCACGAGGTCCGAGGGCTCGAACAGCCGCCTCCAGCCTAAGCAATCACGGCTTCGCCGCGTCCTCCACCTCCTCCTCCGGCTCCCGCCCCGGAGTCCTCAGATCGAACTTCGTGATCGCGAAGCGGAAGATCACGTAGTACACCGCCGCGAAGCACAGCCCGATCGGAACGATCGCCCACGGCCGCGTCGCCAGGTTCCAGTTGATGACGTAGTCGATCAGCCCCGCCGAGAAGCTGAACCCGTCCTTCACCCCCAGCCCCCACGTCACCGCCATCGACACACCCGTCAGCACCGCGTGGATCGCGTACAGCACCGGCGCGATGAAGAGGAAGGAGTACTCCAGCGGCTCGGTGATGCCGGTCACGAACGACGTCAGCCCCACCGACAGCATCAGACCGCCCACCTCCTTGCGACGGTGCGGCTTCGCGCAGTGCGCGATCGCCAGCCCGGCGGCCGGCAGCGCGAACATCATGATCGGGAAGAAACCGGTGGTGAACTGGCCCGCGGTCGGATCACCCGCCAGGAACATGTTGATGTCACCGTGCACCACCGTGCCGTCCGGCTTGGTGTAACTGCCGAACTGGAACCACATCGGCACGTTCAGGAACTGGTGCAGCCCGATCACCAGCAGCGCCCGGTTGGCCACACCGAACACACCCGCGCCCCACGCGCCCAGGCCGTTGAGCCAGTCGCTGAAACTCTCCAGCCCGTCACCGATCGGCGGCCACACCCACAGGCACAGCGCCGCGAACACGATCGCCACGAACGCCATGATGATCGGCACCAGACGCCGCCCGTTGAAGAACCCCAGCCAGTCCACCAGCTTCGTACGGTGGAACCGCTGCCAGAAGTACGCCGCCGCCAACCCGATGGCGATGCCGCCGAACACCCCCGGATTCTGGTACGTGAACGCCGTCACCGTCCCGTCGGCCACCTGGCAGCCCACCATCGGCACCGCCTTCGACCCCTCCGGACAGTCCTCCGGGAACTGCCGCAGCACGTTGTAGTAGACGAGGAACCCCGCCACCGCCGCCAGCGCCGTCGACCCGTCCGCCTTCTTCGCCATCCCGATGGCCACACCCACACAGAACAGCAGCGGCAGTCCCAGCGAACCGTCCAGCAGCGCACCGCCCGCGCCCACCATCACCCTGGAGACGTTCGTCCAGCCCAGACCCTCGTCCCCGAACACGTCCGGCTGCCCCAGCCGGTTCAGGATGCCCGCCGCCGGCAGCACCGCGATCGGCAGTTGCAGACTCCGCCCCATCTTCTGCAGACCCTGGAACAGACGGTTCCAGCGTTCCCGCGCGGGAGAGACCGAACTCCCGGCGCCGGCGGCACTCTCGGCACTCATCCGGTCCCCCTCGACGAAAGCGGTGACGACGGGTTTGGCGGCAGTCCACCCGGTGGTGTAGACCAGTCGGAGGGACGGTTCCGCCGTCGTGACGCCATCATTCGGCACCCACGACAGGACCGCTCGCAAAGATGGGCCAACTGTGGGTTACTGCGACAAAGCGGTTCGGATCAGGGAGAACGAACATGGCCACCAAGGCTGAGAAGATCGTTGCCGGGCTCGGCGGCATCGACAACATCGAAGAGGTCGAAGGCTGCATCACCCGCCTCCGTACCGAGGTCGTGGACCCCGCCAAGGTCGACGAAGCCGCCCTCAAGGCCGCCGGCGCCCACGGCGTCGTCAAGATGGGCAGCGCCATCCAGGTCGTCATCGGCACCGACGCCGACCCCATCGCGGCGGAGATCGAAGACATGATGTGAAGCCCACGCTTCACCCAGGGGCCCCGTCCCGCCGAGGGAGGGGCCCCTTCCACATGTGGCGCTTCCGCGCACACCACTGACGCTAGGCTCAGCGCCATGTCTCGAATCGACGGCCGCACCCCCGAACAACTCCGCCCGGTCACCATCGAACGCGGCTGGAGCAAGCACGCCGAAGGCTCCGTCCTCGTCTCCTTCGGCGACACCAAGGTCCTCTGCACCGCCTCCGTCACCGAAGGCGTCCCCCGCTGGCGCAAGGGCAGCGGCGAGGGCTGGGTCACCGCCGAATACGCGATGCTGCCCCGTGCCACCAACACCCGCGGCGACCGCGAATCCGTCCGCGGCCGCATCGGCGGCCGCACCCACGAGATCAGCCGCCTCATCGGCCGCTCCCTGCGCGCCGTCATCGACTACAAGGCCCTCGGCGAGAACACCGTCGTCCTCGACTGCGACGTCCTCCAGGCCGACGGCGGCACCCGCACCGCCGCCATCACCGGCTCCTACGTCGCCCTCGCCGACGCCATCGCCTGGGCCCAGGGCAGGAAACTCATCAAGGCCGGCCGCAAGCCCCTCACCGGCACCGTCAGCGCGGTCTCGGTGGGCATCGTCGGCGGCGTTCCGTTGCTGGACCTCCGCTACGAGGAAGACGTCAAGGCCGACACCGACATGAACGTCGTCTGCACCGGCGACGGCCGCTTCGTCGAGGTCCAGGGCACCGCCGAGGCCGAACCCTTCGCCCGCGACGAACTCAACGCCCTCCTCGACCTCGCCGTCACCGGCTGCACCGAACTCGCTACCGCACAGCGGGCCGCCCTTGATACCGTCCTCGAAAGGTAAAGGGCAGACCAAGGACAGTGGCCGACGCGGAGCAACCGCGCCGGCCACCCCCGCGTCTGAACGAGTACGGGCGCACGGATCGACCCCGGGCGCCCGGCCAACGACCAGGGCCGCCGGGCGGCCCGACAAGGGGAGGGACCGTTCCATGGCCGCGAGCCGCCGACGCCGCACCACAGCCGTCGCCGCCACCCTGGCGGCCGTCGCGCTGACCGCCGGACTCACCACCGGCTGCGACGCCGTCGGCAAGGCACTGGACTGCGTCCAGACCGCCGACGCCATCGCCGACAGCGTCACCGACATGCAGCAGGCCGTCGAGAACGCGGGCAACGACGTCACCCAGCTCGAGGAGTCCCTCGAGTCCATAGACAAGAACCTCGGCGAAATAGGCGACAAGACCGACAACGCCGACGTCGGCAAGGCCGTCGACGACCTCGAGAAGGCCGTGGAGAACGTCCGCACCTCCATCCAGAACGGCGACGAGACCCCCGACATCAGCCCCGTCACCGACGCGGCCGGCGAACTCACCAAGGTCTGCACGCCGTAAGGACCCGCGCATGGGCCCGGGGATACTTGGGCCCATGACCCGCCTCATCCTCGCCACCCGCAACACCGGAAAGATCACCGAACTCCGGTCGATCCTCACCGACGCGGGCCTGCCCCACGACCTCGTCGGCGCCGACGCCTACCCCGACATCCCCGACGTCAAGGAAACCGGCGTCACCTTCGCCGAGAACGCCCTGCTCAAGGCCCACGCCCTGGCCCAGGCGACCGGCCTCCCCGCAGTGGCCGACGACTCCGGCCTCTGCGTGGACGTCCTGAACGGCGCCCCCGGCATCTTCTCCGCCCGCTGGTCCGGCACCCACGGCAACGACAAGGCCAACCTCGACCTGCTCCTGGCCCAGCTCTCGGACATCGCCGACGAACACCGGGGCGCCCACTTCGCCTGCGCGGCGGCCCTGGCACTCCCCGACGGCACGGAGCGAGTGGTCGAGGGCCACCTGACGGGCACCCTCCGCCACACCCCCGCAGGCACGGGCGGCTTCGGCTACGACCCGATCCTCCAGCCGGAGGGCGAGACGCGCACGTGCGCGGAACTGACGCCGGCCGAGAAGAACGCGATCAGCCACCGCGGCAAGGCGTTCCGGGCGCTGGTGCCGGTGGTGCGGGAGCTGCTCGGCTGAAGACTGGTGCGGCCGGAGGGACTCGAACCCTCACGGGAGTTACCCCACTGGGACCTAAACCCAGCGTGACTGCCAATTCCACCACGGCCGCCTGATGCTGCCCGGCCATGCTAGCGGCCGGGCAGCGGAGTCAGATGCCCAGATCCTTGATGATCTTGGCCACGTGGCCCGTCGCGCGGACGTTGTAGAGGGCGTGTTCGACCTTGCCCTGCTCGTCGACGACGATCGTGGAGCGGATGACGCCCATGTAGGTCTTGCCGTAGTTCTTCTTCTCGCCGTAGGCGGCGTAGGCGTCGAGGACCTGCTTCTCCGGGTCGGCGAGGAGGGTGACCTTCAACGACTCCGCCTCGCGGAACCTGGCGAGCTTCTCCGGCTTGTCGGGGCTGATGCCGATGACGTCGTAGCCGGCGCCGGCCAGCAGCTCCAGGTTGTCCGTGAAGTCGCAGGCCTGCTTCGTGCAGCCGGGGGTGAGGGCCGCGGGGTAGAAGTAGACGATGACCTTGCGGCCCTTGTGGTCGGCCAGGGACACCTCGTTGCCGTCGGCGTCGGGCAGGGTGAAGGCGGGGGCCTCGTCCCCGGGCTGGAGGCGTTCGCTCATCGGTCTGGATCTCCTCGTACGTACGCGCTGCGTGGATCGGATACCGGGATCGAGGGTAACCGGGGGTCCTGACAGTGCGCGGCGGCGTGGAACTGACAGACTGTCCGGCACGGGTACACAGGTATCAGTGGATTTCGGAGGCGGCACGGTGGCGGACACGGCGGACACCAGAACCCCGGCGCAGATCGAGGCGGACATCAGGCGCCGCCGTGCGGTGCTGGCCGAGACCCTGGACGAGATCGGTGTGCGGGTGCATCCGAAGACGATCGTGGGGGATGCCAGGGCCCGGGTCGTCTCGAACGTCGATCACACGCTGGGGCGGGCGTACGTCCGGGTCAACGGCGTGGTGAGTGACGTCAAGGCGCAGTTCGTGGACGAGGAGGGCTCGCCCCGGCTGGAGCGGGTCGTTCCGGTGGCGGTGCTGGTGGTGGGGGTCGTGGGGCTGCTGGCCTTCGGGTCCCGTCGGCGCGGGCGGTGACCCCGAGCGCGTGCGTTCGGGGCGGATGCAGGTAGGTTTCAGGACGTGAGCGCCAAGAGACACGAGCACGGTTCCCAGGACGACAAGCTGCCCATCCGGATGTTGCACGATCGCGTGCTCGTGCGGCAGGACACGAGTGAGGGCGAGCGGCGTTCCGGGGGCGGCATCCTGATTCCCGCGACGGCGGCCGTGGGCCGTCGGCTGGCCTGGGCCGAGGTGGTCGCGGTGGGGCAGAACGTCCGGACCGTGGAGCCGGGTGACCGGGTGCTGTACGACCCGGAGGACCGGGCGGAGGTCGAGGTGCGGGGGACGGCGTACGTGCTGATGCGGGAGCGCGATCTGCACGCCGTGGCCGCGGACCGTTTCGAGGGTTCCGAGGATTCGACCGGTCTGTACCTGTAGATCGGTGGTGGGAAGGGGCTGGTGACCGTTGTCACCAGCCCTTTTCCTGTTTTCGGGCTAGGGTGGGGGGACCCGAGAGGGCCCCGACGAGACGCGCCGTACCGGGGTGAAGGCAAAGACGACGCACCCCCGTTTCCGTTCGTGTCCCGGAGGTGCCTGTCATGGCCTGGGTTCTGCTTGTCGTCGCCGGTCTGCTGGAGGTCGGCTGGTCGGTGGGGATGAAGTACACCGACGGTTTCACCCGGCTCGTGCCCAGTGTGCTGACCGGCGCCGGGATCGTGACGAGCATGCTGTTGCTGTCGTACGCCGCTCGTACGCTGCCGATCGGTACGGCGTACGGGGTGTGGGTGGGGATCGGTGCGGCCGGGGCGGCGGTGCTGGGCATGCTGGTGCTGGGTGAGCCGGTGACGGCCGCGCGGATCTTCTTCATCTGTTTGTTGCTGGTGGCCGTGGTGGGGCTGAAGGCGACGTCCGGGCACTGAGCGGCGGGCGGGATGTGCCGGATCTCGCCGTGGGGCGGGAGACCGGGACAAACGGTTGCGGCGGCCGCGTGTGCGGCCGCCGCTTTCCCGTCGGTACACCGGATACCGTATCGACCGAATGGTCTCCGGAATCCGTGTTACCCACGGGAATGGCGCCTTTATGGAACCGTGAACCCTAGCTGTACTGCACGTAAAGGGTCCAGTGGATTCCCACTTTGTTCTGTCCGATGTCGCAGCGGAAGTTGATGATCTGGCCCTGTTGGGCCATCACGTTGCCCCTCGTCTGGCACGCGGTCGGCGTGGAGAAGTTGGCCACCGGCGTCCAGCGGGGGGTGGTGGCGGCGGAGGCGGTGCCCGCGGTCAGCGGTATGGACACGAGGGCGGTACCGAGCGCGAGACCGGCGGCGGCACGAGTGCGCCAGGACTTCATCAGTTTCCCCACATTTCATCAATGCCACGGGTGTAGATGCTGCGTACGCCGCAGGGGGGCGTCTGCGGGAAACGTAGACCGTGCGACACCCGGAGAGCAACCTCTTCCCGAAAAGATCGCGCACGCGGATCCGATGGCGCTTTATTCCGCGAAGTAATTGCGAAACGGAGGGAGATGATTTCCACCGCCGGGTGAACTCGAAGGGTAATTCCAGCATGGTGGGATTGAACTCGTGATGTCGTTCTCGGCGGTCAGGGGACGGGCCCTCTAGTCCCAGCGGCCGTTCTGGATGAGTGAGCCGGTGAGGCCGCCCGGGCCGGGGTCGTCGTCTCCGTTGGCGTCGCCTTCGCCGGTGTCGCCTGTGGTGGCTCCGCTGTCGTCTTCCGTCCCGCCGCCGGTGGTGCCGCCGGCGGTCTGTCCCTGGGGCTGTTCCTCTTCGTCCTGGCCGGTGGACTCCTCGGCCGGCGCCTCGCCGCCGCCGTCGCTGCCGCCGCCGTCGCTCGGGTCGCCGGAGGACGACGGTCCGGTGCTGGAGTCGCCGGGGGGCGGCTGGGTCTTCCAGGCGCCGGGCTGGAGGCGGAGGTTGAAGGCCGTGACGGGTACGTCCTTGAGGGCTTCGCGGGTGTACTGGCCCCAGATCTCGGCGGGGGCGCCGCCGCCGTTGATGCGGGGCAGGCCCATGGCGCCGTAGAGGGGTTTGTGGCCGGCGGTGACGGGGTCCTGGCCCATGACGGCGACGACGGTGGCGAGGTCGGGGGTGTAGCCGGCGAACCAGGCGGCGGTGTCCTCCTCGGCGGTGCCGGTCTTGCCGGCGGCGGGGCGGCCCGCGGTCTGGGCGGCGGTGGCGGTGCCGCTCTCGACGACGCCGCGCAGGACGGAGGTGGTGGTGTCGGCGGCCTGGCGGCTGACGGCCTGGCGGGTGTGGCGGTCGGGCAGGTCGATGTTCCGCCCGTTCTGGGTGACCTTCTCGATCATCGTGTAGTCGCCGTGTTTGCCGTGGTTGGCGAGGGTGGCGTACGCCTCGGCCATGTCGAGGACGCTGGCGGTGGCGACACCGAGGGCGATGGAGGGTCCGGCGTCGGAGAGGCTGGGGGTGTTCTCGGACAGGCCGAGGTCGATGGCGGTCTGCCGGACCTTGTCGGGGCCGACGTCGACGGCCATCTGCGCGTAGACGGCGTTGACGGACTTGTCGGTGGCCTCGCGGACGGTGATGTCGCCGTAGTCGCGGTGGTCCTCGTTCTCGGGGGCGTAGCGGTCGCCGGGCCAGCCCTGGACGGGGCGTTCGCTGGTGCCGTCGTAGACGGTGTTGGGGGTGATGGGGCGGCCGTCGCGGGTGCGAGAGCCGTTCTCGACGGCGGCGGTGAACACGAACGGTTTGAAGCTGGAGCCGACCTGGAAGTCCCGGCGGGTGGCGTTGGGGGTGTACTGCTTGACGTAGTCGATGCCGTTGTACAGGGCGACGACCTTGCCGGTCTTCACGTCGACGGAGGCGCCGCCGGCGCGGACGTAGGTGTCGACCTCGCGGTTCTCCTTGTCGAGCCGGTCCATGAGTTTGTCGTTGACGGCGTCGACGAAGGCGTCCTGCTTGTCCTTGTGCAGGGTGGTGGTGATGCGGTAGCCGCCGGTGTCGAGGGTGTCCTCGTCGACGATGTCGTTCTGGACGAGCTGGTTCTTGACGATGTTCACGATGTAGCCGCGCTGCCCGGACAGGCTGGTGGAGACGGTGCTCCGCTGGGGCATGGGGAAGGTCAGGCCGGCGCGTTCGGAGGTGCTGAGCCAGCCTTCGTCGACCATGCCGTCGAGGACGTAGTTCCAGCGGTCCTCGACGGTGTCGCGGTTCTCGGGGTGGGTGATGACGTCGTACTGGCTGGGGGCGTTGACGAGGGCGGCGAGGTAGGCGGCGCGGCCGGCGTCGAGTTCGGAGGCGTCGATGCCGTAGTAGGCGTGGGCGGCGGACTGGATGCCGTAGGCGCCGCGGCCGAAGAAGCTGGTGTTGAGGTAGCCCTCGAGGATCTGGTCCTTGGTCTGTTCGCGGTCGAGTTTGATGGCGATGAAGAACTCCTTCACCTTGCGGGTGACGGTCTGTTCCTGGCGGAGGTAGTAGTTCTTCACGTACTGCTGGGTGATGGTGGAGCCGGACTGTCTGCCCTTGCCGGTGGCGGTGTTCCAGGCGGCGCGGACCATGGCCTGGGGGTCGATGGCGGACTCGGTGTAGAAGTCCCGGTCCTCGGCGGCGAGGACGGCGTGCCGGGCGTCCTCGGAGATCTGGGAGAGGGTGACGTTCTCCCGGTTGACGTCGCCGTCGCGGGCGATGACGGAGCCGTCGGCGTAGAGGTAGACGTTGGCCTGCTGGGTGGCGAGGGCGTTGGCGGCGGGGATCCGTACGAGGTGGTAGCCGAGGAAGAAGCCGCCGATGACGACCGCGGCGGCGACGAGGAAGCCGCCGAGGAGCATGCGCCAGGTGGGGAGCAGCCGGCGCCATCCGGTGCGTTCGGGCCTCTTCGTGGCGGCGGCCGTCTGGGGCTTTCTCGGTGCCCAGCCCTTTCCGGGCTGCTTCCCGGAGTGCTCCCCGGGCTGCTTCCCGGGCGGCTGCGGCTGCGGCTCGTCGCTCATGTCGTGCACGGACTCCTGTTTCGCCTGGCTTGTTCCACTACGCCGTGGTGTGTGCCTCTTATTGAAGACTGTCCCATCCGGTGGCGCGTCCCCGCCGACGCCGCGCGTGGCGCGCGTACGCGGCTTGTCACACACATGGCCCCAACGAAAACGCGTGGCCGGGGACGTGGCGGGCGCACTAGGCTCCTGCGCTTCGGTGCCGGAGGCGGGAGGAGGGCGGGGCGTGGGCTCGGCGCGGTTGTATCTGGCCGTCGCGGCGGGGGGTTTCCGGCGGTACGCGTCGTACCGGCTGGCGACCGCTGCCGGGGTGTTCACGAACACGGTGTTCGGGCTGATCCTGGTGTACACGTATCTGGCGCTGTGGGACGAGCGGCCGGGGCTCGGCGGGTACGACCAGGCGCAGGCGGTCACGTACGTGTGGCTGGGGCAGTGTCTGTACGCGACGCTGGCGATCCAGGGCGGGGGCGCCGAGAAGGATCTGATGGAGCGCATCCGTACGGGTGAGATCGCCGTCGACCTGTACCGGCCGGTGGATCTGCAGCTGTGGTGGCTGGCGGGTGACGTGGGCCGGGCGGCGTTCCAGATGCTGGGGCGGGGGGTGGTGCCGTTCGTGTTCGGTTCGCTGTTCTTCACGATGGCGCTGCCCACGGAGGTCATGCCGTGGCTGGCGTTCGCGGTGACGCTGCTGCTGGCGGCGGTGGTGAGTTTCGCGATCCGCTATCTGGCGGCGTTGAGTGTGTTCTGGCTGATGGACGGCAGGGGTGTCGGCCAGGTGCTGATGATCACGGGGGTGTTCTTCTCGGGCATGGTGCTGCCGCTGAACGCCTTCCCGGACGGGCTGGGTGACGTGGTGCGGGTGTTGCCGTGGGCGGCGCAGTTGCAGGTTCCGGCGGATGTGCTGATGGGGGAGACGGATCCGCTGGGGGCGTTCGCGTTCCAGGCGGCGTGGGCGGTGGCGCTGCTGGCGGCGGGGCGGCTGTTGCAGTCGGTGGCGACGCGGCGGGTGGTGGTGCAGGGTGGGTGAGCACGGTGTGCTCGTGGAGGGGGTGCGGGCCTACGGGCTGATCGCCGGGATGTGGGTGCGGTCCGGGATGACCTACCGTACGTCCTTCGTCTTCACGGTGTTCGGGAACCTGCTGGTGACCGGGCTGGACTTCGTGGGGATCCTGCTGATGTTCTCGCAGGTCGACTCGTTGGGCGGCTGGTCGCTGCCGGAGATCGCCCTGCTGTACGGGCTGTCGGCGACGGCGTTCGGGATCGCCGACCTGGTGCTCGGTTCGATGGACGTGCTGGGCGGGCGGATGCGGGACGGCTCGTTCGACGTCCTGCTGGTGCGTCCGGTGCCGGTGCTGGCGCAGGTCGGCGCGGACCGTTTCGCGGTGCGCCGGCTGGGCCGGATCACGCAGGGCGCGGTGGTGCTGGGCTGGGCGCTGGTCGCGGTCGACGTCGACTGGAGTGCGGTCAAGGTGCTGCTGGTGCCGGTGATGGTGGTCAGCGGCGCGGCGATCTTCTCGGCGGTGTTCGTGGCGGGCGCGGCGTTCCAGATCTTCGCGCAGGACGCGGCGGAGGTGCAGAACGCGTTCACGTACGGCGGGAACACGCTGCTGCAGTATCCGCCGAGCGTGTTCGGGAAGGACCTGGTGCGCGGGGTGACGTTCATGCTGCCGCTCGCCTTCGTCAACTGGGTACCGGCCGCCTACGTGTTGGAGCGGCCTTATCCGATCGGTCTGCCGGGCTGGGCGGCCTTCGCGTCGCCGCTGGTGGCGGTGGGCTGCTGTGCGCTGGCGGGTCTGGCGTGGCGGACGGGTCTCAGGTCGTACCGGAGCACGGGGAGTTGACGGACGGTGGATGACGTTTTCATCGAACTCGACGGCGTGGAGAAGGTCTTCGACGTCCGCAGGAAGACCGGTTTCCTGAAGCGGGAGCGGCACCGGGTGCGGGCGGTCGACTCGATCTCGTTCACGGTGGCGCGGGGCGAGATGGTCGGCTACATCGGCCCGAACGGTGCCGGGAAGTCGACGACGGTCAAGATGCTGACGGGGATCCTCACGCCGAGCGGCGGCCGGCTGCGGGTCGCCGGGATCGACCCGTCCCGCGAGCGGACCCGGCTGGCGCACCGCATCGGGGTGGTGTTCGGGCAGCGTACGACGCTGTGGTGGGACCTCCCGCTGATCGACTCGTACAAGCTGATGCACCGCATGTACCGCATCCCGGACGCCCGGTACCGGGAGAACCTCGACCGGCTGACCGAACTCCTCGACCTGGGAGAGCTGTTGGACGTGCCGGTGCGCCAGCTCTCGCTCGGCCAGCGGATGCGCGGGGACATCGCGGCGGCGCTGCTGCACGACCCGGAGGTGCTCTACCTCGACGAGCCGACGATCGGCCTGGACGTCATCTCCAAGACCAGGGTGCGGGACTTCCTGCGGCAGTTGAACGCCGAACGGGCCACGACGGTGCTGCTGACCACCCACGACCTCCAGGACATCGAGCAGTTGTGCTCACGGGTGATGGTCATCGACCACGGCCGGCTGGTGTACGACGGTCCGCTCGCCGGGCTGCACGAGGCGGGGGAGAGCGAGCGGACGCTGGTGGTGGACCTGGAGCGGGAACTCCCGCCGATCGAGGCGCCGCCGCCCGCGCGGGTGGTACGGGTGGAGGGGCCCCGGCAGTGGCTGGCGTTCCCTGCGTCGGCGTCGGCGGCCGAACTGGTGGCGCGGATCGCGGCACGGTACCCGTTGGTGGACCTTTCGGTGCGGGAGCCGGACATCGAGGCGGTGATCGCCAGAATGTACGAGGAGCGAGCCGGACGGGCCCTCTCGTAGCCGTGCGGCGGAGACAACTCGTAGGCTGCTGGTATGACCGACGACGCAGCCGCCCCGGACCTCCGCGCCTCCGACGCCGACCGTGAACGGGTCGCCGAGATCCTGCGGGACGCCCTCGCGGAGGGCCGCCTCGACATGGAGGAGTTCGAGGAGCGGCTGGACGCGACGTACAAGGCGCGCACGTACGGGGACCTGACGCCGATCACCCGCGACCTGCCGGACCAGGGGGCGTCCGTACCGGCGGTGTCCCTCACCAAGCAGCCGGAGCGGAGCGGCGCTTGGGGGGACAGGATCGTCGGCGGCGACGACTCGGGCACGTCGTCGTGGGCGGTGGCCGTGATGTCGGGCTTCCAGCGCAGGGGCAGGTGGACGGCGCCGCGCCGTTTCAACTGCTTCGCCTTCTGGGGCGGCGGGGAGATCGATCTGCGGGAGGCGTACTTCGCGGACCGCGAGGTCGTCATCAACGCGGTCGCGATCATGGGCGGGGTGGAGGTCATCGTCCCGCCCGGCGTCGAGGTCGTCGTGCGCGGCATCGGCGTCATGGGCGGCTTCGACCACCGTGAGGAGGGCGTACCGGGTGAGCCGGGCGCCCCCCGCGTGATCGTCACGGGCTTCGCCTTCTGGGGCGGCGTGGGCGTCGACCGCAAACTCCCCCGCGCGGAGAAGCAGCGCCTGCGCGAGGAACGCCGCAGGGAAAAACTGGAACGCAAACAGGAACGCCGCAGAGAACTGGAGACCTCCCTCCAGGACCACCTGAACCCGCACTCCCGGACCCGCCAGGAACAACACGAGCCACACGGCCGAGACGACCACTGACCCAGCCGGCCCGACACCGTCCCAGCCGGCCCGGCCCCATTCCAGCCGGTCCGGCCCCATTCCAGCCGGTCCGGCACCGTCCCAGCCGGTCCGGCATCACCCTCGACTGTCCGGGACCACCCCAGTCCGTCCGGGATCACCCCAGCCCCTCCGGGATCACCCCAGCCCTCTCCGGGACCACCCCCGCCTGTCCGGCATCACCCCAGCCCTCTCCGGGCACACCCCGCCCCTCCGGGATCACCTCAGCCCCTCCGGCGTTTGAGGAGCGGGGTCTGGGGCGGAGCCCCAGGTTCGGGACGGGAAGGGGCGGCGGGGGCGAAAAACCCCCTGCGAACCCCCTACAACCGCGCCGGAGCCCCACCCTTCAGATCATCGAGATCAAAGACCTCCGCCATCCGGGCATACCCCTTGTCACTCGGATGAAGATGATCCCCGGAGTCGTGCTCCGACCGGAACCGCCGCGGGGCATACGGATCAAGCAACCCCTCGTCGAAGTCGACCACCGCATCGAACACCCGCCCGGCACGAATCTCCGCATTGATCCGCTGCCGCACGACCTCCCGAGCATCCGTATACCCCCGATGCCCCCGAAACGGCATGAGCGTCGCCCCCACGACCCTCACCCCCCGCGCATGCCCCCGCGAGACCAGCTCCTCCAGCCCCGCCACGATCGCATCCGGATCAGCCACCCCCGGATGACGCAGGATGTCATTGATCCCGAGCACGACGACGACGACCTCGACGTTCGTCCGCCCCAGCACATCCCGCTCGAACCGGTTCAGCCCACTGGGATTCGAGGCCGGCCGCCCCCGCCCGTCGGCGAGCACCTGATTCCCGCTGATCCCCTCGTTGACGACGCTGTACCGAGGCACGTCCCGCCCGTCGGCGACAGCCGACCGCAGCCGGTCGGACAGCACGTCCGGCCACCGGCTGTTCGCGCCGACCGTCGAGGTGACCCCGTCCGTCAGCGAGTCACCGAGGACGACGACCGTCCCGTCCGCCTCGTTGCTCAGCACGTCCAGCGCGGTCACGTACCGCCAGGACGTGCTCTGCCCGGTGTACGCGGCCCCGGTCGCGTCCCGGGTGTGCTCGCCGTCGGCGACGTACGAGACCTGGCGCGCGTGCGGGTGATAGGTGACCGGCCCGGACGCGGTGGGGGAGTACGTCGTGATCAGGACGTCCCCGTCGTGCGGGACGGCGATGCGCACGACGTCACTCACCACCTCCCCGCCCGCCGGGACGACGACCGCCGGACTCCCGGCGAAGGCCAGCGGCCGCACGGTCTCCGCGAGCGCCGCCGCCGTGCCCGTACCCGCGGACACCGCGATCGAGGCGTGCGTGACGGTCAGCGGCGACTGGCCGTACAGGTTGGACAGCGTGACGCGGGCGCTCGTACCGCCGGCGCTGGTGTGGACGACGTTGCGCACCGAGCGGCCCGCGAGCCCCGTCGTCTCGGTGCCGGGCTCGCCCCCGGCCGGGGAGGTGGCCCAGGAGCCGACCCAGGTGCCGGTGGAGGCGGGCGCGGCCGGGTTGTTCCGGGCGTCATGACCACCGGCGAGGCCGCCGCGTTCCCGCGCACCGTCGCCGTCTCCGACGCCGGCACCGACGTATATGGCGGCGGAGACCGCCAGGATCGCGGCGACGACCGCGGCGAGCAGGGCACGCTGCTTGGCGGGAGGCGCCTGCGGGCCCCCGTCACGACCCCGGGTCATGCTCTTCTGTTCTCCTCGGAAGACGGGAGCGAGAGGCTCCGATCTGATGAACCCATGATGATCCACGGGCCGGGAAGGCTGACGCGAGGGACCGCCGAGGAACCCTTGGGTGATCCCCCTGGACAAACCCCCTCCGGACAGACGCCGGGAACTCCTGTCGCGTTCCAGGAGTCGGTCAGGAAGGGACAATGTGTGAGGGATCGCCGAACGGGTGGAGCGGATGGAACGGACTGAGACGACAGAAAAGGCGAAAGCGGCGGAAGGCGCCGGCCGGAACGCCGAAGGTCAGCATGCCCGCACCGGAGCCTTCACCAACCGCGCGATGAACACGTTCAGCCCCGCGGACGAGGAGAAGCGGCGCGGAGTGCGCCGTATGAAGCTCACCGCCACCGGACTGCTGCTGTTCGTCGCCGTCGTCTACGTCCTCACCAAATGGGCCTCCCACCAGGGCGCCGGCCCCTGGGCGGGTTATGTCGCCGCCGCGGCCGAGGCCGGCATGGTCGGCGCGCTCGCCGACTGGTTCGCCGTCACCGCCCTCTTCCGTCACCCCCTCGGCCTACGCATCCCGCACACCGCGATCATCCCCACCAAGAAGGACCAGCTCGGCGTCTCCCTCGGCGAGTTCGTCGGCGAGAACTTCCTCTCCGAGGACGTCGTACGGCAGCGGCTGCGCGCCGTCGGCATCGGCAGCCGGCTCGGCGCCTGGCTCTCCGTCCCGGAGCACGCCGACCGGGTCACCGCCGAGCTCTCGGCCGCCCTGCGCGGTGCCCTCACCGTGCTGCGCGACTCCGACGTCCAGGCGGTGGTCGGCGAGGCCATCACCCGCCGCGCGGACGCCCAGGAGATCGCGCCCGGCATGGGCAAGCTGCTGGAGCGGATCGTCGCCGACGGCGGCCACGAACGGGCCGTGGACGTCATCGTCACCCGCGCGCACGACTGGCTGGTGCTGCACAGCGACACCGTGATGGACGCCGTCCACGGCGGCGCGCCCGGCTGGACCCCCAAGTTCGTGGACCGCAAGGTCGGCGAGCGCGTCTACAAGGAGCTGCTGCGCTTCATCACCGAGATGCGCGACATGCCGTCCCACCCCGCGCGCGGCGCCCTGGACCGCTTCCTCACCGACTTCGCCTCCGACCTCCAGTCCGACACCGACACCCGCGTCCGCGTCGAGCGCCTCAAGAGCGAGATCATCGGCCGCAGCGAGGTGCAGGACCTGATCGCCTCCGTGTGGACGGCCGTACGATCCATGATCGTCTCGGCGGCGGAGGACGAGCGCAGCGAACTGCGCCTGCGGGTGCGCGCCTCGCTGCTCTCCCTGGGTGCCCGTATGTCGCTCGACCCCAAGGTGCAGGGCAAGGTCGACGGCTGGCTGGAGAGCGCGGCGGTGTACGTGGTCACCACCTACCGCAAGGAGATCACCTCCCTGATCACGGACACGGTGGCGAGCTGGGACGCGGAGCACACGACGAAGAAGATCGAGGCCAACATCGGCCGCGACCTCCAGTTCATCCGCATCAACGGCACGGTGGTCGGCTCGCTCGCCGGTCTGCTGATCTACACGGTGTCACGGGCCCTGGGCGCGTAGCGCGTCCCGGTTGTCCACGCAGTTCCCCGCGCCCCTCGGGGGTGGTCTGCCGAGAGTTGCTGCGGGCACGTCGTGGCTGGTCGCGCGGTTCCCCGCGCCCCTGGGAAGCGACCCCACCCTGAGTTCCCCCGGTCCCCCTCGTCCTCCCGACCAACGGCGACCGCAACTCCCTGGGGGCGCGGGGAACTGCGCGACCAACCACGACGCACCCGCAGGAACCCACGACGGGCAGCCCCCCAAGGGGCGCGGGGAACTGCGCGCCCAGCCACAACGGACCCGCAGGAACCCACGACGGGCCGCCCCCCAGGGGCGCGGGGAACTGCGCGAACAACCCCGACGCACCCGCAGGGACACGACGCGCCGCAAGCCCCCCGGGCGTGAAAGCCCCCACCCGGGGGCATACGGAGGTTCGCTTCGCCAGGGAGGGAGCCCATGACCACCGCCCAGTCCGGGACCGGACAACGCACGATCACCACCCGCATCCCCGCCCGCCTGGACCGCCTCCCGTGGTCCCGCTGGCACTGGACCGTCGTCATAGGTCTCGGCACCGTGTGGATCCTCGACGGCCTGGAGGTCACGGTCGTCGGCAACATCGCGAGCCGCCTGTCCGAACCGGGCAGCGGACTGCCCATCACCTCCGGCGAGGTCACCGGCATCGCCGCCGCCCTCTACGTCGCCGGCGCCTGCGCGGGCGCCCTGTTCTGGGGCCGTCTGACCGACGTCTGGGGCCGCAAGAAACTCTTCATGATCACCCTCGCGGTCTACCTCGGCGCCACCGCCCTCACCGCGATCGCCTTCGACACCTGGTGGTTCTTCCTCTTCCGCTTCCTCACCGGCTTCGGCATCGGCGGCGAGTACGCGGCCATCAACTCCGCGGTCGACGAGCTGATCCCGGCGCGCTACCGGGGCCGCGTCGACCTGATGATCAACGGCAGCTTCTGGCTGGGCGCGGTGGGCGGCTCCCTGCTGTCGATCCTGGCCCTGAACACCGACATCTTCCCGGCGAACGTCGGCTGGCGCCTGACCTTCGCCCTCGGCGCCGTACTCGCCCTGGTCATCCTCCTCGTACGCCGTCACGTCCCCGAGAGCCCCCGCTGGCTGCTGATCCACGGCCGTGACGAGGAGGCGGAACGCATCGTCGGCGACATCGAACAACGGGTCGAGGCCGAGCGGAACGAGCCGCTGCCCCGCGCCGAGGGCGAGCTGACCATCCACCAGCGCGAGAACGTCACGTTCACCGAGATCGCCCGCACCGTCTTCGCCAAGTACCGCAGGCGCTCGGTCCTCGGTTTCTCCCTCTTCATCGGCCAGGCGTTCCTCTACAACGCCATCACCTTCGGCTTCGGCGCGATCCTGACCACGTTCTTCGACGTCCCGTCCGGCAACACCGGCTACTACTTCGCCGTCATCGCGGCCGGCAACTTCCTGGGCCCGCTGCTGCTCGGCAAGCTCTTCGACACGGTCGGCCGCCGGGTGATGATCTCCGGCACGTATCTGCTCTCGGGCGTCCTGCTGTTCGGCACGGCCTGGCTCTTCGACCGGGGTTCGCTCAGCGCGGCGACCCTCACCGCCTGCTGGTGCGCCGTCCTGTTCTTCGCCTCGGCCGGCGCGTCCAGCGCCTACCTGACGGTCTCCGAGGTCTTCCCCATGGAGACCCGCGCGATGTCCATCGCCTTCTTCTACGCCATCGGCACCGCCGCGGGCGGCATCAGCGGCCCCCTGCTGTTCGCGAAGCTCACGGAAACGGGCGTGGTCGGCGACACGGTCCTCGCCTTCCGGATCGGCGCGGGCCTGATGTGCGCGGCGGGCCTGGTCGCCGCGTTCCTCGCGGTGAACGCGGAACGCCGCTCCCTGGAGGACATCGCCAGGCCGCTCACGGCGGCGGCGTCCAAGGCGAAGACGAAAACCCCCACGGATCCGGACGCGGGCGGCTCGAAACCGGCGACGCCGTAGCAGAGTCGGACGTCACAAGGCGCGCGAACCCGCCCGACCGACAGGAGCCACGGCCCGATGACCATCCGCCGGATCATGCCCGACATCCAGGTCGCCTCCGAGGAGGCGATGGACACCAGCCGGACCTTCTACGGCCTCCTCGGTTTCGAGGAGGTCATGAACATGGGCTGGGTCACCACCCTGGCCTCCCCGGCCAACCCCACCGCCCAGATCAGCTTCTTCACCGAGGAACGCACGGCTCCGGTGGTCCCCGACCTCAGTGTGGAGGTGGAGGACGTCGACGCGGTGTACGAGCGGGTACGGGCATCGGGCGCGGAGATCGTCCGCGAGCTGCGGGACGAGGAATGGGGCGTACGCCGCTTCTTCACCCGCGACCCGAACGGCCGCGTGGTGAACGTCCTGACGCACCGCTCCTGACGAGGACGCCCCGGCCCGTACGACGGACGGCGGCTCAGCCGCGCCGGTCGGCCACCGCCCAGGAGGCGAGCGCCACGGCCCCCGCCACCCCGAACACGGCGGGCCAGGCGCCCACCTTCTTCGCCAGCGGATGCGACCCGGCGAACGCGGCGACGTACGCCACCGACAGCGCCCCCGCCGCCCTGCCCCCGGCCCGCTCCCGCCACTGCTGCGCGGCGGCGGCCCCGGCCGCGGCGAGGACGACCCCGCCCAGCTGCCGCTTCCGGGTCCAGCGGGCCACGCCGTACCCGCCGACGAGTCCACTCGCGGCCACCACGGAACTGGGAACCTTCGCCATGCCTGTCTGCCTCCTGCCGCTGCCCCGGCCCGCAGGGCCGGGATCGTCCGGACTCCGAGGCTAGCGCTCCGGGAGACGGTCCCCGCGTCCAGGCCCGCAGCCGACCGTGTGACACAACCTGAGTCCCGGCTTGTCAACTTTCCTCCTCCGGGCTATATAAGAAGGGCAAGACCGTAAGGGCATCGCACCGATGAACCCACGGAAGGAGATGACCGTGATGCTCATGCGTACCGACCCGTTCCGCGAATTCGACCGACTCGCGCAGCAGGTCCTCGGTGCCACCTCCAACGGCCGCCCCGCGGCGATGCCGATGGACGCCTACCGTTCGGGGGACGACTTCATCGTCCACTTCGACCTGCCCGGCATCGATCCCGAGACGATCGACCTCGACGTCGAGCGCAACGTGCTCAGCGTGCGTGCCGAGCGCCGCTCCCCGGCACCCGAGGGTGCGGAGACCGTGGTCGCCGAGCGGCCCGCCGGCACCTTCACCCGCCAGTTGTTCCTGGGCGACACCCTGGACACGGAACGCATCGACGCCTCGTACGAGTCCGGTGTCCTGACCCTGCGCATCCCGGTGGCCGAACAGGCCAAGCCGCGCCGCATCCAGATCACCGGCGGCGACAGCCGCAAGCAGATCGGCGGCTGACCCCCTCGCGCGGCCCGCGCACCCCGCTCACCCCGCGCACATCCGGCCCTCAGAGCGGCACATGCCCGGGAAGAACCGGGGCATGGGAGAACCGGATACCGGGGCACTGGAGAACCGGAGAAGGAGAGAAGTACCGGATGACCACGCTGACACCGCAGAAGCCCGCGACCGTGAAGCAGGCCGGGGGAGTCCCGGCCCCGGCCGCGGCGCCCCGGAACGACGGCTGGCACCGACTGGTCGACGCCGTACGGGAGTCGGGCCAGTACGCGACACGGTCACAGGCGGAGAGCATCACCCGTGTCGTCCTCTCCGCCCTCGGCGGCCATGTCGTCGGCGACGAACGCGTCGACCTGGCCCGCGCCCTGCCCGAGGAGGCGGCGAGAGCGGTCGCCTCCCAGATCCCGGTGACCCGCGAGCTGACCGCCGCGGAGTTCGTCGACTCGGTGGCGGCCCGCATCGAGGGCGCGACCCCGGCCACGGCCCGCTGGGACGTCAGCTCGGTCCTGAGCGTCCTGCCCGCCCTGGTCGGCGACGCCCTGGTCACCCGCGTCCTGGCCCAACTGCCGCCGGGCTACGCCCTGCTCTTCGGCCGGGCGGAGCTGTCCCCGGCGTGACGGCCGGACCGCGGCCCCCGCACATGTGAGAACCGCCCGACGTGATCCTGCCCCGGACCCGTGTCCGGGGCCGGATCACGTCCGGATCCCGTCACCACCCACCGAACGGTTCGACGCCGCCCCTCCCCACCCGCCATCCTGCGAGCCGGAAGGCAAAGAATTCCGTATAGAACGGGGCGAAGGAGCCGAGGAGGTCCCGTCTGGAGTGTACGAACGTACGCTTCAGGGCGTACGATCGTACGCATGCCGACGGACGACCACTTCGCGAACGACCCGCGCACGAACCTCGAGCGCATGCTCGCGGGCGACCTCTACATCGCCGACGACCCGGAGATCGCCCGCCGCCAGCAGCGCGCGATGCGGCTCGCGGCCCGCTACCAGGCCGCCTACCCCGAGAACCCCACCGAGGCGAGGCCGATCCTGACCGAGCTCCTCGCCTCGGTGGGCGAGGACGTCGACGTACGCCCGCCGCTGTACGTCGACTACGGCAGCAACATCAGCATCGGCGCCCGTACCTTCGTCAACTACAACCTGACCGCCCTGGACGTCGCGCGGATCACCATCGGCGAGGACTGCCAGATCGGCCCGAACGTCCAACTCCTCACGCCCACGCACCCCGTGGAGCCGGGGCCCCGCCGCGACAAGCTGGAGGCGGCCCTGCCCATCACCATCGGCGACAACGTCTGGCTCGGCGGCGGTGCGATCATCTGCCCCGGAGTGACCATCGGCGACAACTCCGTCATCGGCGCGGGCGCGGTGGTCACCAAGGACATCCCGGCGAACGTCGTGGCCGTGGGCAACCCGGCCCGCCCGGTCCGCACCCTCTGAGCCCCGACCGCGAGCCATGGCCACCGGACACGCCGACCCCCACCGCCGCGAGCGCATCCTCGCGGCGGCGCTCGACCTGATCGCCGAGGAGGGCGTGGCGGGCGTCTCCCACCGCAAGATCGCCGCTCGTGCGAAGGTGCCGCTGGGCTCGATGACGTACCACTTCACCGGCATCGACGACCTGCTGCACGAGGCGTTCACCGGCTACGCCGACCACGTGGTGACCGTCTTCGAGCACCACCTCGGCGGCGCCACCACCCCCGACCAGGCCCGGGAAGCGGTCACCGACCTGATCCACACCCTCTCCGAGGGCCCCCGCCGCGACCTGATCCTCGTCCAGGAGCTCTACACCCTGGCGGCCCGCCACGAGCCGTACCGCGAACTGTGCGCCCGCTGGATGCGCCGCAGCCGCGCCCTCCTGGAACACCACTTCCCCCCGCCCACGGCCCGCCAGCTGGACGCCCTCATCGAGGGCCTGGCCCTCCACCGCGCCCTGGACGACACCCCGTCCGACCGCGCACTGACCCGCGAGGCGGTCGCCCGCGTCACCGCCGCGCCCTGATCCGTGAAATACCGCTGGCCAAAAGGTGGTTGAGGGCAGCATGACTCAACAACCGGCCCCTCGCGCCCTGTCCGACGAAGCCCTCTCCACCCTGCTCGGCCGGCAGCGGTTCGGCACGCTCGCCACCGTCAAGCGCAGCGGCCACCCCCATCTGACCACCATGGTGTACAGCTGGGACCCCGAGGCCCGCATCGCGCGCTTCTCGACCACGGCCGACCGCGTCAAGCTCAAGCACCTGCGGCACGACCCGCGTGCGGCGCTGCACGTGCAGGGCGGCGACGTGTGGTCGTTCGCCGTCGCCGAGGGCGAGGCCGAGACCTCCGGCGTCACGACGGCTCCCGGCGACGCGGTCGGCCGCGAACTCCTCGACATGATCCCGGAATCCGCGAGGCCCGAGGACGAGGAGGCGTTCCTGGAACAACTGGTCGCCGAGCGCCGGGTGGTCATCCGGCTGAAGGTGGACCGGCTGTACGGGACGGCGCTCGACATCGAAGGTTAGGCGGGTGGGACGAGGTCGCGGTGGCCGGTGGAGGCGGTGACGGCGCACCGGCCGGCCGCCCGACCGGTCCGGGTACGCGCACCCGGGCGCCCTCGGAGGCGGCCTGGTTCAGTGACGGGGGCGAGTCGGTCTCGAACCGGCCAGGGAAGGCCGAAAAGAGGTACTTGCCATTTCAACATATTCATTGTGAGCATGCGCATGACGTTCCGAGATCGGAGTCCTTCATGCGTTTGAAGTCCCTTGCCCTCGCGGCGATACCCGCGGCTTTCCTCGGTGTCATGGCATCCGCGCCCAGCGCGTCGGCGTGGTCTCCCGGGAACTGCCGGACGGGTACGTTCTGCGTCTGGCCCGAGTTCTGGTACGGCGACACGGACATGCCGCCGTCGCTGGTGACCGACGACGAATGGTCGGGCAGCGCCCTCGGCCACATCTTCTACAACAGGACGTCCCAGGACGTCACGATGACGTACGTCGTCGTCGGACAGGAGGAGCAGGGGCCCAGGACGTCATGCGTCTCCAGCAATCACGGCAGCTACTTCACGATGCCCATGTACGTCACGGACATCGCCTGGCGTGAGGACGACGGCAGCCCCTGCTGGTGACCGCCCCGGAGGGCCGGCGCGGCCCCGGCGCGCCCTGCCCCCACCGCGAACGGGGGCAGGGCGCGCGGAGGACGGCTCAGGAGGCGGGGCCTCCGTCCGGAGTGGTGAAGACCCACTGGTACCGGGCCCACTCGTCCGTCATGTGACCGCGCGCCCACCTCTCCATGGAACCGTCAACAGTTGAAAAGGGAATTGCCGAGGTGAGTGGCGTGGTCGGCGCTTCGAGTGTCATGCTGGTAAGCGGGAGTCGACAGAAAAAGCAGGCGATCCGTAAATTCCTGCACTTCTATTCTCTTGGGGCATCGGACTAAGCGCAGAAGCGACGAAGTGGCCCTCGGAATTCCCAAAGCGGCAATAGTGGCGGCTTCGAAAAATTTCCACGGGACACGGGTGGCCGGCCCCGTGCTCCCCGGAGGGGGCGGGCCCCCTGAGGAGATCGACATGCCTTGCGTGCCACCCGGACAGATCTATGACACCTGGGAAGAACGACAGGCCATCGCGGACCTGGTGGAGGGCCTCGTCGCCCGGAACTACCAGGAACATCTGAAGGCGGAAGGATTCGGGGGCTGCGAACTCTGGTTCCCCCCGACCGGCGGAAGGCTCGACTTCTTCGACATCAACGTCGGGAAGCACCGCTGCGCCAACATGGCCGACTACCTGAAATTCCACAACTCGCACGTGAACCGGCAGGCGATCGTGGATCAGTGCCTGGCCAGTAGTCCGAAGCTGATGGACGTCAAGGTGCCCGACATCATTTCCCACCGGTTCGGCCGGACCGAGTTCTACGAAATCAAGCCCGACTCGCCCAGCGGCAGGCGGTCCGGAAAGGACAAGATCGGCTGGTTCATGCTGCTCTGCGAGCCGGGCAAGGCCAATCTCCCGTACAAGCCCGGTAATAAATACAAACCGAAGTTCCAGGTCGAGTTGCCGAACGGAAATTCCCTCGGGGGCAGGTACAAGATAGTCATCGAAGTGGAATGGGAAGTCGACGGCCTCATTCTGTACCGGCTGTGCCTGGTGGGCACGCGGCGCCGACAGGGCGAGAAGTGCACCGCCCTGCAGCGGGCGGCGGGGCTGGCGGCGGTCGTTCGCGTCCGGCTTTCCGAGGAGGACACCAGGACGGTCCTGGAAGGCCTGATCCCCTCCGCGCAGTCTCCCCTGCAACAGGCCGTGGGCCGTGCGTCGGGAGCCGGTACGCCGTCGCCGAACATCCGGGACGACGTCATGTACGCCCAGCTCCTGCTGAACGACTGGCGTGGACGTCATGAGGGACAACTGATCGACGAGGACGGCCTGTACGGCCCTCAGACGGACGGCGCCATCATCGACTTCCAGCAGAACGTCACCGGGATCGTGGACGGCCGCATGGACGTACAAGGTCCGGCCGTCACCGCCCTCCAACAGGACCATCTGCGTGCCGCGTTCGCTCCCGGCATGCTGAGTGACAGTGAGATCCCCCGCCTCACCCTGCACGGCGACGTCATCCACACCGACTGGGACGGTGAGGGAGACATCGAGGGCATGGCGGACGAGATCACTTGGCCGATGCTGCTGGAGGCCATGCACCGAGAGGTCCGCGGATACTTCAGGATGCTCTACGGCAGCGACGACATCGCCGCCCCCGGCGGGCAGGGCGACGTCCCCGTCGGTGTCCCTCAAACGCTCCAGGCCCTGGACGCGATGGGTGTCGACTTCAGCGTCCCGGAGGCCACTCTCCAGGACTGGCTGGGGAACACCGAATTCACTCCCTACCCTTCGATATCCCAGGCGCTCCTCCGGCTCGGCCGGCGACTCAGGCTCCCCGTCTTCCTGGATGTCGTCGTCTGGAACTACGAACACACCCCCGGGGCGGCCTCCCCGCGTCGTGTGGAGGACGTGAACGCCGAGACACTGAAAGCAGCGGTGGTCAAGGCGTTCGAGACCCGCCACGGGATCCAGGCGGGCACCTTCGAGAACGTCCTGGGTCCTCAGTGACCGCTGACGAGCCAGGAGCCGTCGCCGGCCCCGGCGAGCCCGGGTCCGGGTCTCCCGGAGGCGGCCGGGGGAGCCCTTCGCCCCATGGGCAACGAATGGATCGCCTTACCTCGCCGCCACCTCCCCGAAGGGGATATGGGCGATATCTACCGCAAAATCTCTTTTAGTTACTCCGTGCCATCCAAAGCACCGAAATGCAATCGCCAGTTGATCACCAACGCCATGACGAGGGATACTACCTGGCGGATGCGTGTTACCGACCGAGTGGCACTCGCTCCAATATCCTCCGTGCAGGTCATCGGAGGCCATTTACCCAGAGATTACTGGGCAGTTGACTTCAGGGTTTCGTGGTAGCGTCCTTGCTCGGAGGGACAGTGCAACCTGAAAGGGAAATCGTGAACACGGAGAAGATCGCCGCTCGCCGCCTCTCGCTGGAAGAGGTGACGAAGCTCGGCGTGAAGGACAGGATCTTCGTTTCCGCCGACACGGAAGAGCTCAAGCTTCCCGACTGCTATGTCCCTGCTTTTCTGACCAAGTCCGGTGAGGATTTCGAGGGCGGCTCGATCACGGCGAGGACCGTATTCCAGGAAGAGGTCTCCTGCCTTCCTGACGACGAGAACGAAGCCGGAATCTACGTGGCCGACGAGAACGGCTCGGTGACCATCGAGGTCCTCCAGTCCGCCGGTGTCGTGCTGGACCTGGCGCTTTTCGTCCCCGGTGGGGACAAGGGGTCCCTCACGGCCCTTTACGCCGCGGTTCGGCAGGCGTTCGGCGCCGATGTCGTGCAGATCTGGCGCCAGGGCCTCAAGGAGGTTCCCGACGTGAAGGTCGACATCTTCGAGGAGCAGGTTCCCCGGGGGCGCAAGGGGAACGACAGCCCCAAGCGTGACCGTCGCGCGATCGACACCTACCCCACCCGTGCGGACTTCATCGAGTTCTCCACGGGGTGGAAGCCGGTCGTCGAGATCCACCGGCCGATCGTCGACGACACCCCGACCATCTGAGGCGGCGTCACCTCTCGTCCCGGCTTGAGAGAACGCCGAGAACGCATGCGCCGGACCCGGCCGACCCCTGAGCGACCCAGGGAACCGTCGGGAAACAACTCACGAACGCCGGAGCGCCGTTCCGCTCGATGACTTCGCGAGACGGCACGCCTGACCAAGATCAAAGCCTGAAGTCATTCTGCGACAGCCCTCAGGGCTTCGGCGTGGTCGAGTGACGTCCACTTCGCGCTCGGGCGAGATCGAGGACCGCGAGGGGGCGGGCGGGCGTCACGCGCATTGCGGCGACGGCCGGAGGCGATGTCCTTCGCGCCGTCCAGTCGCAGGGCTCCGACCGCGAGGTCGCGCCAGGTCGCCATGGCGCGGAGCGCGCTGCCGGTCCGCACGCTCCGCCGCCAGGGCGTCGGCTCCCGCCTCATGGACGAGCTCCGCGCGCCGGCGGCGGCACGGCCCGGATGCAGCCGTGCAGGTCGTGCTCTGTCCTGGGAGCTGAAAGCGGATCAGCCGAGTCGGTGCGAGGCGCGCGCGTAAGTGGTCGTGTCCCGCAGGTCGCGCAGCATGGGTTCCGAATCGCGGGCCGCAAGCAAGGTCTTCGGGTCGAGATCGGCGGTGATCAACTCCGCTTGATCCGCGCCGGCCTCGGCGAGCCGCCGCCCGTCCGGTCCCCAGACGGCGCTGGAGCCACAGGCGTTCCAGCCCCCCGTCGTACCGATGTGATTGGCCAGTACGGCGTAGCAGGTGTTGTCCAGGGCCCGTGCCGGGAACCATGTGCGCGACTCGTGGTATCCGTTGCCGACGCTGAACAAGGCGCCGACGACGTAGGCGTGGCAGCCGTCCAGCGCCGCCGCACGCGCGTGCTCCGGAAAGCCGGAGTCGTAGCAGATGCCCAACCCCAGGCGCCAGCCGTCGAGCTGAAGCGTGCACCCGGCCGTGCCCTCGCGATAGATCTCGCGTTCCGACTTGAACAGGTGCTGTTTGTCGTAGCGGGTGACGAACTCCCCGTTCGTGTCGATGACCAGTGCCGAGACGTACAGATCACCCTGATCGTGGAACGCGGCGCCGACAACGGCAGCCGTGCCGGTCTCCCGGCAGGCGTCGGCGATGGGGTCCAGCCGCGGGTCGCCGGGCTGCACGGCGCAACTGTGCGGGTCGGCCTGGACGAGGTCGGGCTCGTAGCCGCTGAGGAACTTCTCCGGAAAGACCACGAGCCGGGCCTCGGCCCGCGCAGCGTCACGGACCATGGCTGTCACGGTGGCCACATTGGCCTCGACATCACCGGCCTCGGCCTGAGCCTGCGCGGCAGCTATGCGTATCGGACGCGAGGGGAGCGGATGGACCCGGTGCCGGCCTGCATGTTCTGTCACGGATCTTCACACTACCGCCGCGCACCTCGCCGCACTCATTTGTGCGAGCTCCTACTTCTCACGGGCTCCGTCAGTCGGCGTCGCAGCTCCCAGATCCTTCGCTCGCTGGGCGGCCTGTGCGGCAACCGGCCGCGATCACACCGCCCGCGAGCCTGGAACCTCCTGCTTCAACCGTGCCGCCAGGTCGAGACCCTCCTGTACGGCGATGTCGAAGTCAGGGTCCTGGTGGAGACGAACCCGCCCCCGGTGGTCGACGATCACTGCGGCGACCGCCTTGAGGTCCGCTTCCGAGGAGGCCTCCAGCGCACGCTGGAGATCCGCTTCGAAGGTCTCCTGGTCGCCGGGGAAGCCGTGCCCGGACCGCAGAGCGGCCCGGATGTCGCCGATGGTCCTCAACGGCAACGGCGCAGGGATGGGTGTTTCCACGTGCTCTGCGCTCACGATCTCTCGCTCCTTGATCTCCCCCGTCCTGCGAAGAATGTCCTGCATGTCCGCATCCTGTGCAGGCATCACCCAGAACTGAGGGTGGGATTCTCATCGGGGGACGGCTTCAAGGAGGCGGCTGGCCGTCGTGGCCGTCCCGACGAGCTTGGACCCGGGTCCCCGGGAGGCGGGCCAGGGTGCTCGTGATTCGGCGAGCAGCGCACCCGCCTTCTCGCGTACCGCCGAGCGGCGCGGGCGATGATGTGCGGGTGTTCTACGAGGATCTCAGCGCGTACGACTACCTGGACGACGACACCTTCACGGACCTGGAGTCCGGCTTCTACGGACTCTGGTACCGCCCCGCGTACACCCGCCTGAACGTCGGCTGGCTGGAGGCCGGCAAGCCGTACGCGACGGGGCCGGTCCCCGAGGCGTTCGTGGAGAAGCTGAAGGCCGTCCAGCGGGTCCAGTGGATGAACGTCTGCCTGGGCGTGCACGAGTGCGACCTGTGCCCGGCGCGGGACGAGCCGGCCCCGGAGGGCAACGGGGAGCTGCGCATCCCGGGCGCCCCCGGCACGGCCTACGCCGCCCCGTTCCTCGTCACGCACTACGTGACCGCCCACGGCTACCGCCCGCCGCAGCCCTTCATCGACGCCGTCCTCGCGGTCGACGTCGACGCGTGGGCCTCCGCGCGCTGGCCCGACGTGCCCTTTCCCTGGGTTCCGGAGGACGCGGAACGCATGGTGGAGTAGGTGGCTCGGGAGTGTCAGGCGGGCACGACCGGTCGCTCGCGTCTCAGCCCTGCCAAGAAGAAACGCCATGCACCGGCTTCGACAGAGACGACAGAACCGTCCGCGCCCTTGGAATCGCGTATGAGCACCCCGTGCGTGACGTGCGCGCACTCCACGCACTCGGTTGTGTTCGCGCCGCTGTAAGACGACTTGAACCAGGCCAGCCCAGGAGGGGCGGGAGAACGGGCGGGCATCTACAGCTCCTTGCGTGCGCGATGGATCAGGGCGGAGGAAGCCTCCATGTCCAACGCTTGTGCGCGAAGGTACTCGAACGCAAGTCTGTATCGCTCCAACTCCTCGTCCTTCTCCAGGAAGAGGGAACCGGTGTGGAAGTCGACATAGACCACATCAAGGGCTGACTCCGTACCGCCGATGATCACAAAGCTGCCAAGAGCGGCACCGTGGGCTCCGTTCGAGAACGGTAGTACTTGCAGTGTGATGTGCGGTGACTCATTGACTTCGAGGAGCCGCCCGAGCTGTTCCTTCATGATCTCTGGCGAGCCCACGACCCGGCGGATCACGGACTCATCGAGGATGGCCCACAGCCGGAACGGCTTCGGCCGGGTGAGGATCTCCTGGCGCTTCATGCGGATGTCCACCAACCGCTCGATCTCAGCTGGTTCCAGGGGGATCTCGTTGGCCTTCTGCAGAGCGGTGCTGTAGGCGCGGGTCTGGAGAAGGCCTGGGACGTAGACGCAGGAGAAGTGGTCCTCGCGTACGGCCTCGTCCTCAAGGGTGAGCAGGAGGTTCATGCTTTCCGGGATGGAGTCGGCGAACGAACTCCACCAACCCTGCTGTTTGGCGTCCTTCGCCAGGCGCACCACGGCTTCCCGCTCGGCATCCGTGGCTCCGTACTCACGGCACAGTGCGTCCACGACGATCCACTTCACCGGTCCCGCCTGCGTCTCGTACCGGCTGACCGTTGCCTTCGATACGCCGACCAGCCCGCCGGCCTCCTCCAGGGTCATCCCTTTGCGGGCGCGCAACTTGCGCAGCATCGCTCCGAGTTGACGGCGGCGTGTGGTGGTCCGTACGGACATGGAACTCCTCAAGCGCTCACCCGGGCAGGCGCTCGGGGTGTGAACAGGCTAGGTAGCGCGGCTGTCGACCCACCATGCGATTCACTCGATAGAGGTTTATGAGAAGTTACACAGTGAGAGTTCTCTGTGTCATTCTCGGTGACGGATAGCTACGCAATGCAGCCGTTCGGACACGGCAGGCGCAGCATGCGCGTGGCACGGGAGGGAGAACCGCTTATGCCCGGTACCGACATCGAGAACCGTCAGCGCCGTTGTGTCCTGCCTTTTGAGGCGCTGCCGGCGGAAGTGCGCCTGCTACGGCGGGCCGCCGCCACGCAGCTCGGCCAGTGGGGCGTGCCGACCGCTGGTGACGCGACGCAGCTCGTCGTGACGGAGCTGGCGACGAACGTCATCAAGCACGTTGGCGAGGGTTCGCCGGCGACCCTGATCATGGAGTGGAAGCGCGAGCGACTGCGCGTCGAGATGCACGACAAGAGCAGCGCGCTGCCCGCACTGCGCACCGCCGACTGCGAGGCGGAGTGCGGCCGCGGCCTGCACATGCTCGCCGCCATGGCCGTGGACTGGGGGACCGCCGTCACTGCGCTGGGTAAAGCAGTGTGGTGCGAGATCGAGCTGGGCTCGGACGCCGTGTGCCTGCGCATGGAGCGGGCCATCGACGTGCTGGAGAGCTACCGGGAGCGCGGCGGGTCCGTCCTGCACGGGCGGTGCGAAACAGTCCTGGAAGAGACAGCGGTCGAGCTGATCGCCGACCTGCTGCACTGGACGTCCGCACGGGGCCTGGACCCGGACGACGTGCTGGATCGGGCGCAGATGCACTACGAGGCTGAAGCGGACGCTGCCTAGTGAGTGGTCGTCTCGACGGGCTTTCGTATCAGCTCCCGGATGGCCGACGGCGTGCGCCAGGATTCTCCTGGGCGGGTCCTGTGACACATGCGGTGACAGTTGGCGCAGAGACAGGCAAGGTCCGCGAGCCTGGTTTCTCTGGGGCCGGAAACGTAGAGAGGGGTGATGTGATGCACCTCTATGTACCCATCACCGAGTTCACCGTAGGTGAGGGCGAAGTCGAAGCCGCAGGCTTCGCACCTGAGTGGCTGTCCGCTGTCCCTGACCTGCTTGATCTTCAGCTTGCGCAGGTGAGGGTCCCGTTCCCGGGCGAGCGCCCAGCGGGTGAGGAGCCGTCCCTCAATGGCCATCGAACCATCGTCATTGACTTCGTCGGGCTGGTGGGGGAGGAGATGCAGTTCACCGGAACTAATGCCGCCCCTGAGCGCCTCGACTGCCTGAAGCATCTCCGTCTCGCGCTCGGTGAACGCTTTGATCATCCGGAGTGTGGGGCTGCCGCAGCGGGTGCGTTTCCCCCGATAAGGGCCGTAATTGGTGGCGAAGTCCGATGTCTTGCGGCTCACGCTGCCGGGCGAGCGGAACCCAGGAAGCTCCAGGATCGCTGGGTCGTGCAGAGGCAGCGAGCGCAACAGCTCGGACAGCTCCTGCACTTCTTGATCGCTAGTTCTCAGCTCGTGCCAGTCGTTCTTCACGACCAGCGCTCCAACCAGCACGAGTTCGTCTTCGGTCCATGCAGGGCTGCGACGCACAGGCCATATCGTATGCGTGTTCGGCGTGTGTTCGGTGACTGCCGGTGCATTGCTGCACACTTAATCAGTCTGTCAGTGAGTTGTGTCACCCTCAGTGACGGTGGATAGCACAGCGTTTCTGCCGCAGTGCGATGGTAAGGAGGGGCATGGCCCACATGGACGAGGCTCTGGTGGCCACGGAGGAGACTCAGGAACCTGAGTTCACCTCGATCGAAATTTGCGCTGGAGCTGGAGGTCAGGCGCTCGGTCTGCACCAAGCGGGCTTCGGACACCTCGCCCTGGTGGAGTTCGATCCGTACGCGGTGGCGACTCTCAGGAAGAATCTCGCGGAGCGGAAGTCGTGGGCCTGGGAGAGGCGGCATTGTGATCTGCTGCCGCCAACGGACGTACGCCAGTTTGTTCCTGGAAAGCATCTGGCCAGAAGCGGAGCGCTACTCAAAGAGCGTGGCCTGGATCTTCTTGCAGGCGGTGTCCCATGCCCCCCGTTCTCACGTGCCGGTAAGCAGCTAGGCAGGGACGATGAACGAGACCTCTTCCCGCGCATGCTGGAACTGGTGGGAGAGCTGAACCCCCGCGCGGTGATGATCGAGAATGTGCGAGGAATTATGGACCGTAAGTTCTCGGATTACCGGTCGTGGATCGTGTCCGAGCTCAAGCGGCGCAAGTACGGTTCGGAGACGAGGCCCGGCTACACCGTCTGCAAGTGGGGTCTTCTAGAGGCCAGTAAGTTCGGCGTACCCCAGCTTCGTCCTCGCGCTGTCCTGGTGGCGGTCCGTAACGACATCCTTGATGGGCTCAGCTATAAGTGGCCGGAGGCTACCCACAAGAAACCGGTGACCGTGGCCGACCGCCTGAAGCTTTCCATGTACGAACGCTTTGAGCCGTACTTTGAGGGTGAGTACGCCGACCTGGCGCACGAATGTCACGACCGCTGGCTTGACAAGGATGGGACACGAGCTAAGAAGATAAAGGAACTCAAGATTCAGTTCAGCGGCATTGCGCCGACTCTTGTAGGCGGCTCCAAGAAGCACGGTGGCGCTGATCTAGGACCGAGTCGTGCCAAAGCGGCCTGGGAGCTGCTGGGCATCTCCGGAATGGGAGTCGCTAATGACATCAAAACATGCCGTGAGAAGGGGACTGAAGGCCGGGACTTGTTCGGGCCTAGCGGACCCATGCTCACGGTAAGCCAGGCGGCCCTCATCCAGGGTTTTCCGTCAGAGTGGGATTTCTCCGGAGGAAAAACAGCCCAATATCGACAGGTCGGCAATGCCTTCCCGCCGCCTGTCGCCAAGGCAGTGGGCGAGTCCATTGCCAATGTGCTAAGGGCAGCCCGCGAACGTGACCGGGCGAAGGAGTGATCAGTCGCTACTGTCCGCCGTGTGAGCAGGTTTCGCTCTGCGCTTTTGTACCTCAGCCATGATGCGAGCTGCGCAGTCAGCTGAAGGTTCATGCTCCCAGAACCTGAGTACGGTCCAGCCGGCCTCTGCCAGCCTCCGATCGGTGTCACGGTCCCGAGCCATGTTCCGGGCAACTTTGTCCGACCAGTAACCGGGGTTGGTCTTCGGCGGAACGTAGTGTTCGGGGCAGCCGTGCCAGTAACAGCCATCGACGAAGACGGCGACCTTCGCTGGGCGGAAGACCATGTCAGCCGTCCGGCGAAGATCAGGCAGTGGCTTGGCCGCGACCCGGTATCGCAGCCCTTGCGCATGGACAAGTCTCCGGATCAGCCACTCCGGCTTCGTATCCCGGCTGCGGATTGCCTGCATGTTCCTGCGGCGGGCAGCGGAGGACGCCCAGGAACCAGTCGGCGGAGACCAGCTCTCCGCGGAGTTGGACGGCTGAGCTGGGGAAGTACTCATCACCATGCGTGACTACCAGATTTCCAGGGCCGGGCGAGTTCCCAGGGGCTGAGGCGCCCCGACCAATACCTTCATGCGCTGGGTCGTTCTGCTGCTTGTGGCTACTCCAAGGGTAGGGATGGCGGTGCGGCAGCATCGGCTTCGCTGACCCAGCGGATGACGGTTGTGATCCGCCTTAGCAGCGGCCTTCGCCGACTGGAGGCAGACGCTCCCTCTCACGACGGGTTCACCGGGATCGTGGCGTCGTTGATGTAGCGCGAGTCCTTGGCTCGGAAGCGCACCAAGCGGCGGTCCGCGCTAGTGGCTGACTTCGGCGGGATGAGAGTGAAGGCCATCACGATCTTCGACGGATCTGCGGTACCGTTACGGACGGCTGCCCGGACGCTGTCCGGGTTGTTTCCCTCCACTACCGGATAGACCAGCGCGACTCCGGTCCTAGGACCGATCTTCGCTTCTGTTCCAGCGGCAGCCTCGTTGATAAGCCGTTGCGCCGCAGTGCGGTGCTCGACGCTGGCGATCCGGCCGAAGGAACTTTTGCCGGCCTGAATGCTTCGTCGGACCAAGGACAACGGGGCTGAACCGAGGACGCTGGCGTCGATACGGTTGTCCGAGACGAGTCGGGGCGAGATGAGCAGCCAGTCATCGACCTGTGCAAGGGTGCCGTCAAGCTGACGGAGGTAGGTCAGGTGGGGGTCGAAGTACCGGGGACGTTCCCATTCGAGCTGGGACAGCACGCTGACAAGCTCACCATGTGTAGCGGTGCCGGTGAGTGCCGTAAAGGTCCGTGTGAGCGTGCTTGAGTTGTCCGGAGGGTTGCTGAACGACACGGGGGCGGTACTCAGGGCGTGCAGCAGCGGTCGCCAGCGCTCGGTGTTGCGCTTGGTGACGGTGCTGTTCAGCGGATACGAGGCGGGCTCGATGGGACGGCCTGGAGACCTTATCTCGACGAGTTCCGCATTGAACATCTTGTTGCGGGCCGAGGGCTTGAGCCAGGGCAAGTGCTGCGCCACCAGAGGTGGGATCTGCACAGGGGTGACCTGAGGCTCCCCGTCGACCATCACGGAGTACTGGGCCAACTGCTCCCGGAAGGTTTCTTCGTCGCGGCAGACGGCTTCGTACGCTTCGTAGAGGTCGACGAACTTGTCACGGCCGAACGGCTCCTCCCGGCCGATGTACAGCCGGACCAGATCCCGGTATCCGGGACGGAAGCCGAACCACCGCCCCATCTGCATCAGTGTGTCGCCCTGTTGGGTGGTGCGGCGGTAGTAAGTGACGGTCAGACCTTCGACGGTGAAGCCGCGGGAGAGTTTCGTGCCGCCCACGAGGATCTTCCAGACGTTCGGTGTCCGGTCGAAATCTAGGTCGAGCTGGGCGAAGTAGCGGTCGGTGTCACCGTTCACGACGATGACCGGCTGGCCTCCGCTGCCGATGCGCTGGCGTGCGGAATGGACGTAGGGCCGTAGTTCGTCGTAGGAGGACGGCGACGGGAGGCTACTGGCTTGTGCCTCACTCACTGGTGTGAAATCTGCCTCCCAGAGCGCCGCGAGACGCGCATGCCCCACAGCGGAGCTGTAACCGGCTTGGTGCCACATGGAGTTGATGCGTAGAGCCAGATCAGCGTGGTCATCCTGGCGTACGGACTCGTGGGCGAGCATCGTGTGATGCCGGAAGGCAGCCTCGGCTACGCCGTGGTCAGCCCGGTAGAGCTTCAGAGCACCAGACAGGACAAAGGCGTCCATTGCCTCCTGGAGCCTGTCTCCCGTGGAGTCGTAGATTCCCCGCACGTGAGCCTTCTCCTGGGAATTGGCGTACGTACGCTCCTTCACCGGGACAGGCGAGTTCAGGTCGTGGAAATCCTGGACGCCCATGTAGCCGGCCGGGCGGGGAAGGGAAATCAGGAAGTCGGTGGGGAAGAGGTCCATGTCGTCACCGGGATCGATGAAGACGTTGGCGAAGGGAGTCGCCGTGTAGCCCACGTACTGGGCTCGCGGCAGCAGACCCAGGAGCTTCGAGATCAAGCCGTTGATGGCCGTGCGCTCGGTGCTTCCCCGTTCCCACTTCTTCGGGTCCGAGGTGTTCACGGAAGCCTGGTCGGACTCGTCGTCGATGATGAGCGTCGGCAGCTCGCCCAGGATCCCATGGATCTGCTTGAGGTCCTTGACGAGCTTCGTGAGGACGGCCTTGTTCTTCTTTACCACGAGGATGCGTGCCGCGGCGTGGTGGAGGTTCGCCGGATCGTGCAACGGGCGGGTGGGGACGCGCTTCTCGAACTCCAGCGCCCGGATGCCCTGGGCCAGGCTCTTGTAGTCGTTGTCGCGTGTCGTCAGGCGCTCGATGTCGAACGCGCCGAGAGTGGAGGGACGGCCGCCGTGCCGGACGAATTCCGGCCAGTCCTCGTCGTCACCCACGTAGTCCACACCGACCAGGGAGTCGATGTCCGTGACGTCGGCCCCCCGCAGGATGTTCTCCTGGCCGATCAGCTCCATGTCCAGACGCCGCTGGGTCTGGGCGCGCAGCAGGTTGAGGGTGCCTCCCAGCACGATGACGAGACGGTAGCCGGCATCGATAGCCTTGGCGGCCACGCCCGTGAAGTTCGCCGTCTTGCCGGACTGGACGTAGCCAACGACCAGGCCCTTCGCCTGGCGGGCCGAGGGCTGTTCCGGGTCGGTGAGACGTTCGACCACTGCCCGGCTCGCCTGGTCGAGGCCGGCTATGGCGGCCTCGGACCACCCCTTGTCACGGAGTTTCTGCTCGTACGCCGTCCAGTAGAAGGGCCGGGCGGCCGCACGCTCAGCGGTGTACCACGGGGTGAAGTCCCGTGTGATCACCGTCGCGCCGGGCACCTGTGCCACGGGTACGGCCTCGTCCAGGGCTTTGCGGAGTTCGGTCCCGAACCGGAGCCGTTCGTACACCACGGCGCGCCGCTCGTCGGTGCGAGCTCGAGAGCCCGCTCCCCAAGGCGGGTCCTCCGCGAAGTCCCAGGCGGTCAGGTGGCGGCTCCAGAGAGCGGCCAGCGAGTCGTCACCACCGACGAGGAGGGAGCGGAACAGTTCCTCGCTCAGGTCCGCGTCCGGGTGGTAGTCATCCGCGGCGAGCGCCGCCCAGCGTTCGAAGTGACGCGGCATGCTGCCCATCCCCGCCAGCGCGGAGGTGTGTATGTCGAGGAGCACACCGGACGGAGTGATGGTCATCTCTTGTCCTCGGTCAGGGGCCGGAGTGAGTGCGGTACGGGGTCAGTCGGCTGTCTGCGTACGGCGGTCGCGGTGCACTCCTGCCGATGCCAGGAGGATGGTGTTCCAGTAGTCCACCCGGTCCTGGCGGCTGCGCTCCCAGCGTCCGAGGCCGAAGCAGTCCTCCAGCAGCAGGTACAGCAAGGCCTTCGTCACGGGCGCGTCGTTGCTCCCGCCGCGCCTTCCGTCGTTGAAGTCGTTGCGGAAGGCCTTGTTGAGGAGGACGACGTTGTTCTCGCGGTCCAGGTCGAAGAACTTGTCCTGGGGCAGCGTGGCCCAGGTGAAGGCGATCGGCTCCTCGCCGGGCTTCTCGGGCAGCTCCTCCTTGATGACCCGCTTGATCTTCGGGTCCATGCCCTTCCCCGGAGGCGTCACCGGCTTGCGCACGATCTCCGTACGCTTCGCGCCTTCCCGGTACGTGACCTCGGCGTCACCGAGGTACTGGTGGAAGGCGTGTCCGGAGGCGTCCACGGCCTGCTCGACGCCGAGCGTGAAGGCGGGCGTGACGGTGACGCTCTCCTTCTTGACGTCGAGGCTCAGGACGCTGTTCCCGTGAGCCGGCAGGTCCACGGCCACACGGGCCAGGGCCAGGTGCCCCTCGGGGTTGCGGAGACCGTTCCAGCCGCCGGCCTGGACGAGGCGGTCGTTGCGGTAGAAGTAGAAGCCCTGGCGGTCGGCCAGGGAACCGATCTGCCGGAACCCGGCCTGCTTCGACTTGGCGGGCCAGATGTGCGCGGTCAGCCGGACGTCTCCGAGTCCCTCCACGGGGGCCGTGAACGTCCGGGGGTAGCGCGCCTTCCCGGGCACCTTGTAGCCGAAGGGGTCGAGCGCCTCGACAGCGATGTGGTCCACCTCCTCGCCGAGCTCGCCTTCAGCGCTGCTCACATCCCATACGGCGATGTCGAGCTTGAGGCCGTTCTGAAGGAACCGGTGCAGGTAGAGGCCGAGGTGCGTCTCCAGGCGGGCGATCGCCTTCGACAGGTAGTGGTCGCTCTGGCCGGTCGTCACGGTCTCGAAGGCCCGTACCTGGTCCCACCGCACGATCGTGCCGTGCCACTCGATGACACCGTCGTACCGGTCCACGAGTTCCTGTGCGTAGCGGTGATCGACCGTGTCGCAGCGGAAGCCGTCCTCGATGCCCTCCGCCGTGAGACGGCGTCCCGCGGCGCGGCTGCGCTTGGTGCGGCTGACCACGGTCAGCGAGGAGGCGTGGGAGAGCGAGGCGGCCTTCAGGCCCGTGCCGTACATGCCGAGGGCGCTGTCGCCGTAGTCGCGGCGCCGCCCCACCGTCATCGCGGCGTCCAGGCCGGCGTCGTCCATGCCCTTGCCGTTGTCGATGACCAGCAGGGTGAGGATGCGCTTGGCGTCCCGCAGGAAGTGCACGACGATCTTGTCGGCGCCGGCGTCGATCGAGTTGTCGACCAGGTCGGCGATGGCGACCTCGAAGCCGTACCCCTGATTCGTCAGAGCCTTGGCGTAGCCGGCGTCCGGTGGCAGGTGGGTGCTGCCGGTCGTGGGGACTTCGTACTGCCAGACAGTGCCGGGCTCGTAAGGCATGTGCTTCCTTTAGACACGGGTTTGGGCCTGCTGCATGAGCGGCGGCCCTGCGGATCGATTGGCCTGTGTGACGGTACTGCAAAGGTCGGACAAAGGGGTGGCTAGCTTATAGGATGGAATTTTTTATCCAAAAATGTCCTGAAAGTGAACTGGTTGCTGTACGGAGCGGATAGTCCCGTGTCCTCTGCGCAACGCAGAGGCGGGGCGCCCCTGCCCCGCCAAGCCTTCGGCGTTATCCGGCGTACTACGTGCTACTCCGTATCAAAATCGAAGAGCAGCGCTGTGACTCTCATAGGAGCCTTGTCGAGCAGGAAGTCGTCGACGAACACCACATCTGTGACGTCGGGGCTGTGTTCTGCGACAGCGGCGCGGACTTGGGAAAGGCGCTCAGCCTCCATGCCCGTGTCTGCGGCCTCGAACGGGCTCTTGGCCGCTACCCATACCCGATCCTCGAAGAGGACTACTGGTCCCGCGCCCCCGAGGTCGTCAATGAACTCGCTGTCTTCAGCGTCAGAGGCCCAGTTCTCCAGCAGACCGGCGGCTGCGCGGGGCTGGATCAGGCCCGGTTCCTCACGCTGAAGAATCGACAGCAAGTCACCGGCGAGGCGCCAGTCGAGCAGGCTGTGGTAAGCCATGTTCGTGTAGTCGCGGAGACACTCGTAGCAAGAACCGCGGCACTCCCGGCTGTGCGTGCCTGATCCGTATGCATTGAGCAAGTCATGGGCGGTGTCGATAAGTTCGTTGAAGACGCCCGGCTCAGCGAGGTGTGTGCAGTAGCCGGCGCCGTTGTCGAGGGTGTCAGAGAGGAACGCGAACGTGCGGGCTTCCCTGTGGGACGACCCCGCCCCGTGGATACCAGAAGCGATCTCGGTGGGCTGAACCTGGAGAAGTGATCCCGCGGCAGTCCGGAGAAGGGCGGCGAGCGAGTACCAAGCGGCGCGTCGGCCTGAGCGGTCGTCGGGGAACCCCGTCTTCTGCGGTACTGACGCGAGATTCAGGCGCAGTCCGGCCTCGGGCAGCTCACCAGCCCTGGGGCCGAGGAGGAACAGATCCGTGTGCTGCGAAGCGCCGATGGCAGTCACCACAGCGTCAGACCCGGAGGAGATGTCCTTGGCAAGCCACGGGAACTGCTCTACCGCCCCTGCTTCCAGGTACGCCCCCGACCAGCGGGCCGCCGGGCTCACCTTTGAGAAGGTGAAAAGCCGACCGCCGTTGTCATTGACGGCGTAGCGTCGGCCCTTCCCTGAGTGAACGACCAGACCTCGTTCTGCGAGTCGCTCCGGGGCACCGTGTTCCAGGTCAGCCGCTGTCCTAGGGGCGAGTGACCGAGCACGCCAGGCGAAGTTGCCGTCGAAGTCACGTGCTTTGCCTGCGCAGAAGAAGCCGGCCGGCTCCCGCAGTCCGATCTCTCGGTATGAACCGTCAACGGCCCCACAAGCCGGACACGGCTGGGATGGGCTGTCCTCGGCCTGAGGCGGTTGTGGCTGAACGTGCTCGGCCAAGTGGCCACAGGCGCGGCAGATGCCGATGAGGGCATCCGGGCCAAGCGGGTTGTCCACCGTCCGGGGACGGTGCCCTGTGGGTTCGAAAGCCACAACCCCCGTCGCCGTGTGGACCTGCCCGTCCTTGACGGTCTCCGCACCGGGAGCGAACTGTGAGATGGCGATGTCCAGGGACCGGTCGACCACACCCTTTGGAGGCCACGGGTACGAGTCGTAGGGACGTTTGGTGTACAGATACCGGGCCGATGTGGGAAACCCGAACATGGGCAGCAGACCTGCTTCGGCCAGCCGCTGACTGAGCTCGGGGTGCCCATGCGAGGCTTCGGCGATCTCGGACACTCGCAGGATGAGCTTCTCCGTCACCCATGCCGTCATCTCGTCCGGAGACCATGTACCGCGAGTGCGCTGAGCAAGAGCTTCCGCGAGTGCCCTGACTTCTGACTGGTGAGAAGTAATCCACTTATCCACCGCTCCACTGACAGCGGACCAGTCTGCACAGCGTCCGAACTGGCCGTGGACGTTGCGGGTTGGATCGAGTTCTTCACCGTCGTTCTTGTCCGGACGTACGTCGGAAAATGCTTGCCGAAGTACCTCAGCAGCGAGGACCCGCTCGTAGATGTCCCGCATCTCGGTGGACAGGTAGGGCGGCGGTGTCGCGTCGTTGGTGATGCGCTGGGGGTCCTGGAAGTAGTGCTCGTCGTGACTGCGACCCCGGCACACGGTCAGTGCGAGCGCGACTGGTGAGGTGCGCCGGCCGGCCCGTCCGACGCGCTGCTGATAGTTGAACCGGGTCGGCGGCATGTTAGCCATCAAGACCGCGGAGAGCGGGCCGATGTCGACGCCGGCCTCCATGGTCGTGGTGACGGAGAGCACGTCGAGCGTATCGGGCTTCTTGTGTTCTTTGCCGTCGAGGAAGATTCCCTGGAAACGGGCTTGGCGGTTCTGCGCGTCAATCCGGTCGGTCTGTCCGGTCAGCTCGGCGGTGTTCAGCCGGAAAGCACCCAGTTGCCTGCGGGCCATCCACGCGTAGTAGTCACTGTCGGTGTTGTCGAACGGTGCCGACTCTGCGGGGAGGAGAGCACCGCACTTCGTGCAGAGACCCACGCCCGGATGAAGGTGACGCCGACGGCACTTGGGGCACGTCCATGAGGCGGCGTGGCCATGCCGCAGAGCCACCTGTTCTGGTTGAATCAGGTACTTGATGACCGCGTTTCCCCAAGTCCGCTCCACTGCCGACCGGATGTCATCGCTGTCCTGGCCCAGATGCTGCGCGGCCACTTCCCAGAAGGCTCGGAGCTTGCGCGGAGGTTCGTCGGCAGGGCTGCGGAGGCCGGCGAAGCGGCGCATGTGGCCTAGGACGCGCAGACTGGCTCGGGCCAGGGCGACATGGGACGCACGGTCGGCTTTCAGTGGAGCCTGGTCTGAGGTCTGCGTAAGCCAGCCCAGCCCGAGCGACTCGAAATCGCGTCCGGCACTGCCGAAGAGTCCGCCGAGCAGTTCGACGCGAAGGGTTTCCTGGATTTCCCCACGCAGATGTTCCTGGCGTTCGTTTAGCTGCAGTCCTGAGGTTTCCCTGACTGGACCATCGCCATCAGGCCACTGATACAACGTGGTCCAGGGCTCTGGGTCTGTGTCCTTGGGGTGATTGGCTGTCTCCTGAAGCGATGCCTTGGGGCCGCCGGGATTGACGCCTTCCTGCACGAGACGCTCGGCGATGGTCGACGCGTGACTGTCGAGGCTGGGCACACGGCTGAGGATGGCGCGCAGCTCAGCCTCTTCCTCTGGGTCCGGCTTGGCCTCGTGCAAGTCGGAGAGGCTCAGTCCCGTAGAAGGCTTGTGGTGCTTCTCCCACCGGTCGTACGTCTCGGGGTCCCGCGCGCGAAGACGCTTGTGTGCGGCCATGGCGGCGGCGGGATCAACCTGGTCGCCAACCGCTGTGCGGGCGTAGTAGTGGGTTACGGCCTCAAGATCCTTGACGGGATCACCTTGATTCGTCACCTCGTCGGCAAGCAGGAGACGGAGCAGGTCTTGGTAGTGACGCAAACCCAGACCCGCGGAGAGCTTTGCCGCGTCCTGTCGGCTGTCCGAGAAGACGACAGCTTGCCGGTGCGGCAGCAAGGAGAGCAGCCCTGTGGTGAGCACCTGATTGATCTTCTCGAAACCCGTTCGCATACTGCGGACAGGGGTACGCATGCGACGCGAATCGCTCAGGCTGAGCTTTTCAGTACCCAGCTGGCGTACCTCCCAGTCATCGCCGCATGAAGGGCACTGAGTGGGAGCCGCAGGGAGGTTTTCGAGTTTGAGTCGGTTGCTGCCTCGTTTGGACTGCGGGACGCTGACATGGAACGACCAGCCGGTGTAATCACGGTGGTTACGGAGAATGCCGGTGCGCGGATCGTACTTGCTTCGCTTGAACTCGAAGCTAGCGCTGAGAGACCCCTTGTCTGAGGTAGGGGACCAAGCAAGCTGGTTTATGGCGGGCTTGTCCCGCCTGGGCCAGTAGACGACATAGTTAGCCGCGCTGGGGCCGAGGGCGGCAGCGTCCGGGAGTGCATCGAGATCCGGCAAGTCCGCTAGCAGACCTGCTTCAAACGCGCCCTTGGAATCTGTGAAGGCTGACTCGGGCGCGTATCCGCCGAGGTAGACGTCACCGCAGCTTTGGCAGTAGAGCAGTTCGAGCACGCGCGCTCCGCAGTCGCACCGTGGAGTCGGGCGGGAGTACAGCTTGCCGACGGTCCGTTCGTGGCCCTCCGGGCGCTTGGCCTCACGGCAGGTAGGGTCTGAACAAGCCCATACACCCGGAATATTACGGAAGAAGAGGTGCCCGCGAAGCTTGGGAGTAGCTGCGTCCTTCGAAGTGCGCAGAGCGGCCAGAACACCTCGCAGGGCCTTCATGCGGAGAGGCGGTTCGGCTGCGGGGAAGAGCCGAGCAGCTACGTTCCGGTCGAAATCCGCGATCAGCCGGTCACCCTCACGAAGCGCGTTGACGAAGGCTTCGCGCCCTCCGCTTTCCGTGAGTGTCTTGTCAGCCGTGGACGAATCAGGAGCCGTCTCGTCGAAACGTGCGTAGGTGTCAGCAGAGGAAGAAATATCAGTGTGCGTGTGTGCAGGCAGGAGGAGTTGCCCGCCCAGGACCTCGAAACGATCGCGATCCGTACCGAAGAACTCTTGGAGGAAATCCAGGTCTCGCGGAGCTTCTAGGGACGCCGAAGCGGCCAGGATTCGGAACTTTTCCGGCTTGTCGTCCAGCCCCAGTCGGTGCCGGAGGTTGCGCAGAAGGTAGGCGATCTCGGTGCCGGCGGTTCCGCGGTACATGTGCAGCTCGTCGACGACCAGGGTGAAGCAGGCCTCGGGCACCTCCTCCAGCCAGCGACGCGTCTTCTCGAAGATGCTTCCTTCGCGCGACCGCATCAGCATCACGTTGAGCATGCTGTAGTTCGTGATCATGATGTCTGGCGGAGCCTGAATCATGTCCCAGCGGCAGCGCATCTCCGCACCGTCAAGTCTGGGAATGAAGAACCGGCCGTCTCCGCCCGCCTTGTGCGCCTGCCGCGAGCGTTCCTCAGTAGAAGCGAACTCCTTGCGCAGCGTTTTCACTCCAGACCGGGAGCCGATGTCCCCCGGCACTGGTGTGGCGCCCGTGTATCGCCCGAAGTAGAAGCGGTGGCCAGGACGGTTCCGGGCGAACCAGTCCCGTACCTCGTCACTGTCCAGCGCCTTGCGCAGACGCATCATCTGGTCGTCAACCAGAGCGTTCATGGGGTAGAGCACGAGAGCCCGGACAGCGGCATGACGTCCGCGTTCTCCGGCCCGCTGCGGCTGGTACTCACCGTGTGGTGAGCTCCACCAGCGATTCACCGGGAGACTCGTAGCTGTCCAGTCCGCTGACTCCTGGACCAGGCCAGCCAGGATCGGAAGCATGAAGGACTCGGTCTTGCCGGAGCCTGTTCCCGCGGTGACGACCACATTCCGGCCGTCGCGAATGGCTGAGACGAGAGCCTGGTGCTGGTGCTGGTATAGCGATGGAACGCCGCGGAGCAGACCGAGCTGTGCCAGTTCCGACAAATCCGGATGGGCGCCCGCCTCGCGGACGGAGCCAGCGAGATCGGTGCCTACCGAGGCGTACTGAGGTCGAACCTCAAGGAGGGGGTCACGCCATGCGCCCCCATCGATGTCAAAGAGCTGCTTTCGCTCCCTCTCCAGGAGTTCGTTAGCAAGACCGAACGGGGTGTTGTAGTAACGGAACAGCGCATCCTTGAGGTGGTCAAAGGTCCCCAGGATATCGAGTTCCCGTCCGGCGGCTTCGGGATGGTCCGCGGCCGTATCAGTCATCGTTCTCCCCGAGGCTTTGTCCCAGTGACTCTGCGATCTTCATGGCTACTGTTTTGGGCACGTTGTCATATGCCAGGTTCTGGGCCGGTTCGTTGATGCGCGGTGCGAGCCCGGAGCACATGACCGCTACACGTCGGTGGAGATCCGGCAGCGGATAGCCCCAGTCGACGAAAAGAGTGCCGAACCGCTCCCGCCCGCTGTCCTTCTCAGGCCGCCAGCGCAGAACATCCGCGTCTGTGCTCTGGAGCGCGAGTGCGGAGTAGACCCCTGCCTCGTGTCCTGTTTCATACCATTTGCCGTCCCGCAGGATCTGGCATACCCGCTTACCTTCTCGCTGCTTGAACCGGTACAAGCCGTCGGACTGCGGCCGGACCACGGGTTGGTACTCACCTCTCTCCAGGTCGTACTGCTCCAGCGGTTTGCCGTACTCCGGAGCGGAACCCCGTGCCCCGAACTCAAGAGACGGCAGCAGGGCAGCGGCCTGTAGAGCGAAACAGGGCGTATAGGTGATGCCGAGGTCTGCTGCCCAGGCTTCAAGGTCATGCTCATCGTTGAACTGCGCGATCAACGAGACCGGCAGCGGAATATCCCGGGGAGGCCGGACACTCGGCACCCGGAACAGTTCAACCGGGCTGTCCTCCATGGTCTGCTCAAGCCGCCGCTCAAATGCTGCTGTCCTGCTGCCAGTCAGTACGGCCAGCCCTCGAGCTTGCGGAAGCTGGGTCAGCACGGGAGGTGCGGCGCACCAGCGCCTGTTGCGCCAGTCGATATCCAGCATCGCGAGAGAAACAGCATCCCGGAGCCACCGGCCCGGAGCGCCGGGCTCGACTTCCTGGCAACGGGCGCCGGCGAGCCACCATGCCCCCTGCTTGGCTTCAGAGAGCGACCCCGCGCCCTGCTCACTGACCCAGCGCAAGAGCAGGTCTCCTGGCTCGATCATCGGTTGTTCCTCTTTCCGGTGATGGCCTCAGCCGCTGTTACGTAGTCCTGCCATACCGGCAGCTGCGACCGCTGGGCTGCGCTGATCACGGCGTACGCCCACGAGAAGTCGGTGCCAGAAGGACGAGGTGCGGGAATATCCGCCGCTTCCAGCAGGGGGCGGACTGACCACCGCGAGGGCGTTCTGTAGATCAGCCAGACGTATCCGGCGGGTGCTTGGACCTCAAGGCAAGGGCCGAGGGTCCCTGCCGGTAGACGTGACGTCATCCAGGCAGGCGGCGCGCTCTGTCTGATCTTGCGTACGCCCCCGTCCGGGGTGATCAGCATGGCTTCCAGAACCGTGCAGCGCAGGATTGTGGTCCGCGGAAGCCGGATACTCTCGGGGGCGTACGCGCCACGGATCGTCGGCTGGCTGTCCTCGGTCTCCAGAGGTTCACTCCGTGCGGTTCCATTGCAGGGATACCCGAGCGTCCCGGTCTGGGGCGGCAGCCCTTCGTGCAAACCATCGTGCACAGTGAAAGTCTGACTGCTGAGCGTGGTTCCGACGGTGTGCTTGCCCTCTTCCAGAGGGACGACCCATAGAGGGAAGGGAATCCGCGGATCTGTCCGAAGAGACTGTGTATGACCGTCAAGGACAACGTCGACCTTACGGTCAGGGGTGTCACCGGGAGGCAGAAGCAAGTCCGGTGCTGCGTGCCGCAGATAGTGGCCGACGACGCCGGCACCAGCCCGGTACTCGGGAGCTATCCGAAGGCCTCCGGAGAGCTTCGTCTCCTGCCTGATCTGAGGTTCCAGCACATGCGTGTGCTTTCCCCCCTGGTCCAGGGTGCGGGTGAAGGCCGCTCCGTTGACCGCTCGTACCCCCTTGAAGAGCTTCCAGCCCGGTACGGGAGATGGTGTCTCCCGGATGGTGCGGCCGCCCAGCGTTCCGACCATGGCACGGACTTCACTCACGGCTGAGTCGGCCGCGAGGAGCCAGTGCTGCTCTCCGGGCTCGAAGTACTCGGTGCTTACCCAGTCGCCCAGATGCGGATGCTTGCGGAGCAGTACAACTTCCTGGGGAGCCCATTCGATGACGAGGTCCTTGCCCCCTAGACGGACGCCGTTGGACAGCTGTTGGGCCGAGGGATGCAGTGTCTCCAGCCCGCTGTAGGTGTTGGCGTAGTCGTGGTGGAGCTTGAACGTCCGGCCGTCAGGCAGCAGGCTCACTTCCGTCTCGGGAAGTTCTTCGACCGACTCTGCCAGCCATTCCAGCCGCTTACCGCGATCTGCTACTACGAGGCGGAGGCCGAGGGCTCGGCGCCTGTGCTCGTGCTCTGGTTCGTGGAGCCTGCCGTCCCATTCATCGGCGAGTCGTTTCAGGAGACTGACGATGAGCGTGTCACCGCTGTCACCCGCGTTGGCCAGTTCATCCATGAGCCGGGGCGAAAGCCGCCGGTCCCTGCCAGCGGTCCAGACACGAAGCCGCCGAAGCAGCTCTCGGCCGGATACCTGAGCCGGGTTGTTCGGCCGTAGGCGGGTAGCAGCGAAGAACCTGGTGAGAATCTGCCGGTCTGAACCTCTCACCAAGGCCTGGGAGATGGGGTAGCCGATCTTCCAGTAGTGCTCGTCCGTGCTCACTGTGCTGGTGCCACAGAGGCCGCCTGTGCTGTCGAGCCACCGGTCAAGCTGCTCCCACATGGTGGCAACGTCCTCGAAGGCGCTCTTGAGCCTGTTCGCGCGGTAGGTTCCTGACTCCTCGCCGAACAGTTGAACCCAACGGCCGTAGAAGTTGGACTTCAGCATGCCGTCAGAGGACGTCATGCGAGTCGCGGCGAGTACCGAAAGTGCCAGGAGGGGCAAGCTGGGAGGGGGCCCAGAACTACCGCCGTTCTCCCACGCAAAACATGCGTTCTTGATCCGATGGAGCAGCGGTCTGTCTGGGTCCCAGTTCAGTTCTCCAGCGACGGCGTGGGCAAGCGTCGTGTTGAGATTGTTGTCCTTCGCCAGGTCCCGGGCTACCTCGTCATCGACGTACAGGACCGCACTGTGAAAAGCCTGGCCTGCTCCGAAGAACTCCCCACCGAGAACTTCCTGCCAGCGCTCGTATGCCCCCCTCATTGCCCTGCCTGATCCCCTTCCGTGCAACGCGCGCCCTGTTGATGCTGGGCATGCTCGCTCAGCGGGCAGGCCTATGGCTGGTCGCCCAGGCGGGCGGCAGCCGATCTCCGCGAAGCAGGGCAGGCGGAACGAACGCACATGGTGCGTATACAGCAGAATCACAATACTCAGGAAGTAGTTGGTAAGACAGGTGTAGACCGAAGGTATTTGATCTAGCAACCTAAGCGGGCTCTTGTTGGCCGGCCTGGTGATCGAGCCTGGTAAGCGCGGTTCTGCCCCAACTACCGCAATACCCTCCCCACATGGTGCAAAGCGCGGCGAAGGACGCCGACGTCTACCTGGTCGAGGCGCCTGGGGAGCGCCGGGACGTACTGGCCAGTCTGTGCCGCCTGTGCCAGGCCAAGCTCAAGAGGGTCGGTGAGGCCGTGACGTACGGCATGCCCGTGTACCAACGGGACGGGACTTCAGAGATCGCCTTCGCGAGTCAACGGGACGTGTGATGTCGGCGGCGGTGCCGCCGACATCCGTGTGGAGGCCGTCGGGACCGGCGTCAGTGGACCGGTTCGGGGCGGTCGGCGCCCAGGTGGGCGGTGAGGAAGCGGGCGGCGCGGTCGAGTGCGGCGTCCGCCTCGTCGAGGCGACCGTAGTGGTGCTGGAAGACGTGGGGGAGGCCGGGCCCGATTTCGAGCGTGACCTCGACGTCGTCGGCGCCCGCGCGGCCGGCCAGCCGGACCGCGTCGTCGAGCAGTATCTCGTTCGCCCCGACCTGTACGAGGAGTGGGGGCAGTCCGGTGAGGTCGGCGAAGACCGGGCTGGCCAGGGGATGCGCCCGGTCGCCCGCGCCGACGTAGAGATCGGCGTAGACGCGTATGTCGGCCTCGGTGAAGATGGGGTCGGCGTCCTCCTTGGACCGGATGCTTTCTCCGGAGAGGGTGAGGTCGGTCCAGGGGGAGAAGACGACCACGGCGGCCGGTTGCGGCAGTCCCGCCTTCCGGGCCGCGAGCAGCGTGGCGATGCTCAGGCCGCCACCGGCGGAGTCGCCGGCCAGGACGAGGTCCCGGGGGTCGGTGCCCGCCGCCAGCAGCTCGCGGTAGGCCGCGAGCCCGTCGTCGACGGCCGCGGGGAAGGGGTGCTCGGGCGCCAGCCGGTAGTCCACCGACAGCGCTCGCAGCCCGGCACGGCGGGCCAGTTCGCCGACCAGTCCCGCATGGGTGTCCGGTGAGCCGATGACGTAGCCGCCGCCGTGCAGGTAGAGCAGCCGACCGCGGCCGGAGGCTTCGGCCGGCTCCAGCTCCAGGGTCGGCCGCCCGCCCAGGACGGTCCTGCGGGTGACCACGCCTTCCGGCGCGGGGCGGGTGATCGCCGCGCTGAAATCGCCGCGCTGCTCCTCGGGAGTGGGCTGCTTCTCGCTGCGAGGGGCGGAACGGAGTACGGCGTCCAGGGCGTCGCGCTGCTGTCGGGACATGCGTGGCCTCCACGAGTCGGGTGCGAGGATGGATTCCTGGGAATCCATCTGTCCGAGCCCAACCGGATTCCGAGGAAGATGATTCCCAGGAATCTACTGGAGGCTGGCGTGAGCCACATCACTTCGATCTTCACCGATCTGGTCCGCGTCGAGACCCGGCTCTACAACGCGGTGAACGCCCGGCTGCGCGCCGAACGGGGACTGGGGCTGGGGCAGTTCGAATTCCTGGAAATCATCGACCGCGTGCCGGGGTGCCGCGTGCTCGACATCGTCGGCGAACTGGCGATCACCGTGGGAGCCGTCAGCAAGGCGGTCGACCGACTGGTGGCCGCGGGCTGGTGCCTGCGGGTCGCGCACCCCCAGGACCGTCGCTCGTCCGTCCTCCGCCTTACGCCCGAGGGCGAGGAGCAGCTGGCCGCTTCCCGGCCCGTCGTCGAGAGCGAACTCGTCTCACTGACCGGGGTGGTTCCCCCTGACGACCTGACCCGCGTCGCCTCGGCCCTGGCCGCCCTTCGCGCGACCCTCGAGGCGGGCTCCCACGGCCGGCCGGGCTGAGAGTCGCGAGGTCGACTGCGTTCAGGAGGCGACGAGGAAGAGGGCGGCGTCAGGGGAGAATGAGGGCATGGCGAAGTGCAAGAAGTGCGGTGCGCGAAAGCGCAGTTGGCCCCGTTCCTGTTCCCGCTGCCGCTCCGGGGCGGACTGGACGCAGCCTGCCGCGGACGCCGCTGACCTTGCTTCGGCGGGAGGGCTGTTCGGTTGGCTCTGGCGAGGGGTCAAGGGGGTCGTGCGGCTGGTGCTGCGTACGGGCGACTGACCGGACCCGGCGGACGCGTTCGGGGCAGGAGGCATCTGCCGGAACGAACCTGGTGGAAGCGGCCTCCGGGTGACTCCCGAAGTCGTCGACATGGATCATGGCACGGGACGCGCAGCGACCCGGGAGTCGGTGGCAGACGGCCCCGTGCTCGCGAACGGAGCCGGTGCCGGGCCGTGGCCTGCTTCGGCGGCAGTCAGCCGGGGCCGCGTCCTGGATGCCTCGCCCCGAAGCCACTGCGGGAACGCCGCCACCCGCGTCCCCACCCTGACCACGGGGCGGGCCCGGACCGCACGCCCCGGGAGGTGTAGAACCGCCCCCACCGCTCACCCGGCCCCCACGGAACCCGCGTACGACGGAGGGAGCCGGCCGTGCGGCAGCATCCGCCCGAGGGCACCGCGGAGATCCTTTTCATCGGCAACGCCACCCTGCTGATCCGCTACGGGGAGCTGACGTTGCTGACCGATCCGAACTTCCTGCACCGCGGGCAGTTCGCCCACCTCGGCTACGGGCTCCGCTCGCGACGGCTGACCGAGCCCGCCGTCGACGTGGCGGAGCTGCCCCACGGGGACCTGGACGCCGTCGTGCTGTCGCACCTGCACGGCGACCACTTCGACCGGGTGGCCCGGCGCGGGCTGGACCGGGGGCTGCCGTTCGTCACCACCCCGCACGGTGCCCGCCTGCTGAAAGGGCTGTACGGGTTCCGGCGCGCCACCGGGCTGCGCACCTGGCAGAGCCGCACCCTGCGGCACGGGGACTCCTCCGTGCGCGTCACCTCGCTGCCCGGCCGTCACGCGCCCGGGCCGCTGCGGGTCCTGCTGCCGCCCGTGATGGGCAGCCTGCTGGAGTTCGGCGACCGCTCGGGGGAGGTCCGGCTGGTCCTCTACCTGTCCGGCGACACCCTGATGTACGACGGGCTGCGTGAGATCGCCGTGCGGTACCCGGACATCCACCTGGCCGTCCTGCACCTCGGCGGTACGACCCTGCCCGGGGGCCTGGTGGTCACCATGGACGCCGGGCAGGGCGCCGACCTGCTCGACCTGCTGCGCCCGCGACGCGCGCTGCCCGTGCACCACAGCGACTACACGGTCTTCCGTTCCCCGCTGGAGGACTTCCTCGCGGAGGCGGGGCGCCGGGGGCACGGCGCGCGCCTGGTGCGGTGCGCCCCGGGTGAGCGGGTGACCGTCGGCGACCGGGCGGCGGCCTGACCCGCACGCCCCGCGGTCGCTACAGGAACGCCCCCACCCCCATGGCCAGCCCGAAGAGCACGAAGAAGATCCCCCAGGTCATGTTGGCCGTGGCCGAGTACGACACCTTCCCCGGGCGTCCGTCCTTGGTGTGGACGACCACCACCCTGCGCGGGTCCCCGGGGTCGTAGCGCAGGACGACCGGGATGCCGGCGTGAAGGGGGTGGGACTCGTGGTTGAGGGGGGTGCGGCGGTAGGTCTGGGTGGGTGGGGCGTCGAGGTTGTTCACGGGTGGGGCCTGGTAGCGAACCTGCGGGGGGTGGACGGTCGGTCCCTCGCGGCGGGCGCCGCGGGCGACCTCGCCGCGGATGCGGACGCCGCGGACGCCGAGGCGGCGCAGGGCGCGGCGCTGGGTCAGGGCGCCGCGCAGGATCGCGATGCCCAGGGCCAGCGCGCCGGCGGCCATGACGAGCGTGATCGTGAGCCATGGCTGGTCCATGTGGCCTCCCCCGGGGCCGACTTCAGGTCTTCACGGAGACGGACGCGGTCGTGCGGCGGTTCCCCGTCGTGGGCGTACTGGGCGTGCCGGCCTCGCCCGGCGACGGAACTTCGCCGTCCGTTTAAGTTGCGTACAACTTAGTTGTGCACAATCAAATTACGAGCTATGTTTTCCGCAGTGCTCGACACCACCGGAACACGGAAGGCAGCAACCACCATGCCGTTCATCACCGTCGGCCAGGAGAACTCCACCGACATCGAGCTCTACTACGAGGACCACGGCACCGGGCAGCCGGTCGTGCTGATCCACGGCTACCCGCTCGACGGCCACTCCTGGGAGAAGCAGTCCGCCGCCCTGCTGGAGGCCGGCTACCGCGTCGTCACCTACGACCGGCGCGGCTTCGGCCGCTCCTCCCAGCCCACCACCGGCTACGACTACGACACCTTCGCCGCCGACCTGAACACCGTCCTGACCACCCTCGACCTGCGCGACGCGGTCCTGGTCGGGTTCTCCATGGGCACCGGCGAAGTCGGCCGCTACCTGGGCACCTACGGCTCCGCCCGCATCGCCAAGGCCGCCTTCCTCGCCTCCCTGGAGCCCTTCCTGCTCAAGACCGACGACAACCCCACCGGCGTCGACGGCAGCGTCTTCGCCGGCATCAAGCAGGCCGTCACCGCCGACCGCTACGCCTACTTCACCGCGTTCTACCAGGACTTCTACAACCTGGACGAGAACCTCGGCACCCGCATCAGCGAGGAGGCCCTGCGCAACAGCTGGAACGTCGCCGCCGGTTCCTCCTGGTACGCCTCCCTGGCCGCGGTGGACACCTGGACCACCGACTTCCGCACCGACATCGAGAAGATCGACGTCCCCGCGCTGATCCTGCACGGCACCGCCGACCGCATCCTGCCCATCGAGTCCACCGGCGAGCCCTTCCACCGGGCGCTCCCGCAGGCCGACTACGTCGTCGTCGAGGGCGCCCCGCACGGCCTGCTGTGGACCCACGCCCAGGAGGTCACCGACGCCCTCCTCGCCTTCCTCGCCAAGTAGACGAGCCCCGCTCCGTCAGGCGCCCGGAGCACCTGTGAGCCGTACGCCGAGGACCGGCGTACGGCGCACAGCCGTGTTCGTCAGTCCGCGCCGTGGCACTCCCCGTACGCCCGACCCGACCCGCACCAGCACGCCGCCGACCGCTCCGGGGGCCACGCCACCGCACGGCCCCGGGCCGCCAGCGTCGTGGCGTACTGCGGGAGCAGGGCCGGGTCGGCGGGGGAGGCGAGCTCCGAGGCGGCGAAGGCCTCGTACGACGGGACCGTGCCCGTGACGATGCCCAGGTTCGGGGTGCCGGACGCGGCCAGTTCGCGCAGGGCCGCCTCTATCGAGGCCAGGTGCTCCTCGTGCGACGGGTACTCCTCCGCGAGCGCCGGGTACGCCGACAGCAGTTCCGTCAGCTCGCCGGCCGGCCAGTGCAGCACCGCCACCGGGAACGGGCGGGACAGCGCCTCCCGGTACGCGCCCAGCTCCGCGCGCAGGCGGATGATCTCCGCCTCCAGCTCCACCGGGTTCTCCGAGCCGAGCGACCACACCCGCTTCGGGTCGTGGAGCTCGTCCAGGGTGATCGGGAGGGTGTGGACGGTGTCCGCGAGCGCGTCCCACTCGTCGTGGGCCGCGCCGAGCATCCTGCGCACGCGGTGGCGGCCGAAGAGAAGCGGGTGGGTGGCGCGCGGGGGCTTCTCGGCACCGGTCAGGAGGAGGAGCACCGCCTGTGTGAACGTCTCGTGCGCCTGTTCCAGCTCGTCGTGCGCCTCCAGGGACTCCGCGACGATCACCCAGGGGGCCGCGACGCGCGGGGCCGCCGTGCGGATGCCTGTGATGATCGCGCGGGCCTCCGCCTCGTGGCCGTACTCCCAGAGGTTCGAGGCCTTCAGGGCGCGGACCAGGTACGGGTCGTCCAGCTCCTGGGAGGAGGTCAGCAGGCGGTCGTAGAGGGCGGTCGCGGTGGGGCGGTCGCCGGAGAGTTCGCGGTGGGCGGCGGCTCGCAGGAGCAGGGCCTCGGCGTCCTCGGGGTAGAGGTCGGCGGTCCGCTCCAGGCGGTCGGCTTCGGCGGCGTGGTCGACGTTTTCGGCAGGCGTGTCGGGGCGCATGGGGGACACCGTACTGCCGGTGGGTGACAAAGGGTGAGACGGCCACGGGCCGGTACGGGGTGCGGGGCGGGGAGGCGAGGGGGGTGGCGGAAGGCCGGTGACCGTCGCCGCGTGGCCGGCCGCCAGTCGGTGACCGGCCAGAAGTTGGCGCGTTCGGACGGGTTCCTTCATATCGTTCTCACAGAGAACGCCGTTAGCGTCGCGGGCATGACAAATCCATTACATGAGGAGCCCGACAACGCCGTCGTCTCCCGCCTCCTGCCCCGCCGCCGCATGCTCGCCCTCGGCGGAGCCGGGGCCGTGGCCCTCACCGGGCTCGGGGCGGCGCACGCCCTCGCCCGCGACGCCTCCACCGGTGCCGACGCCGTCGAGCGGGCCAAGGCCGCGGCACTGGCCGCCGGCGCGTGCATGGAGCTGACCACCGAGCAGATGGAAGGCCCCTACTACCTCGACTACGAGCTCTTCCGCGCGAACGTCGTCGAGGACCGCACCGGCATCCCCCTCCTCCTCGTCCTGCGCGTGGTGGACACCGTGACCTGCGCGCCCATCCGCGACTCGGCCATCGAGATCTGGCACTGCGACGCCTCCGGCGTCTACTCCGGCTACACCGAGAACGGCAACGGAGGCGGCGGCACGCCCCCGACCGAGCCGCCGGGCACCCCGCCCACCGACGCGCCGACCGGTCCGCCCGGCGGCGGGGGCGGCGGCCACGCCACCCCGACCGACGACCTCACCTGGCTGCGCGGCATCCAGATGACCGACCGCCACGGCTTCGTCACCTTCCGGACCGTCTTCCCCGGCTGGTACGCCGGACGCGCCGTCCACGTCCACACCAAGGTGCACACCGGCGGCACCCGCACCGCCGACGGCTACACCGGCGGACGCACCTGCCACACCGGCCAGTTCTACTTCGCCGAGGAGTCGGTGGAGGCCACCGAGACCGTCGCCCCCTACTCGGCGAACACCGCGACCCGGGTCACCCTCGACCAGGACGGCATCTACCCGGGGACCGGCACGCAGGGCGGCCTGCTCGAGCTCGTCCACGACCGGCGGCACATCGAACGCGGTGTCGTCGGTCACATCACGATGGCCGTGGATCCCGAAGCCACCAACGACGGCGACCTGCCGCCCGGCGGCCCCGCTCCCACCGCCTCGCCCTCCCCCTCTCCGTCCTCCGGCGCCTGACGCCCCGGAGTCCGGGTTCCCCGGGCCGGGCGCCAGGCCCGGGGAACCATCGTGGCGGTGCCGGACGTTGAAGGGGCGCCGGGACCGGTCCGGCACGAGAGGGACAGAAGACAGAGGAAGACGAGCGGGGAGGGGAGAGCGATGCGCGGACGGACGGTCCGGCTCGTCGCCGTGCTCCTGCCCCTCGTCCAGGCCGTTCTGCTCCTGCTCCTCCTGCCCGCCGCCGGTGGGCTATCCGTGGTCGACGTCGCGCTCGCCGCGACCGCCGCGGCCGGTACCGCGCTCGCCGTCTGCGTGCTCCTCGCCGCCCGCTGCGCGCCCGCCGTGGCGCCCACACGGGTGCGTACGGCCATACGCGACCGTGACCGGCGTACGGCCTTCCTGCCCCAGCGCGACCCCGACGCCAAGGGGCGCACCAGACCCCGGGCACCCGGACACGCCCTCCCGGCGACCGCCGCGTAGGGCGCTTCTTCCGTACCTTCACCACGCCCCGCTGCGGGTCGTCATGCCGTCCTTTCCGTACTTCCGGCACGACGAGACCCCCGGAGGGCTCACCCATGTCCGTCTTCGCCAGCCTGGTCGAGCACCTGGCCGACCTGCTCCGGCCGCTGTTCGGCGTCTCCGCGGCGGCTGCCGCGATCGTTCTGTTCACCGCCTTCGTACGACTCCTCGTCCACCCCCTGTCCCGGGCCGCCGCGCGTGGACAGAAGGCCCGGGCGGCGCTCCAGCCGCGCATCGCCGAGCTGCGGCGCAAGCACGGCCGCGACCCCGAGAAGCTCCAGCGCGCCGTACTGGAACTGCACGCGCGGGAGAAGGTGTCGCCGCTGTCCGGGTGCCTGCCGAGCCTGCTCCAGCTGCCCGCGTTCTTCCTGCTGTACCACCTGTTCTCCAGCGAGACGATCGGCGGGCGGGCCAACGAGCTGCTCGGGCACCGGCTGTTCGAGGCGCCGCTCGGCGGCCGGTGGGCGGACGCGCTCGGGGACGGCGGGGTGTTCGGCGGGCCCGGACTCGTGTACGTCGGGCTGTTCGCGGTCGTCACCGTGGTCGCCTGGTTCGGGTACCGGCTGTCCCGGCGGATGATGGCCGTCAATTCCGTGACGGCCGGTGAGGGGGAGCAGGTGCCGGGGCTGGGGGCGGTGACCAAGGTGATGCCGTTCATGTCGTTCTTCACGCTCGTCACCGTCGCCGTCATGCCGCTGGCGGCCGCGCTGTACATGGTGACCAGTACGACGTGGAGCGTGGTGGAGCGGGCCGTGCTGTACCGCTAGCGCGGGGCGGGCCGGAGACGGGGTGCCGTTGGCCGGTAGCCGGGGGTGTGGGGGCTGGGTGCGCGGTTCCCCGCGCCCCTGGGAGTCGGGATTGCCGTTGGCTGTGGGGCTGTGGGGCTGTGGGGCTGTCGAGGTTGAGTGCGCGGTTCCTCGCGCCCCTGAGGAGTGAGGGCTGTTGGAGCTGGGTGCGCGGTTCCCCGTGGTCCAGTACGTGAACCGGGTCTTGCGGAGTGGAGCGCGGGATCGGAGGATCGACCAGTCCTCCGATGACTGTGCCCCGCCGCATCCGGGCCGTGCTCATCGGAAGGGCCCGCGATCGAGGGAGACGGGAATCATGAAGCTGCTGCGAGTCGGTACGGCGGGACAGGAGCGGCCGGCGCTGCTCGACGACGAGGGGACCCTGCGCGACCTGTCGGGTCTCGTCGCCGACATCGACGGGGCGCTGCTCGCCGACGAGGCCGCGCTCGGGCGGATCCGGGCCGCCGCCGACAGCGGGGAACTGCCCGCGCTGGACGGGGAGGGGCTGCGGGTCGGGCCACCGGTGGCGCGGATCGGGAAGATCGTCTGCATCGGGCTGAACTACCACGACCACGCCCGCGAGACGGGGGCCGAGCCGCCCGCCGAGCCGGTGATCTTCTTCAAGGCGGCGGACACGGTCGTCGGGCCGGACGACACGGTGCTGGTGCCACGCGGATCGGTGAAGACCGACTGGGAGGTCGAACTGGCGGTCGTGATCGGGCGTACGGCGCGGTACCTGGAGTCGGCGGAGGAGGGGCTCGCGCACGTCGCCGGGTACGCCGTCGCGCACGACGTCTCCGAGCGGGAGTTCCAGATCGAGCGGGGCGGGACCTGGGACAAGGGGAAGAACTGCGAGACGTTCAACCCGCTGGGGCCGTGGCTGGTGACCGCCGACGAGGTCGGCGATCCGCAGGACCTGTCGCTGCGGCTGTGGGTGAACGGGGAGCTGAAGCAGGACGGGACGACCGCCGAGCAGATCTTCCCGGTGGGGGAAGTCGTGCGGTACGTCAGTCACTTCATGACGCTCTATCCCGGTGACGTCATCAACACCGGGACGCCGGCGGGGGTGGCGCTGGGGGAGCCGGAGCCGAAGCCGTTCCTGCGGGCGGGGGACGTGGTGGAGCTGGAGATCTCCGGGCTCGGGCGGCAGCGGCAGGAGTTCAAGGACGCGTAGCGCTCCGCTGGGGGAGCAGGGCGACTACGGGGTGGGGAGTTGTGGTTCGTTGTCGGCTGCGGGTTTGTCGTGGCTGGTCGCGCAGTTCCCCGCGCCCCTTTCGGTGGGGCGGTGCCTGGCTTCCCGCGTCCCCTCTTTCCGCATCCATAGCACGGTGTTATCGCCAAGTGTTAGTACCCCTGTTCGGGGTTCCTCCGGGATTCTGGGCGTGCTCATGGCGAACTTGCCGCCGACGGGCGGCGGTTCGTCGTGGGCGCGGTCCATGGGGCCGTCGACCCCCACACGTACACGTCCAGGTGACGTGTCTCCCCGAATCGAGGAACCTTGCGCATAACAAGGCTCGTTCCCGCTCTCGCCGCAGCGGCGGTCTCCGTCCTCGCGCTTCTCGTCCCCACCGCCACCGCGGCACCGGCACCCCCGACCACCGAGGCCCCGCGGCCCATCATCGGCGGCGGGTACGCCTCCAGCGGTCCCTGGGCCGCCCGGCTGTTCTCCAACGGCAGGGAGACCTGTTCGGCCACGATCATCGCCCCGACCTGGATCCTCACCGCCAAGCACTGCGTCACCGGCGGCGGACTGTCGTTCCGCATCGGCAGCCTGGACCAGCACAGCGGCGGCACCGTGGCCAACGGCGTCCAGACCTACACCCACAGCGCGGACCTGGCGCTCGTCCGCCTCGACCGTTCCGTGTCGGCGACCTACGCCGGACTCGGGCAGCCGGGCACCGTGCGCGTCGGACAGAACGTGCAGGTGTACGGCTGGGGCGCCACCTCCCGGTGCGGCTCGGAGGCCAACTGCCAGTCCCGCTACCTGAAGGTCGCCAACGTCACGGTCACCAGCGGCTGCAGCGATGCCTACGGCGGCTCCGCCATCTGTGCCCGCCGGGGCGACGGCATCACCGCCGGCGGCGACTCCGGCGGCCCGATGATGGCGAACGGCGTCCAGGTGGGCGTCGCCTCCACCAGCGACCGCCAGACGACCACGGCGTACACCAACGTGACGGCGTACCGCTCCTGGATCCAGTCGATCGCCGGCGTCTGAGCCGTCCCCGTCCCGGGCGGACACCGGGCCCTCACCGCGTCGCGGCGAGGGCCCTTCACGGCGGGGCGGGCCTCAGCCCGACGCGGCGGGCCCGCGGTCGGCCAGGAACCGCTCCAGGACCTCCACCACCAGCTCGTGGTCCTGGAGTTGGGGGAGGCCCGAGACCGTCACCGCGCCGATGACGCCCACGCCCTCCACCGTGATGGGGAAGGAGCCGCCGTGGGCCGCGTAGGTGTCGGGGTCCAGGCGGGAGGACGCCTCGAACGTCGTGCCCTTGGCCCGGTGGCGGGCGCCCACCAGGTAGGAGGCGGAGCCGTAGCGTTCGACGACCCGGCGCTTGCGGGCGATCCAGGCGTCGTTGTCGGGGGCGGAGCCGGGCAGGGCGGCGTGGAAGAGCTGCTGGCCCGCGCGGTGGATGTCGACGGCGACGGGGGCCTGGCGCTCGCGCGCCGTCTCCACCAGCAGGGAGCCGAGCGCCCACGCGTCGTCGTACGTGAACCGCCGGAAGACCAGGCGGCGTTCCTGCGCCTCCAGCTCCTCCACGCTCGGGGTGGGTTCCGGGGTCTGCTTCGGGGCGGTCACAGCGTCACCGTCACCTTCTCCAGGGCCGAGCGCCGCGCGGCCTCCAGCACGTCCAGGGCGGCGGCCGCCTCCCGTGCGGTCACCGGGTTGGGTGCGCCCTCCAGCAGGGCCTTCGCCACGGCCGCGTAGTAGGCGGGGTAGTCACCCGGGAGGGTCGGCACGGGGTGTCCGCCGCCGGTCACCGGGGACTCCCCGGCACCGATGCGGCCCCACAGCTCCTCGGGTTCCATGCCCCAGCCGGTGCCGGGGCGCAGGCCGTCGCGCAGGGCGGCCTCCTGGGGGTCCAGGCCGTGCTTGACGTAGCCGGCCTTCGAGCCCAGGACGCGGAAGCGCGGGCCGAGCTGGGCCGTGGTCGCCGAGACGTAGAGGTGGGAGCGGACGCCGCCGGCGTGCGTCAGTGCGATGAACGTGTCGTCGTCGGTCTGCGCGCCGTCGCGCCGGATGTCCGCCTCGGCGTGGACGGCGGTCACCGGGCCGAAGAGGACCAGCGCCTGGTCGACGACATGGCTGCCGAGGTCGTAGAGCAGACCTCCGATCTCTGTGGGGTCGCCGGACTCCCGCCAGCCGCCCTTGAGCTGCGGGCGCCAGCGCTCGAAGCGGGACTCGAAGCGGTACACGTCGCCGAGTTCGCCCTCGTCGATCAGCTTGCGCAGGGTGAGGAAGTCGTTGTCCCAGCGGCGGTTCTGGAAGACGGAGAGGAGCAGGCCGCGCTCCTCGGCGAGGTCCGCCAGCTCGCGCGCCTCGGCCGCCGTGCCGGAGAGCGGCTTGTCGACGACGACCGGCAGACCGGCCTTCAGGGCGGTCGTGGCGAGCGGGACGTGCGTCTTGTTCGGGGACGCGACGACGATCAGGTCCAGTTCGCCGGCGCGGGCGAACAGCTCGTCCGGGGTCGCGGCGACGCGGACGTCCGGGAACCCGTCGCGGGCCTGTTGCTGCCGCTCGGGGTTCGAGGTGACCACCGTGTCGAGCGCGAGGCCCTCGGTCGCGGCGATCAGCGGGGCGTGGAACACGGAGCCCGCGAGGCCGTAGCCGACGAGGCCGACGCGGAGGGGAGTGCCAGTCATGCTCTCTACTTTCGCAACGCTGTTGCCAAAGTGCAAGCAGCGGAGAGAATGGCCGGGTGAACAGGACGAACGACGGCATCGGCGGGGCGCACGGGGCGTACGGGGCGCACGGGGCCCCGCTGGGGGTGAACCTGCTCGCCCTGCGCAGCCACAACACCGCGCTCGTGCTCGACCTGCTGCGGACCGCGGGAGCGGAGGGGATCAGCCGGCTGGAACTCGCCGAGCGGACCGGGCTCACCCCGCAGGCGGTCAGCAAGATCACGGCCCGGCTGCGGGCGGACGGGCTCGCGGCCGAGGCGGGGCGCCGGGCGTCCACGGGCGGCAAGCCGCGCACGGTACTGCGACTGGTCCCGGAGGCGGGGCACGCGGTGGGCGTTCACCTGGACCGGGACGAGGTGCGGGCGGTGCTGGTCGACCTGGACGGGACGGTGGTGGACCGGAGGCGGGCACCGCTGGACCTGGGCGCGGGGGAGGAGGCGGTACTGGCGCGGGTGGCCGGGGTCGTCGAGGCGCTCCGGGTACCGGGGGCGGACGGGGCGGACCGGGCTCCGCTCGGGGTGGCGGGCGGGGCGGGCCGGGCTCCGCTCGGCGTCGGGGTCGCGCTGCCCGGACCGCTCGACCACGAGAAGGGTGTGCTGCACCGGGTCACCGGCTTCCCCGAGTGGGACGGCTTCCCGCTCCGGGACGCGCTGGCACGGCGGCTCGGCGTGCCGGTGGTCGTCGACAAGGACACCAACGCGGCGGCGCTGGGGCTGGCGGTCGGCGGCGAGGGCGGCTCCTTCGCCTATCTGCACCTCGGTACGGGGCTGGGGGCGGGGCTGGTGATGGGCGGGAGCGTGTACCGGGGGGCCAGGACCGGCGCCGGTGAGTTCGGGCACCAGGTCATCCAGCTGGACGGGCGGCCGTGCACCTGCGGTGCTCGTGGGTGCGTCGAGGCGCTGTGCCTGGACGCTGTCGCCCGCGGCGATGTCGCCGAGGCGGCCAGGGTGCTGGGGGCGGGGGCGGCGAACCTCGTCGGGCTGCTCGACATCGATCTGGTGCTTCTCGGGGGGCGTACCGTGGCCGCCGCGCCCGAGGAGTTCGTGCGGGGGGTCGGTGCGGTTCTCGCCGCGCGGGCCCGGCGTGAGGGCGGGGGCGACGGGGGTGTGCCGGTGCGGGTCGCGCCCGGTGGGGTGCAGGGGGTCGCGGAGGGGGCGGCCCAGTTGCTCCTCGCCCCGCTGTTCGGCCGGGGCGATGCCTGACCGGGAGGCACCGCCCTCGTGCGGCTGACGGGCGCGGGTGTCGCTCGGCGGCGTTGCCCCCGGGTGCCTCCCAGGCCCTTACCGGCCGTTTCGGACTCGGTCTGCTCCGACTCGCTCGCGGCGACATCCGCCCGCGACGACTCCGGACGTCATGCCGAAACGATCAGCAGGCCACGAGAACGCCACGGCCCGCCCCTTCCGGAGACCGTGATCGACGCCGTCTCCGTGAACCACACGCGCACGGGGGCCGTTGTACGACCGATGCCCTCGAGAAACGACAGCTGGACGCGGCGGCCATGACCGCGCTTTCTCGGGCAACGACGGGAAGAGTACTCATGAAACTGACAGTCAAGACCGCGGTGGCAGGGGCAGTCCTCGCCTCCACCGCCGTACTGGCGGCTCCGGGAACCGCATCGGCCGATGAACCCGTGACCCGCTGTGAAGAAGGCCAGATCTGCCTCTACGACGGCCACAACCTCACCGGGAGCAACCTGCAGCTCCAGTACCGGGTGGACGTCCCCAACATCGGCTGGACGTGGAACGACCGGGCCAGCTCGGTGTGGAACCGCGGCGCGGGGTTCGTCTGCATCTACACCGATGCCGACTACCGGGGCTACCACTACACCATCGAGCCGGGTGAGAAGCAGGAACTCCTGTTCCTCTACGACAACGCGGTGTCCTCCCTCGAGTACGGCGGCTGCGGGGCCCCCTGAGCCGGCTGACCGACCGGACCCGCCGTCCGCCCGCGCTTCGGGGGTGGACGGCGGGATGCGGCCGGGTGGCGTCCCGCGTGGGACTCCGCCGCGAAGCCGGCGGTGGCCGCCGGACGACCTTCACGAGACACGCGCCGGCCTTCACCTCGGTCTCCTCCGACTCGCGTACGGCATCGTCTGCCTGCGACGACTCCGAACCCCATGCCGAAACGACCGGTCGAGGCGCTGGGGAAGGCACGACTGCCCGCAGTCATCTCCCCACCGCGCAGGCGTCCCCGTTCAGCATGAACCTCGGCGGTGGTGTCGCGTCGCCCTCGTGTTCCGCGAGGTAGCCCAGGGTGATGCTCGCGCCCGGTGCGATCACGGCGTTGTGGGTGGCGTCGGACGCCGTGATCACGTTGCTTCCCTGGGTCAGGTCCGTGTTCCAGTCGGAGACGACCGTCTGGCCCGGGGCCAGCGGGAATTCGAGCGTCCAGCCGTTCACCGGGGTGCCGCCGGTGTTGGTGACGGTGAGGTCGACCGTCATGCCGGTGCCCCAGGCCGTCACCGTACGGTCCACCCGGCAGGTGGGCTCCTCCCGCGAGAAGGACACCTTGTGCAGGCCGCCGGGCAGGTCGTTGACCACGTAGAACTCCCCGTCGACGGTCGTGCCGACCGACGTCACCTGCGTGGGCATCTCACCGATCTCGGCCTGCTCGTAGCCGCCCCGCCCGTCGGGCCGCAGCGCCCAGACCGTGGACGAGCAGTAGTCGGTGGCGATGTACGTGCCGCCCACCAGGTCGGCGTACTCCCGGCCCCGGTACACGTGCCCGCCGATGACCGAACAGCCGCCGGTGTAGGGGGAGTAGGTGAAGACCGGCTCGGTGTACTCCCCGCCGGGGCCGCAGTCCCCGCCCGTGAACCTCTCCAGGCCCTCGTAGCAGGACCAGCCGAGGTTCAGTCCGCCCCGGCCGGGGGCGAGGTGGTTGATCTCCTCCCAGCGGCCCTGGCCGACGTCGCCGATCCACATCGATCCGTCGGCCCGGTCGAAGGAGAACCGCCACGGGTTGCGCAGTCCGTACAGCCAGATCTCCGCGCGGGCGCCGGGCGTGTCCACGAAGGGGTTGTCGGAGGGGACGCAGTACGCGAGTGAGCCGCACGCGCGGCTCACGTCGATCCGCATGATCTTGCCCAGCAGGGTGTCCAGCCGCTGTCCGGAACGGAAGGGGTCCCCGGAGCCGCCGCCGTCGCCGATGCTCCAGTACAGGTCGCCGTCGGGGCCGAAGGCGAGCTGGCCGCCGTTGTGGTTGCTGTACTCGGCGTGCTCCTGGGAGAGCAGGGGCTCCAGGCGGGAGTCGTCGAGCCGGTAGCGGGCGAGGGTGACCGCGCCGTCGGGCAGCGCCGTGTACGCCAGGTACAGGTCCTGGCTGTCGGCGAAGTCGGGCGGGAGGGCGATGCCGAGCAGGCCGCGCTCGTTGCCGGACTCGTCGACGGACGGGGTGATGTCGATCAGCGGGGTCCGCTCCAGGCCGGTGTCCGGGTGGTAGACGCGGACGGTGCCGGACTTCTCGGTGATGAACAGCCGGTCCGTGCCGTCGTCGGGGGCGGCGATGGCGGTGGGCCGTCTCAGCCCGGAGGCGACCTGGGTGGTGGTCGCGCCGATCGAGGGCAGGGGGACGGCGGACGCGTCCTCCTTCTCCGCCGCCGCGGTGGCGGACGGGACGAGGGCCGACAGCACCGCGAGCAGGGCGCACAGAACGAATGCCGGACGGAGCCGCACCCTAAGGGCATGTATATGACAAGCCACGATCTCCTTCTTTCCGCGTGCTGTCGGCGGCCGATGAACGGGGCTGTGGGGGCGCGGGCGGTCGTGGGAGCGCTCCCGCCACCTCAGGCTGCGACGCACACGACACAGCGGCAACACATGTTCGCGCCACTTTCGCGCCGCCTGACGCGAACACCGTCCCCGCCCCGCCGCCACCGAACCGCCCGCCCACCCGCCGGCCGAGCCGTATCCGGCGTTCCCTCAAGATCCGGGTCTGTCTAGGCTGGGGCGCACGCAGGACCGCGCACGGCAGGAGATCCCGCACATGGCAGACCGCAAGCCGATCGAATCGTGGCTCACCGACATGGACGGGGTGCTGATCCACGAGGGCGTACCGATCCCCGGCGCCGACGCCTTCATCAAGAAGCTGCGCGACTCCGGGAAGCCCTTCCTGGTCCTCACCAACAACTCGATCTACACCCCGCGCGACCTGCACGCCCGGCTTCGCCGCATGGGCCTGGAGGTACCGATCGAGAACATCTGGACCTCCGCCCTCGCCACCGCCAAGTTCCTGGACGACCAACGCCCCAGCGGCTCGGCGTACGTCATCGGCGAGGCCGGTCTGACCACCGCGCTGCACGACATCGGCTACATCCTCACCGACCACGAGCCCGACTACGTGGTCCTCGGGGAGACCCGGACGTACTCCTTCGAGGCCATGACGAAGGCGGTCCGCCTGATCAACGACGGCGCCCGCTTCATCTGCACCAACCCCGACGAGACCGGCCCCTCCACCGAGGGCCCGCTCCCGGCGACCGGCGCGGTGGCCGCGCTCATCACCAAGGCGACCGGCAAGCAGCCCTACTTCGCGGGCAAGCCCAACCCGCTGATGATGCGCACCGGCCTCAACACCATCGGGGCCCACTCCGAGAGCAGCGCGATGATCGGCGACCGGATGGACACCGACGTGCTGGCCGGCATCGAGGCCGGGATGCAGACGTTCCTGGTGCTCACCGGGCTGACCCGGACCGAGCAGGTGGAGAACTGGCCGTACCGGCCGTCCAAGGTCGTGGACTCCATCGCGGACCTCGTCGATCTGATCTGACACCGACGTTCACCCGTACGGAGTAATCGCCGCGCTCGCGAGGATGCGGCCCCGGACCCCGCGCGGGACCCTCCAGATGTCTGGAGGTGCACGATGGGTTCCGACGAGGAACGCTGCCCGTCCGGCACCGGGCGGCTGCTCGCCGGTGTGGCCTGGGCGGTGCTGCTGCTCGGGCTGTGGCTGTGGGGCCGTGAGCGAAGTGACGTACCCGCCGGGATGTCCGGGACCGCCACCGGTGACATGGCGGCGGCCGGACGGCCTCCCCGGATCGAACTGCCGCCCGCGCACCGCCCCTTGACCGCCGCGGTGCCGCGGCGCCTCGACATCCCGGACCTGGGCCTCCACGTACCGGTGGTGGCCGACGGGTACGGCCGGCCGGACACGGTCGGCCGGCCCGCGGACGGGGTGACACCGGGGGAGCCCGGCACCGCGCTGCTGGTGGGGTCGGCCGCCCTCCGTTCCGTGGACGCGCTCGAACCCGGCCAGGAGATCCGGGTGACCCGCGCGGATGCCGCAGGGACCGCCGAGTTCACCGTGGAGGACGTCCGGGTCCTCTCCCACTCCCCCGAACGGTTCGACACCCGGCGGACCCCCGAGCCGCGCCGCGCGGGACGGGCCGAACTCCGGCTGGTCGCCTGCGCCGGGACCCCCGACCGGACCACCGGCGGCTGCACGGCCGACGTCGTCGTCTCGGCGTATCTGACCGCGACCGGACCCTGAGCACCGGTGCCCGTCCACCTGGCCGGTCCTCGACCGCGCGGGGTCCGGGCCGCGGGAGTGACCCGGCGACCGGTGCGGGAGGCCGCGGCGGTCCGTGGCGCGCACGACTCCGGAACGGAGGACGTGCCGGGCCCAGGGGCGGACCGACGCCGAGTCCGGCCCGGTCCCGGTCCGTGATCCCCGCAGGTGACCCCCGCCGGCGGCCTCGCCGCCGGCCCGTACGGCACGACCGGGAGCGCCTGTGCCACCACGCTGTAACAGCCGGCGGACAAGGTCGGGTTCGGCCTCGTGGGCGTCGCGGGACGTATGTCAGGATTGGGGCTCGGAGCACATGGAACAAGTGCACCCAAGGGGGGCTTGATGTACGGCAGCAGGGGGGTCGGGGCGTTCACCGGGGGGCGGGCGTCCGCGGTGGTGCTGGGGGCGGCGCTACTGATGACCGGGTGTTCGTCCTCGGACGACAAGGGGGGTGCGGACGCCGGCGCGGGGATCACCCAGCAGCCGAAGGAGTCCGACCCGTTCTGGGTCAACCCGGACGGCAACGCCGCACGGCAGGTCGCCCGACTGGTGGAGGACGGCAAGAAGTCGGAGGCCGACCGGATCCGCAGGATCGCCCAGCAGCCCGTCGCCGAGTGGATCAGCCCGGAGAACCCCGAGGAACAGGCCCGCGGCTTCACCGAGGGCGCGGAGAAGGCGGACCGCACCGCGCTGCTGGTCCTCTACAACATCCCGCACCGCGACTGCGGCCAGTACTCGCAGGGCGGCGCCGCCGACGGCGACACCTACCGCGACTTCGTCGACAGCGTCGCCAAGGGCATCGGCGACCGCCCGGCGACCGTGATCCTCGAACCCGACGCGGTACTGCACCTGGTGGACGGCTGCACCCCGGACGAGTTCCACGAGGAGCGCTACGACCTCCTCAAGGGCGCCGTCGCCAAGCTGAAGGGCCTGAAGAACACCAAGGTCTACCTGGACGCGGGCAACGCCGGCTGGGGCGAACCCGACCAGATCCACGAGCCGCTCAAGTGGGCCGGCGTCGACCAGGCCGACGGCTTCTCGGTGAACGTCTCCAACTACTACTCCACCGAGGAGTCCATCGCCTACGGCAAGCAGCTCTCCGCCAAGATCGGAGACAAGCACTTCGTCATCGACACCAGCCGCAACGGCAACGGGCCCTACACCGAGGGCGCGGCGGACGAACGCTGGTGCAACCCCCCCGGCCGGGCCCTCGGCGAAACCCCGACGACGAAGACGTCCGACCCCCTGGTCGACGCCTACCTGTGGGTGAAGCGCCCCGGAGAGTCGGACGGCGAGTGCAAGGGCGGCCCGAAGGCGGGCGAGTGGTGGCCGGAGTACGCCCTGAAACTGGCCGAAGGATCTGAGTAACGGCGAGTTCCCCGTGCCCAAGGGGCGCGGGGAACTGCGCGACCAGCCACGACGGACCTGCGGACGAAGAGACGGCCGAGCCGCGCAGCGCTACGGCACCTGCACCCACTGCGCCTTACTGGGCACACCCTCCCCGTCATTGACGAACAGCATGTACCACCCCGACTGAACCAGGTTCTTGTCCTCCGGCACCGTCACAGTGATCTTGTCCCCGTCCGCCTTGAAGTCCAACGCGATCGACCGCTGGTCCACATCAGTGACGTGCGTCGACGCACTCGGCCGGATCAGCCGCACGCTCTTGACCGACGCCGCGTCCGCGGAGGTGAACGTGCCGGACCCACCGCGTTCGACGGTCTTCGGCCCGCCCGACAGGTCGGGCTGCTCGTCGTCCCCGTACAGGTACGGCGGCGTGTAGATCTCGATGCGCTGTTCGAACTCGCCCGGCTTGGTGTTGGCCTTGTCGGCGTAGAGCGAGTCGGAGCCGAAGACCATCACGCGGCCGTCGGGCAGCAGGATCGAGCCCGAGTGGTAGTTGCGGCCCACCAGCGGGTCGGCGACCTGCCTGAACTCGTTCTTCTCCGTGTCGTAGATCCGCGCCTCGAGGATGTTGGAGTCGCCGCGGCCCCGGTAGTCCTCCGAGCCGCCCGTGACCAGCACCTCGTCGTTCGGCAGGACCGACGCCTGCGGATAGCGGGTGCCCTTGTCCAGTGACGGCCCGTCGACGAACTTAGGGTCGTCCGCCTTGAGGTCGACGATGCGGGTCTTCTCGCTGGAGAGCTGGGACTCGCCGACCCCGCCGCCGCCGATCACCATGTACTTCTCGTCCTGTGCCGGCGGCAGCAGCACCGTGCCGGACGTCTCCATCATGTTCGGGTCGCTCAGCCCGGGGATCTTCTCGAACTTGTTGGTCTCCACGTCCCAGACGCCCGGGTCGCGGCCCACGTCGTCCGGTCCGTAGCCGGCGTTGGAACCCGAGTAGAAGACCTTGCCGTTCTGCATCAGGAACAGCGCCGGGTACGTCGGGAACTGGCGGACCTTGTCGGTGTAGGTCCACTCCTTGGTCTCGGGGTCGTAGACCTCGTTCTTGCCCGGGACGAGCTGGCCGATGTCGTCGAGGCCGGAGACGCTGAGGATCCTGCCGTCGCTCAGGGTGGTGAGCGTCGGGTACCAGCGGGCCTCCTTCATCGGGTCGACCTTGATGTACTTCTCGGCGACCGGGTCGAACTCGTAGGCGTCCCGGATGCCCTGGAAGTCCTTCTTGTCCAGGGCGAGCTTCTCGGCGATGCCGTACGTGTTGCGCGCGTCGGCGCCGGACAGGCCCTGCACCTTGTAGTTGTCCTGGGTGCCGGTCTCGTACGTGGCGCCTTCCTTCTGCGCCTCGACGTAGATGCGGCCGACGCCCGGGGTGTTGCCCAGGAACTCGCCGGTCTCCGGATCGAAGTTCTTCTCGGCGCGCGGCACGAGCACCGGGTCCTTCGAGACGAAGGTCTTGCCGTTCTCCTTGCCGGTGAACTTCGTCCCGGCGGGCAGGGTGATCGGCTCGTCCGGGTTCTCGTTGTGGACGATCATCAGGCCGCCGGCCTTCTTCACGTCACCCTTGAGCTTCTCGTACCGCTTGGTGCCGCCCGCGATCAGCAGGTTGCCGTTGGCGAGCTGGGTGTGGCCGGTGCAGAACAGGTCGGTGGGCGTCGGCACCTTCTTGACGGTCTTCTTGACGGGGTCCCAGATCCGGGTGTCGTACTTCTTCGCGTCGAAGTTGTCCTGGTCGTTGCCCGACCCCGCGACGAGCAGCACCTTGCCGGTGCGCAGCAGCGCCGCGTGGATGGTGTTCTGCCGGTACTCCTCGGGGAACTCGACGATCTCCCACTTGCCGTTCTCGGCCTTGTACTCGGGCTGGTCGATCTTGTACTGGTGGTATTTCTCGGTGCTGAAGCGGTACAGCCACGGCCCGTTCATTCCGGCCAGCGCCAGCACCACCGCCGTGCCTATCGCGATCCGACGGGCGCGACGGCGGCCTGCACGGTCCTTCATTCCTTACGTCCCCCAAGTCCACCAAGGGCGATCTGCATGGTCTGGTCGTTCCCGGGGGCCGCGCCCCCGGTGTCCGCGGCGGGCCCACCGTGCGAGGCGGCCCACTGGGGCCGGTCCTGCGGGGCGTGCTGCTGCTGCGGCATCTGCGGCGGCAGGGCCTGCGTCCGGGGCTCCTGCCCGGCGTCCGGCTGCCCGCCCCCGGCGTGGGCGCCGGGCTTCTTCCGGTCCTGCCGCATGCCGTGCCGCCAGGCGAACATCGGCGCGGCGGTGATCAGCAGGGCGAAGGTCGCCCAGATCACCATCGCCGGGTGAGAGTGCCCGTAGACGAAGCCCGCGGTGATGGAACCGGCGAAGATCAGGATGAAGTACCAGTGGTACCGGAAGGTTCCGAACCAGGTGTCGGGGCTGGCCGAGTCACCCTTGGGCGTGACCACGAACTTGCTCTTCTTGCGCAGGACGGAGTCGATCAGCGCCTTCGCGTACAGCGGCGCCGACAGCGCGGACATCACCATGCCGGCCACACCGCCGGAGCCCTCCGGCTCGTGCGGCGAGACGTTGTGCCGGCGGTTCCAGACGTACAGGCCGATCTGCAGGGCGGAGGCGTTGCCGTAGAGCATCAGCCAGACCACCGGGTCGATGTTCACACCCGAGGCGCCCAGGCCCAGGAACAGCGCGCAGCTGATCGCCGCGAGGATCCAGTTCAGGGCCGACATCGGATAGAAGATGATCATCATCGTGTAGTTGAAGAGCTTGCTCGGCGGGAGCGAGTAGAAGCCCTTCCAGTACTGCCCGATGATCGTCTCGTACGTACCGCGCGACCAGCGCATCTGCTGGGTGAAGAAGTCGGTCCAGGCGTTGGGGCCCTCGCCGACCGCGAGCACGTCCGGGGTGTAGACCGAGCGCCACTTCTTCCCCGTCGCCGGGTTCTTGTGGCGGTGCATCTCGAAGCCGGTCGCCATGTCCTCGGTGATCGAGTCGTACAGACCGCCGATCTGCTTCAGCGCCTTGATGCGCACGGCGTTGGAGGTGCCCACGAACATCGGCGAGCCGTAGCGGTTGCCGGCGCGCTGGATCAGCGCGTGGAAGAGGAACTGCTGGGACTCGGCGGCCTTGGTGACGAAGTTGTCGTAGTTGCCGTACACCTGCGGGCCGATGACGAAGCCGACGTCCGGGTCGCGGAAGAAGCCGAGCATCCGCTCCAGGTAGTTCGGCAGCGGCACGTGGTCGGTGTCGACCGAGGCGAAGAAGTCGTAGTCGTCGCCGTGCGCGTCCAGCCAGGCGTTGTAGTTGCCGTGCTTGGTCTTCGCGCGGTGCGCGCCCTTCTTCTGGTTCCACTTCGCGACGCCCTTGCGGGAGAAGTGGTGCACGCCCAGGCGCGCGCAGACCTCCTTCACCTCCGGGTCGTCGCCCTCGTCGAGCAGCCAGACGTGCATCAGGCCCCGGTGGCGGATCCTGACGGCCGCCTCCAGGGTCTTCGTCACCATCTCCAGCGGCTCCTTGCCGGGCACGAAGGAGGTGAGGAAGGCGACCCGGGTGCCGGTCTCGGGCACCACCGGGATCGGATCGCGGGCGACCAGCGTGGCGTGCGCGTTCGACAGCACGTTCATACAGCGGAAGAACTCGATCAGACCGATCGAGACGAGCATGACGATGTCGAGGGCGGGCAGCCACTCGAACTCCACGTAGTCCCGCTCGGTCCAGTGGGAGGGCTGGAGCAGCCAGAACAGCAGCACCAGCGACAGCACCGGGGCGGCGGCCAGCATCAGCGCGATCCGGATGCGGTGCGGTTCCTGGCCGATCAGCGAGCGGTACTGCACCTTGTACGGTCTGTTCGGATCGGGCTGGGTGAGGGGGCCCGCGAGCCGGCTGTAGTGCTCGTAGTCGTATCTCGGCAGCGTCTTCCTGATCCGGCGGAACGCTCCCGTGTTCCAGTTCCGATGGCCGGGCACCCTGAGCTGGGTGGTCTGGGACGGGTCGTCGTCCCTCTGGGCGCCCGTCGGCGTCGACGTCATGAGTCATCCCCCCAACACGCGGCGGTCACCGCGTGCTTCGTCGCTTCCTTACGTGCGGTCCGGTCCCCCTCGACCGTCACGGACGTATCAGTGGTAGACCGCTGTCACCACGTCACCCACACCTTATAGACACGGCACAGCGCTGTTCCGGTTGCATGATGCCCCCCTCGGCACCACTTCATGAAGCGGGACCCCTCGCCCCGCATCACCAGCAACCGGTTTCTTGCCCCCCAACCGCCGCGAATCCGCAGCAAACCGAAGAACCCAGGTTCTACGGTGCCCATCATGATCGCAAGATATGAAACATGGTGTTCACCGGTCATACGGGATCATTGTGAACGGTGGGGGGAAGCCGTGGGGCCGATGTTGCATACGTGCGCCGAGTGTGCTGCGTTCAACGGTCGCGAGGCGGTATCCGGCCAAAAACCGACGGGCCCCTCGTCTGCACGAGGAGCCCGTCGGGTCGGTGCGCCGCCAGGGACTCGAACCCCGGACCCGCTGATTAAGAGTCAGCTGCTCTAACCAACTGAGCTAGCGGCGCGCGCTGACGGCGTAACTCTACAGGACCCCGGCGGGTGCTCCCGACCACCGGTGGCCGGGCGTGGGCCGTGGATCACCGCCGGTCCCGTCGCCCGTACATCATTCGGACCGTCAACATGCGCGTGCGGGGGACAGTTGCGAAACTGACCGTCGTGCACGGACGTGACGAAATCGACCGGGAGTGTGAGGGGAATCGCATGGAGTCTCCGGTATTCGAGGAAATCGATCCGGGGGACGACTGCGACTGCCCCGGCTGCGCGCACTGGCGACGCGTTCTGCCGCATTCCCGGACCGGCCGCTTTCCGGGCCATCCGGCGGCGGCGCACCGGACCGCTCTCGTCGCGGCCGTCGCGGCGTCGGCCGCGATCGCCGCGCCCGCGGTCGCCGTCCCCCAGGTCCAGCGGCCCACCGGTCCGGACGTTCCCGCAGGTGAAGAGCCGGGCACCCCGCAGGGGACGCGGGCTCCGCTGCACGGTCCCGGCGGTCAGGCGGCCCGGCCCGCGAGCCCCGCGCGGGTGCCCGCGACCACCCGCGCGGACATCGTCGAGCGGGCCCGGAACTGGGTCACCCGGAAGGTTCCGTACGGCGTGGGCTCCTACTGGTCCGACGGTTACCGGCAGGACTGTTCGGGTTATGTCTCGATGGCCTGGCGACTGCCCGGGAACGAATGGACCGGCAGCCTCGGGAAATACGCCGAGAGAATCACCAAGGACGAACTCCGGCCGGGCGACATGCTGCTGTTCCACAATGCGGCCGACCCGTACGGCGGATCACATGTGGTCCTTTTCGGCGGCTGGACGGACACCACCCGTTCCCAGTACGTCGCCTACGAACAGACCGCGCCGCACACCCGCCGGAAGACCACCCCGTACGCCTACTGGAACAACTCCGCGCGCTATGTCCCGTACCGCTACAAGGGGGTGACCGACGGCGTGGCGGGGGCGGGGGCGTCCCTCCCGACGGGCCGGATCCCGTTCCCCGGAGCGACGTATTTCGGCCCCGGCGCGGAGAACGAGTACGTCGCCGAGCTCGGCCGGATGCTCGCCGCCCGCGGTGCCGGACGCTTCTACCCCACTCCTTCCGGACCGCGCTGGACGGACGCGGACCGCAGGGCGACCCGGGCCTTCCAGGAGGCCCAGGGGTGGCGGGACGCGGCGGCGGACGGTCTGCCGGGCCCGCTGACCTGGGAGCTGCTGGTGACCGGCGGGGGCCGGGACGTCCAAAACGGAGGTTCCGCTTCCGTCGGCGCCGGCCCCTCGGCGGCATCCTCCTCGCACGGGGTGCCGGGCTATCCGGGCCGGGCGTCGTTCCGGCCGGGCGCCGTCAACGACCATGTCACGCGGCTCGGAAGACAACTGGTGAAGAAGGGGTTCGGCCGGTACTACACGAAGGGCCCGGGACCGCGCTGGAGCGAGGCCGACCGCCGCAATGTGGAGGCCTTCCAGCGGGCCCAGGGCTGGCGCGGCGGAGCGGCGGACGGCTTTCCTGGCCCGGAGACCTGGCGTCGGCTTTTCCTTTCATGACGTCCCATGACGTCCCATGACGTCCTACTTACGTTGCATGACGTCCCACGGCGTCCCTGGAAGTGACCGATGTGACGCATCTGGCGCGGAGGCTGGAGGCAGGCGTGACCACGACGACATCCCCCGTCCCCGAGAACGTTCCCGAACACATCCCCGAACGCGTTCCCGAGTCCGGGGGGCCGGTGGACGACGCCCCGGTGGGCGGCAGGTCGGTGGGCGTCGCGGTGGACGGTGGCCCCGGGGCCGGCAGGCCGGCGGGTGACGGCCCGGTGGGTGGTGGTCCGGCGGACGGCGGCTCGGCGGCCGTCCGGCCGGTCCGGCTGATCCACACCGAGTCCACCACCGAGATCCCCGTCCACCTGCTGTTCCGCGACGCCCCCGAGCCGGCGCCGGTGCGGCTGCGGCCGGCGGTCGTCGCCCGCCGGGCGGACGCGGACGGAAAGGTCCCCCAGGGGCAGGGGCAGGGGCAGGGGCAGGGGCAGGGCACGGGTACGGGTACGGGTACGGGAAAGCGGGTCCGGTCGGTCGTCCCGGAGGTCGACCCCGAGCTGGTGGAGCGGCCCGCGCGGGTGCTGCCCGGCCTCGCGGGGGTGCTCGCCGGGGTGTGCGGGGTGGCCGGCTGTGCGGTCACCTCGTGGTGGGCGGGCGTGCTGCCGCCGCTGGTGGCTCAGGCGCTCGGACCGGCGGCGCGTGCCGGTGCGGCGGGGCTCGGCCCCGCGCAGTGGGCGGCGTACGCGGGGGCCGGGGCGCTCGGCCTGGTCGGGTTCGGCGGGCTGGCCCGCGGGCGGACCGGGCGGGCCTGGGTGCTCGGCCTGTTCGGCCGTTACCGGGGGACCGTCCGGCGGACCGGGCTGATGTGGGTCAACCCGCTGCTGCTGCGCCGCCGGGTCGACGTACGGCTGCGGCACTGGCGCGGTGAGCCGGTGCGGGCGGCCGACCGCAGCGGGGTCGCGCTGCGGGTGGCCGTACTGGTGGTGTGGCGGGTGCGGGACACCGCGCGGGCGACGCTGGGCGTCGAGGACCACGAGGCGTACCTGCGCGCGTGCGTCGAGGCGGCGCTGGTGCGGGTGCCGGTGGCGGCGCCGGGCGCGGGCAAGGGCGCGGTGGAGGCGGCGCAGGACGCGCTGACCCGGCTGGTGGCGGCGGACACCGCACCGGTGGGGGTGGAGGTGTTCGCGGTGCGGCCGGTCCGGGTGGAGTACGCGCCCGAGGTGGCCGCCGCGATGCACCGGCGCCGGATCGCCGCGCTGGACGCCCAGCACCGGGCGAGCGTGCTCGGCTCGGTCGTGGACTCGGTGGAGGACACGGTGACCCGGCTGACCATGCGGGGGCTGGTGGAACTGGACGACTACGAACGCAAGGTGCTGGTGAAGGACCTGACGGTGGCGTTCTGCGCGGGACGGGGGGAGACGGGGCCGTGAACGGCGGGGGAACGGACCCTGCGATTGGTATGGACATGTTCAGTCCGCGCCCATAATCTCAGACTTGGTCTAGACCTACCTGCACGGCTCACGGAAACTCCCCCACGTTCACCAGGAGCAGCAGCATGCGCACAAGGACCAAGACGTACGCAGCCGCGGTGGGGCTGGCCACGACCGGAGCACTCGTGCTCTCCTCCGGTGGTGCCAGCGGCCACGGCTACACGGATCTGCCGGTCAGCCGGCAGAAGCTCTGTCAGAACGGCTCGGTGGCCAACTGCGGATCCATCCAGTGGGAGCCGCAGAGCGTCGAGGGCCCGAAGGGCTTCCCCGCCTCGGGTCCCGCCGACGGACGGCTCTGTTCCGCGGGCAACGCGCCGTTCGCCCAGCTCGACAGCCCGAAGACCCCCTCGGGGGGCGCCTGGCCCACGACCCGGGTGTCCGGCGGCCAGAACTACACCTTCCGGTGGCAGTTCACGGCGATGCACGCCACCACCGACTTCAAGTACTACGTCACCAAGCCGGGCTGGAACCAGAACCACGGGCTGTCCCGGTCCGACCTCAACCTCACCCCGTTCCTCACCGTGCCCTACAACGGACAGCGTCCGCCGCAGACCCTGTCGCACAGCGGCCGGCTGCCGTCCGGGCTCAGCGGGCACCACGTGATCCTCGCGGTGTGGACGGTCCATGACACGGGCAACGCGTTCTACGCCTGCTCGGACGTGACGTTCTGATCCCTGCACACGTCAAAGGGCCTCTCGCTCCCACGAGAGGCCCTTCCAGGTGCGCCGCCAGGGACTCGAACCCCGGACCCGCTGATTAAGAGTCAGCTGCTCTAACCAACTGAGCTAGCGGCGCATGACTCCCGCCGTCCGCTTTCGCGGGCGGCGACAGAGAAAATACTACCCGGTCCACGGGGGTGGTCCGTACCACCGCCCGGGCGCGCTAGATCGTCAGCGACAGCAGCACCGGGGCCGCGTTCCGGTTGAGCGTGTCGGCGGCCTGGCGCAGGCGGTGGGCGTGCGCGAGGGGCAGGGACAGCGCCAGACAGCCCACCGAGGAGCCGGCCGTGATCGGGACGGCCGCGCAGACCGTGCCGACCGCGTACTCCTGGAGGTCGAGGACCGGCACGGTGGGCGGCTGCGCCGCCAGCCGGGAGAGCAGCAGCGTGTCACTGGTGATGGTGCGCGAGGTGAGCCGGGCCATCCGGTGCCGGGCGAGGTGGTCGCGCCGGCCGTCGTGGTCGAGCTGGGTGAGCAGGCTCTTGCCCACCGCGGTGGCGTGCGCGGAGTGACGGAAGTCCACCCACTCGTTGACCTTCGGGGTGGCCGGGCCGTCGGCGTACTGGGTGACCTTGACCTCGCCGTCGACGTACCGGCTGAGGTAGACGGCGGCGCCCACCCGGTCGCGGAGCCGGTCCAGGGTGCGCTGGAGCTTCTCGCGCAGCGCCTCCTCGTGTCCCTCGGCGGCGCCCAGGCGGGCGAAGGCCACTCCGGTGACGTACGCGCCGTCGGTGATCTGCTCGACGTAGGCCTCGCGGCGCAGCATCCGCAGCAGCGTGGTCAGCCGCTCCGCGGTGAGGCCGGTCCCGCGGGCGATGTCGGTGTCGGTGACTCCTGTGGTGTGCCGCGCCACCGCCTCCAGGACGCGCAGCGCGTCCTGGACCGAGTGGTACGACGCGGTCGGCTCGTGCCTCAGCGCCACGGTTTCCCCCTGCGCTCGCTCTGAGGTCCTGTCGTCACATTCCCGTCGTCCGCCCGGAGGGCGGGAATGCGACGACAGGGCCTGGGGCCGCAATCCGGTCAGCGAATCGCTTCCACGATAGCCGTCGAACGGCCTCGGGGAAGCGGGGGTTGACAAGAACGCGGCCCCCTCATCTGCGGCGCCGACCCTCTGGCATATGCCAGAGGGATGACCCGGGCTGCCGACCTCGGGTGTCGCCCCGCTCGCGGCCCGTGGCTACAGCACCGCGCTGAGGAACTCCCGTGTCCGGTCGTGCTCCGGCTCGCTGAAGATCTTCTCCGGCGCGCCCGCCTCGATGATCCGGCCCTGGTCGAACATCAGCACCTGGTCGGAGATGTCCCGGGCGAAGTTCATCTCGTGGGTCACGCAGAGCATGGTGATGTCGGTGGAGCGGGCGATGTCCCGCAGCACGTCCAGCACGCCCGCGACCAGCTCCGGGTCGAGCGCCGAGGTCACCTCGTCGAGCAGCAGCACCTGCGGCCGCATCGCCAGCGCCCGCGCGATCGCCACCCGCTGCTGCTGACCGCCGGACAGCTGCCCGGGGCGCTTGCCGAGGTGGTCGGTCAGCCCGACCATCTCCAGCAGCTCCCGCGCCCGCTCCTCGGCCGCGTCCTTGGACATGCCGAGCACGGTGACCGGGGCCTCGGTGATGTTCCGCAGCACCGTCATGTTCGGGAACAGGTTGAACTGCTGGAACACCATCCCGATCTTCTTGCGGATCTCGCGGACCTGCTTCTCCGGCGCCGGGAACAGCTGCTCCCCGTCGACGGTGATCGTGCCCTCGTCCGGCTTCAGCAGCGTCATCAGCAGCCGCAGGATCGTGGTCTTGCCCGAACCGGACGGACCGATCAGCGTGACGTGCTTGCCGGCGTCCACGGAGAAGTCCAGGTGGTCCAGGACCGTGTGGTTCCCGAACCGCTTGGTGACCTGCTCGAGCCGGATCAGCTCGCCGTTGCCCCTCGGGCTCTCGGGCTTCTTGTCGAACGGGGCGTGGGTGTCAGTGGACAAGGCGTCGCTCCAGGGCTCGCAGGGCAAGGGAGGCCAGGTAGGAGATGACGATGAAGGCGAAGCCGATCACCGTCAGGGGCTCGGTGAACTGGAAGTTCTGCTGCGAGAACAGCCGCGCCTCACCGAGCATCTCCAGCACGGTGATGGCCATCAGCAGTGGCGTGTCCTTCAGCATCGAGATGACGTAGTTGCCGAGCGCGGGCACCACCCTGCGCACGGCCTGCGGCAGGATCACCGCGGTCCACGTCCGGCGCAGCGGCAGGTTCAGCGCCGTCGCCGCCTCCCACTGGCCCACCGGCACGGCCTCGATGCCCGCGCGGTAGACCTGCATCGTGTACGTCGAGTAGTGCAGCCCGATGGCGAAGACACCGGTGGTCAGCGCCGAGAAGGTGACCCCCCACTCGGGCAGCACGTAGAACAGGAAGAACAGCTGCACCAGCAGCGGGGTGTTGCGGACGAACTCCGTCACCGCCCCGACCGGCCAGGTCACCCAGCGCGTCGGCACCCGCATCAGCAGCGCCCACACCAGGCCCAGCGCGAACGAGATCAGCGAACCGAGGGCCAGGATCTGCAGGGTGACCAGCAGACCGTCCCAGAAGTGCGGCATGAAGTCGGAGACCGCGCTCCAGTCCCACTCCATCAGACGGCACCTCCCACGTTGGTCGTCTCGGGCCGCTTCAGCTCCACGTCCGGTTCACGGACCGCGGCCTTGCCGACCCCCGCCTTCAGCTTCTTCTCCAGACCGCGCATCAGGCGGGTCAGCAGGAAGGCGATCACGAAGTAGATCAGCAGGACGTACGTGTAGATCTCCGCGCTCTCCTGCAGTGCCAGGCGCACCAGGTTGGCGCTGAACGCCAGGTCGCCCATGCCCATGACCGACACCAGGGCGGTGCCCTTGAGCAGCTCGATCAGCAGGTTGGAGAACGGCGGGATCATCTCCGGCACCGCCTGCGGCAGCAGGATCAGCTTCATCCGCTGCCAGGGCGTGAAGCTGAGCGCGATACCGCCCTCACGCTGGGCCGGGTCGACCGCGGCGAGGGCGCCGCGCACGATCTCCGAGCCGTACGCCCCGTAGGTCAGACCGAGTGCCAGCGTGCCCGCCCACAGCGGCACCAGCTGCCAGCCGAAGGCCGGGGGCAGCACGAAGAACACCCAGAAGATCATCACAAGGGCCGAGGTCCCGCGGAACACCTCGGTGTAGAAACCGGCGAGGAAGCGGACGATCCACAGCCGGTGGGTGCGCGCGACGCCCACGACGAAGGAGACCGCCGTCGCCAGCAGCGCGCTGAGCACGAGCAGTTGGACGGTGACCCAGACACCCTCGAGTACGCGTTCCCAGAGTCCCGGTGTCATCCGCCGCAGAGCTCCTTCGCGGTCATGTCCGTCATCTCGTCCTCGGTGAAACCGAAGGGCTTGAGGATCCGGAGGAGCTCGCCGCTGTCCTTCAGCTTGCGCAGTTCGGCGTTGAAGGCGTCCCGCAGGCCGGTCTCGTTCGGCCGGAAGGCGAAGCCGCCGCCGTCGACGTGCGGCTTCCCGCCGACGATCGGCTTGAAGGCCTCCGTCACCTCGGCCTTGCTGGACTTCTTCACCACTTCGCGGGTGGTGAGGGCGGTTCCGGCGAAGACGTCGGCACGTCCGGCCTCGACGGCGTTCAGGCCGGCGACCTGATCGGGGACGATCAGGATGTCGCTCTCCGCGTACCCGGCCTCGACGGCGTACGCGATCTCCGCGTACCCGGTGCCGGTGGCGAACTTCGCCTTCTTCTCGACGACGTCCTGGTAGTCGTGCAGGCCCTTCGGGTTGCCCTTGCGCACGATGAACGAGTCGAGCATCTGGTAGTCGGGGTCGGAGAAGATGACCTGCTGACAGCGGTCCGGGTTGATGTACATCCCGGCGGCCACGACGTCGAACTGCTGCGAGTTCAGCCCGGGTATGAGCGAGCCGAACTCGGTGGGCACGGGCTGCACCCGCTCCACGCCGAGCCGTTGGAAGACGACCCTGGCCAGCTCCGGTGCCTCGCCGGTCAGATCACCGTTCCTGTCGATGTAACCGAACGGGATCTCGCCGGCTATGCCCAGACGGACGACGCCCGCGGCCTTGAGCCGGCCGAGCAGGTCACCGCCGCCCGTGGCCGCCGCCGTGGGCACGCGGGAACAGCCCGCGGCACCCAGCGCGCCGAGCGCCGCGACCCCCGCGAGCAGCGACCGACGTGAGGGCCCGGAGGCTTCTCGGAATCGTCTCAGTGGTTGTAGTGGTGGAGCCATGGCGGCGCGGCTACCCGAAGCGATGCGAATTATTCCGGCCGGTTTCGGCCCCGTTCGACGGTCGGGCGGTCTTGACCGGCGCGGGACGATGGGGGACATGGCAGACCGATATCTCGAGATCTCCCTGGTCAAGCGTGACATCAGCTGCACGGCCCGACTGCTCGACGACCGGGCGCCGATCACCTGCGAAGCCGTCTGGAAATCTCTCCCGTTGTCCGGCGACGTCTACCACGCCAAGTACGCGCGCAACGAGATCTACGCCCTCTTCCCGCCCTTCGCGGACGCGGAACCGCCCCTGGAGAACCCGACGGTCACCCCCATTCCGGGCGACCTGTGCTGTTTCTCCTTCGCGGGCGCCGAGTTGGGCACGAAGTCCTACGGCTACGACCGCGAGGTCCGCCCCGGTACGACGGTCGTGGACCTGGCCCTGTTCTACGAACGCAACAACCTCCTCCTCAACGGCGACGTGGGCTGGGTCCCCGGCACCGTCTGGGGCCAGGTGGTGGAGGGCCTGGACACCATGGCCACCGCCTGCAACGACCTGTGGCGCACGGGCGCGGCGGGGGAGACCCTCAGCTTCCGCAGAGCGCCGTAACTGCGGGCACTCGCACCGCCGCAACTGCGGGCAGTCGTGCCTCCCCCAGTGCCTTAAGGGCCTGGGAGGTACCCCCAGGGCGGCACGGGTGGGCGCGACGGCACCCGTAAGCGCCGGGCAGCGCGACCCACCTCCGCCCAGCCCCCACACAGGGCACTACTCGGCCGACGCCCCCGCCCCGTACAGCGCGTGCGCACCCCGCAGCACCAGATCGTCCCGGTGCCGGGCGGCCACCAGCTGCAGCCCGATGGGCAGCCCGTCCCCGTCCACCCCCACCGGCACGGTCGCCGCGGGCTGCTGAGTCATGTTGAACGGGTACGTGAACGGCGTCCACCCCGTCCACCGCCGATGCCCGGACCCCTTCGGCACCTCCGCCCCCGCCTCGAACGCCGTGACCGGCACGGTCGGGGTGACCAGCAGGTCGTAGCGGTCGTGGAAGCGGCCCATCCGCCGGCCCAGGCCCATCCGGACGTCCACCGCGGCCAGATACTCCAGCGCCGAGTACCGGGAACCGGTGCCGCGGATCTCCCGCAGCCCCGGATCGAGTCGTTCCCGCTGCTCCCGCGTGAGGTGCTGGGTCACCCGCGCCGCACCGGCGAACCACAGGGTGTGGAAGGCCTCCACCGGGTCGGTGAGATCGGGGTCGGTCTCCTCGACGTACGCGCCGAGCCCGGCCAGCCGCTCCACCGCCCGCCGCACCGCCGCCGCGACCTCGGGCCGCACCCGCACCTGCCCGCCCAGCGACGGCGAGTACGCCACCCGCAGCCCGCGCACCCCGCCCGCGAGCCCCTCCGAGAACGAGCCGGACGCCGGCCCGAGCGCCGACCAGTCACGGGAGTCCGGACCGCCGATCACATCCATCAGCAGCGCCGCGTCCGCCGCGTCCCGGGTCATCGGACCGACGTGCGCCAGCGTGCCGAACGCGCTCGCCGGATACAGCGGCACCCTCCCGTACGTGGGCTTCAGCCCGAAGATCCCGCAGAACGCGGCCGGGATCCGGACACTGCCCCCGCCGTCCGTGCCCAGTGCGAGGGGCCCCGCGCCCAGCGCCACGGCCGCCGCCGCGCCCCCACTGGACCCGCCCGCCGTGCGCGTCGGATCGTGCGGGTTGCGCGTGACACCGCTCAGCGGCGAGTCCGTCACGCCCTTCCAGCCGAACTCGGGGGTCGTCGTCTTGCCCAGGAACACCGCGCCGTGCTCCCGCAGCCGGGCCACCGAGGGCGCGTCCTCGTCCCAGCGGCCCGCCGCCGGGTCGATGGTCAGCGAGCCCTTCAGGGTCGGGGCGCCGTGCAGCAGCAGGATGTCCTTCACCGTGACCGGCACCCCGTCCAGCAGCCCGCACGGCTCACCGCGCCGCCACCGCTCCTCCGACGCCCGTGCCTGCTCCAGCGCCTCCTCGGCGAACAGCCGGACGAACGCGTTCACCTCCGGCTGGATCTCCTCGGCCCGCTCCAGCGCCGCCCGGACCGCCTCCACCGGGCTGAACTCACCCCCGCGGTAACCGTCGAGGAGTCGTACGGCGGTCAGCTCGGTGAGCTCGGACATCCGGCCTCCTGGATACGTCAGTGACCCGGTACATACCCGCGCTGCTTGTCGACCACGTTCTCCAGCGGCCGGCCCGCCGCCCACAGCTCGAACAACTCCACGAACTGTTCGCCGAGTTCGTCCCGCCAGCCGACCGTGTCCCCGCTCATGTGCGGCGACACGATCAGCCCCGGGAGCCGCCACAGGGGGCTGTCCGGGGGGAGCGGCTCGGTCTCGAAGACGTCCAGCGCGGCGCCCGCGATCCAGCGCCGCCGCACCGCCTCGGCCAGGGCGTCCTCCACGACGAGCTGTCCCCGGCCGACGTTGACGAAGTGTGCGGACGGCTGCATCACGCCGAAGCGGCGGGCGTCGAACATGCCGCGCGTCGACTCCGTCAGCGGCGCCGCGGCGATCACCCAGTCCGCGCGGGCCAGCAGCCGGTCGAGATCGTCCGGGCCGTGCACACCGGCCCGCGCGGTGCGCCCGACCAGGGCCGCTTCGACGCCGAGCGCGGTGAGCGTGCCGGCGATCGCCCGGCCGATGGGTCCGGAGCCGACCACGACGGCACGGGTCCCGGCGACCGGGCGGGACTCCCGGTGCCGCCAGGTCCGCTCCCGCTGGAGGTCCAGCGTCCGCGGCAGGTCCTTGGCGAAGGCGAGGACGAGCGCGGCGACGTACTCGGCGATCGGCCGGTCGAAGACGCCGCGCGCGTTGGTGACCACGGTGTCGGAGGCGGCGAGTTCCGGACAGAGCAGATGGTCCACGCCCGCGCTCGCCGTGTGCACCCAGCGCGGCCGGGGCCCCTCGCCCGGCCACGCCTCGCGCACCGCGTGCGAGGTGAAGTCCCACACCAGCAGCACGTCCGCGGACGGCAGACGCTCGGCGAGCGTCGAGGCGTCCGCGTGCTCCACCCGCACCCGGCCGGTGAGCCTGCCGAGGCGGGGGAGCGGGTCGGCGTCGAGCACGAGCAGCGTGGGGGTGGTCATGAGCCGCCGTTTCTCCGGGCTGGCCGGGGTTCTCGGGAGGTGGTGCCGATGTTCTCGGGAGGGTGGTGCGGAGTGTCCGGGAGCCGGGCGGCCGGGTCCTCGGGAAGGAAATGGCCGGAGTCCGGGATGCGTGGATTGACCACGCTCGCACCCCAACCTACCTTCGTCAACACGGGCGTTCCCGCGATCCGTTGTGTGCTCGTCTCCCAGCGTGAGGCCGGTGCTGACATGGACGTCTCCTTTCTCGGCGGCCCCGGCCCGCAACGCGGTGTCGGTGTCGTCGCCCCCTTCGACTTCGCGCTGGACCGCGAGCTGTGGCGCTGGGTGCCGGACGAGGTGTCCCTGCACCTCACCCGCACGCCGTACGTGCCGGTCGAGGTGAGCCTCGACCTGGCCCGGCTGATCAGCGAGCACGAGACGCTCGGCGACGCGGTGCGCACCCTCACCGCGGTCGCGCCCGAGGTCGTCGCCTACGCCTGTACGTCGGGCAGCTTCGTCGGCGGGATCGTCGGTGAGCGCGCGATGTGCGAGGCGATGAGCAGGGCCGGCGCGGTCCCGGCCGTCACCACCTCCGGCGCGCTCCTGGAAGCCCTGGTGGAACTGGACGTACGCCGGGTCGCCCTGGTCACGCCGTACACCGTGTCGGTCACCCGGGTGCTGGAGAGCTATGTCGCGCGGGCCGGCGTCACGGTCACCGGGTGCGCGTACATGGGTCTGACCCGGCAGATCTGGAAGGTCACCTACCGCGAGGTGGCGGACATGGCGCGGCGGGCCGCGGTGCGCGGCCGGCTCGGCGCGGCGGACGCGCTGTTCCTCTCCTGCACCAATCTGCCGACCTACGACGTCATCCCGCAGCTCGAAGCCGAACTGCGCATACCGGTCATCTCGGCCAACCAGGTGACCATGTGGGCGGCGTTGCGCCGATTGGGTACCCGGGCGGTGGGACCGTATCAGGCGCTGATCGACGCGTCGGCACGCTCCGGGACCGTACTGCCGGGCCAGGCGTCCGGCTCCGTACTTCCGGATGTGCCGGACGTGCCGGGCGTGCCGGAAGAGAAGCAGCAGGAAGGCTGGACATGACCGCACTGGGATTCCTCTACCCGGGCCACTCCGCAGAGGACGACTATCCGCGTATCGAGCAGTTGCTGGGCAGCGACATCCGGGTGGACCTGGTGCACACCGACATCGGTGAGGACGCGCACCGGGTGGACGCGCTGTTGCAGATGGGCGCGCCCGAGCGGCTGGCGGCGGGCCTGCAGCAGTTGCGCCTCTCGGGCGCCGAGGCGGTGGTGTGGGCCTGCACCAGCGGCAGTTTCGTGCACGGCTGGGAGGGCGCCCACGAGCAGGTGCGGGGCCTCGCCCGGGCGGCGGGCATGCCGGCGTCGTCGACGTCGTTCGCCTTCACGCACGCGGCGCGGGAGGTCGGGGCGCGGCGGGTCGCCGTCGGTGCGACCTACCCGGACGACGTGGCCGTGCTCTTCGCCGAGTTCCTGCGGGCCGGCGGAGTGGAGGTGACCGGGGTGCGCAGCTCCGGGATCGTCACGGCGACGGAGGTCGGCACCTGGGGCGAGGAGGAGCTGTTCGCCCTGGCCCGCGCGGCCGACACCCCGGACGCGGACGCGCTGCTGCTGCCGGACACGGCCCTGCACACGGTGGCGCACATCCCCGCCCTGGAGAAGGAGCTGGGCAAGCCGGTCCTGACCGCCAACCAGGTCACGGTCTGGGAGGCCCTGAGGCTGGCGGACCGCAGGGTGAACGCCCCGGAACTGGGCGCGTTGTTCACCCGGGAGCCGATCGTCCAGGTCTGACCGTTCGTCCCGCACACGCGAGAACCCCGGTCCCGCTTCCGCGGGCCGGGGTTCCGGTCGAGCGCCGGGCAGGCCTTGCACCTGCATCTCCCCACAGGAAGTGGGGCGTCTTTCCTTGGACCACCAACGCATGTCCGCTTTCCGGGGGCGACCCCCTCAGCGAGCAAGATGATCGTATCGCATGATCGCCGGGCGCGCACATCGCCGGATGCCGGAGAAGGGGAGGGAATAACCGGGGACCGTCTCCTGTTAGGTCGCGCAGCGAACGTCACACCCCACAGGAGGCACCCCACCATGGCCGCAGACGCCGCAGAGGAGATCCGGGGCACCGCCCACGGCACCGCACCCGTCCCGCTCTCCGTGCTGGACCTGGTGACCGTCGGCGCGGGCCGGACCGCCACCGACGCCCTGCGGACCAGCGTGGACATCGTCCGCCTCGCCGAGTCCCGCGGCTTCCACCGCTACTGGGTCGCCGAGCACCACTCCATGCCCGGGGTGGCCTCCTCCTCGCCCGCCGTGATCCTGGCGCACCTCGCCGCGCACACCGGGCGCATCCGCCTGGGCTCCGGCGGGGTGATGCTGCCCAACCACGCGCCGCTGGTCATCGCCGAGCAGTTCGGCACCCTGGAGGCCATGGCGCCGGGCCGCGTCGACCTCGGTCTCGGCCGCGCCCCCGGCACCGACGGCGCCACCGCGGCGGCCCTGCGCCGCTCCGACCGGCTGAACGAGGGCGCCGACGACTTCCCCCAGCAGCTCGCCGAGCTCACCCGCTTCCTCGACGACGACTTCCCCGACGGCCACCCCTACCGCCGCATCCACGCCGTCCCCGGCCCGGTCCAGGCGACGTCACCCGGTGGCGTGCAGTCCCCGCACCGCCCGCCGATCTGGCTGCTCGGCTCCTCCGGCTTCAGCGCCCGGCTGGCCGGCATGCTCGGCCTGCCCTTCGCCTTCGCCCACCACTTCTCGGCCCAGAACACCGTCCCCGCCCTGGACCTCTACCGCGAGACCTTCCGCCCCAGCGAGGTCCTCGACGAGCCCTACGCCCTCATCGGTGTCTCCGCGCTCGCCACGGACGACGAGAAGGAGGCCCGCCGCCAGGTGCTGGCCGCCGCGCTCAACATGGTCCGGCTGCGCACCGGCCGCCCCGGCCTGGTCCCCACCCCCCAGGAGGCGGAGGCGTACGACTTCAGCCCCATGGAGCGGGAGTTCGTCGACTCCTGGAACGCCAACGTCATCCACGGCACCCCCGACGAGGTCCGCACCGGCCTGGACGACCTGCAGAAGCGCACCGGCGCCGACGAGCTGATGCTCACCGCCAACGCCCACGGCGGCGACGTACGCCTGCGCTCCTACGAACTGATAGCCGACGCCTACGGATTGCCCACGCCCGCCTGAACCCCGGGCGTGCCCAGCAGCTCGGAGATGCGGTCCGGCGGCACCGGACGGGAGTACAGCCACCCCTGACCGGTGTCGCACCCGATCCGGCGCAGTCTCGTCGCCTGCGCCGACGTCTCCACGCACTCCGCGGTGACCGTCAGACCGAGCCGGTGGGCGAGCTGCACCATCGCCTCGACGATGACCTCGTCCGCCGGGTTCGGCGGGGCGGCGGCGCGCTCCTCGTACTGGAAGCCCCGTACGAAGGAGCCGTCCAGCTTCAGCACCGACACCGGCAGCCGGCTGAGATAGGCCAGGTTCGAGTAGCCGGTGCCGAAGTCGTCGATGGCGATGCGTACGCCCATGTCGCTGAGCGCCTTCAGGGCCTGGATCGGCCGGCCGGACGACCCCATCACCGCCGACTCGGTCAGCTCCAGTTGCAGCAGCTCCGGCGCGAGGCCCGTCTCCTTCAGGGTGTCGGCGACGTCCGCCACCAAGTCGGAGTCCCACACCTGCCGGACCGCCACGTTCACGCTGACGAAGATCGGCGGCTCGTCCGGGTGCTCCACCTGCCAGTCGCGGGCCTGCCGGCAGGCGGTGCGCAGCACCCAGCGGCCGAGCGGCACGATCGAGCCGTCCTCCTCCGCCAGTGAGATGAACCGATTCGGCGTCAATGTGCCGAACCGCGGATGGTGCCAGCGGATCAGCGCCTCCACGCCGTGCACCCGGTCGTCCTCCATGCCCACCAGCGGCTGGTACTCCAGCGCGAACTCACCCCGGTCGATGGCCGGGCGCAGCGTGGAGGCGAGGGCCTGGCGGGTCACGCGGGAGGCGTTGCGCTCCGGGTCGAACAGCGTCCAGCGGGCCTTGCCGTCGGCCTTCGCCCAGTACAGCGTCGTATCGGCGGCCTGCATCAGCGCGGTGGGCGTGGTCCCGGCGGCATGCCGCTCGACCACCCCGATCGACGCCGACACCGACAGCCTGCGCCCGGAGAGGTCGAAGGGCGCCTGGATCGCGTCGAGCAGCGACTCGGCGAGGTCGGCGAGCTGCTCGGTGCCGGTGGAGTCCTCGACCAGCAGCGCGAACTCGTCCCCGCCGAGCCGGGCGACCAGCGGGGTGCCGGTCCTGGCGGCGTCCTTCGCGCATTGTCTGAGCCGCTCGGCGACGGCGGCGAGGAGTTGGTCGCCGACGCGGTGGCCCAGGGTGTCGTTGATCGCCTTGAACCCGTCCAGGTCGAGGTAGCACAGTCCGATCCGGCCGGTGCCGCCCTCCTCGTACGACTCCGTCTCCAGCGCGGCCGTCAGCCGTTCGAAGAACAGGGTGCGGTTGGGCAGCCGGGTCACCGGGTCGTGCATCCGCAGGTGGCGCAGCTGCGCCTGGAGCTCGTGGTGGTCGCCGATGTCGGCGACCGACAGCAGCACGCCCCCGTCGTCGGCGGGCAGCGGGGAGACCGTCACCCGCACCCACAGCGCGTGCCCCTCCGGGTGCTTCAGCCGACGGGTGCAGCGCAGCCTGGAGCGCCGTCCGCGCAGCAGCTCCCGGTAGGCGTGCCAGGTGCGGGCGTCGGAGGCCAGGTCCACCAGATCGGCGGCGACGGCACCGGGCAGGCTCTCCGGATCGCGGCCGAGCAGGGTGGCGAGGGCCGCGTTGGCACCGGTCACCATGCCTTCGCGGTCGACCACGGCCATGGCGAGCGGCGCGGCCGTGAAGACGGAGCGGTACGACGGGGACGGCGGAGGTGACGGGGGTGGGGATTCCGTACGCGGAGACGTGGTGATCTCACTCTCTGTGACCGTCGGCCGGTTGAGTTCCGCCGCGGGCGCCGGCCCTTCGGACGTTCCGCTCACCGCTCGCTCCCGCAGTGCACTCGATCGCTGTCCGTGCAGAAAGTCTCAGAGTCTCAGGAAAGTGTGCCGATCATAAGGGCCCACGCCGGGGCCTTCCAGTCACTGTCCGGTCTCCGGAGCGGATCCGCATCCCTGTCCGACCGTTTCTGCTCGTCGGTGGACGGCTTCTGCTCCCCTTCGACCAGTTGTGACGTTCCGTGAGTGTGCGGGGTGCCGGTCCCGCTCGGATACCCGCGTTTCTCACTCGTCCGGTGCAGCCGAACAGGGCGTAGTACGACAAATAAGCACAATCTGGGTGCGGTGTCCCGTGAACCGTCTCCCGGAGGTCCCCGTGCCGCGTCAGCTCATCCCGAGAGGACTCGGCCGTGAGGCTCTCCGGCGGCGACTGGGACGACTCGGCCGATCGGGTGCATCGGGTGTACCGGGCGCCCCGGGCGTACGCCCCCGGCTGCGCAGCACCGCCGCGATGTGCACCACCATGTCGGCACTCGCGGCGACCTCGATGGTGAGCGTCCCCTCCGTCGCCGAGCCCTTCTCCGCGGCGCCCTGCGCCCTCACCCGCACCACCGCCCACCACTCCGAGGGCCTGGACACCTGGAACGCCGCCTACCCCCGCCCCGCGCGGAGCCTGGACGCGGTGATGGTCTTCCTCTCCTTCCCCGACTCCCACCCCCTGACCACGCCCGCCGAACTCGCCGCCGACCACTTCCCCGCCACCGGCCACTTCTTCGAGCGGGCCTCCTACGGCAGGTTCACCCTGCGCCCGCACCCCCTGCGGCAGTGGTTCCGCATGCCGCGCCCCTCCACGGAGTACGCCATACAGCGCGACTGGACCGTCGCCCACCGGGCCGCCTACCTGCGGGACGCGCTCGCCGCGACCGACCGGCACGTCGACTTCTCGCGCTACGACATCGTGTACTTCGTCGCCGACCCGGACGCGCCGGGCGTGGACTCCGACGCCACGAAGGTCGTCAACCTGGACCGTCCGCTGCGCGCCGACGGCACCGACATCCGCCGGGTCGTCACCGTGTTCGAGAACCACCCCCCGGACCGGCTCGTCCTCGCCCACGAGACCGGCCACGTCTTCGACCTGCCCGACCTCTACCACCGGCCCGTGGACGGCAAGGGCGACTGGGACACCCACGTCGGCGACTGGGACCTCATGGGCAGCCAGTTCGCCCTGGCACCCGACCTGTTCGGCTGGCACAAGTGGAAGCTGGGCTGGCTGGAGCCCCGGCAGGTGCGGTGCGTGCAGGACGCGGGACCGGTACGGCTGACGCTGGAGCCGCTCGGGGCGGGACCGGGGACGCCGGTGACGGGTGCCGCCGGGGCGCCGTCCTTCGGTCTCGGCCGGGGCACCAAGCTCGCGGTGGTGCGCACCGGCCCCGACAGCGCGCTCGCCTTCGAGGCCCGGGGGCCGGTCGGCAACGACACGAGGGCCTGCCGGCAGGGGGTGCTGGTGTACAGGGTGAGCAGCGACACCCGGTCCGGGCGCGGCCCCGTCGAGGTCGTCGACGCCCACCCGCACACCGAGGCGTGCTGGGAGGACTCGGTCTATCCGCCGCTCGCCGACGCCCCGGTCGCCCTCGGCGAGAGCTTCACGGTGCCGGGGACGACCGTACGGGTGGAGGTGGAGGGCCGTACGCCGTCGGGGGCGTGGACGGTGAGGATCACCACACGGTAGACGCGACGAAGGCCCCTCGCTTCCGCGAGAGGCCTTCACCGTGTCGTGCGCCGCCAGGGACTCGAACCCCGGACCCGCTGATTAAGAGTCAGCTGCTCTAACCAACTGAGCTAGCGGCGCCTGCTGACGTCGTAGACATTAGCACCCTGATCGGCGGGAGGAAAAATCGAAATCCGTACGGCCGCACGGGCCGCCCGTACGGCCGCCCACAGCAGCACCTCCGGGCCCGGCAGCCAGGGGTGACGGGTGTCCGGGGCGACGAGCCAGCGGGAGCCGGAACGGGGGGTGGGCGCGGGGACGGTCACCGCGTCGCCGGGGCCGTGGCACAGCAGGGGCGGGACACCGTCGGTCCGCGTGCCGTGGGCACCCCACTCCTCCCAATCCATGAGGGCCGGGAGCCGCTGCGCCGTACCCGGCGCGGCGAACAGCAGCATCCGTCCCCGGAACTCCGCGACCGGCCCCGACCCCGGACCCTCGTCCCACATCCGGTCCAGCATCCGCCGCCCGAAGATCGCGGGCACGCTCACCACGTCGAAGACCACACCACAGGGCAGCACGACCGGTGCCTCCGGCCGTTCCTCCCAGTGCGAGAGCGTGCTGCGCGGATACGCACCCGCCGAGGCGAGCCAGGCGGCACCGTCGGGGGTGACACCGCTGACGTCGGAGACGTTCCGTGTGCTGCTCATGACGGACAGGTCTACCGTGGGTGAGCGAACGCTTCCACAGGGTTGCGGAAAGCGGGGACGCGGGGGCGGGGGAGGGGGTATCTTGCCCGCCCGGCATATGCGTATGCGCGTATGCGCGGGCCCCGCGAGGCCGTACGAGCTGTACGAGCCGTACGCGCTATACGGGATCGGCGTACCCGGAGCCGCCGTTGCCGCCCTCGCCACCCCGCATCAGGTCCCGGCCGAACTCGACCATCTTCTTCGCGTAGTCCTCGGTCCACTCGGCCCGCTCGGCGATGTCCGCCGGCGTCAGCCGGTCGAAGCGGCGGGGGTCGGAGAGCTGGGCCGCCGCCACCGCCTGGAACTCCGTCGCCCGGTCCGCGGCGGCACGGAACGCGAGCGTCAGCTCGGTCGCCCGCTCCAGCAGCGCACGGGGATCCTCGATCGACTCCAGGTCGAAGAAGTGCTCGGGATCCGAGGCCGCCTCCGCGGGCTCGAACAGCAGGGGCGCGGGGCGTAGCCGCGGCTGCTCCCGGCGCGGCGCGTGCTCCGCCATGACACTTCTCCTTCGTACGTCGCGATCGACCCCCCGACGGGCGGGCCACCGTCCATTGTCCCGCGCCCCCGCAAGAGGGCCTGAGGGCTACGCCCTCGGGCACCGCGTGAATGGCTTCCCAGCCGTCCGGGGCATATGCATGGGCCGCTGTTTCTCGCCGGGAGCCTCGACGGCGCGGACGAGGACTTCGGCCCTGCGGTGGACGCCTGTGCGGTCGATGAGGAGCGCGTGGCGCCGGTGCGTCATACGGTCTGTTCGTCCGAGGCGAGCGACGGGATTCGCCAACAGCGTCCGACGTGACCGGGGGCTTCCTTGTCGCTTCGGCGGCGACACCGGTGAACCCCTGAGTAGGGTGCGGCGCGAGAAATCGGTGTTCACGAGATCACTCCAGAAGTTCCTCCGACTCGCTTGCGCAGGTGGACGGAGGCGCCTGCCGAGACGAGGGCGGCACCCGCCGACAGGCACACGAACACGGTGACCGACATCGAGACGTACTCCACGGTCGACCCGTCGGAGTACACACAGGCGTTTCGAAGGGGCCAGTACTGTTGCCTGATGGCCGTCAGGTCGGCTCCGGCGCCGTTCCGGCTCGTGCACAGTTCGGGGAAAGGTCCGCCCGTGGTGACGGAGAACCAGCCGTAGCAGTACACCGCCACCGCCGAGGAAGCCAGGATCAGGGCGGCGAGCGCGTAGACCCTGGGCACGGGCAGCGGCGGGTGGCTCAGCAGGACGAGGAGCGCCACGACGCCCGCCGCCGCGGTGGCCAGACCGGCGGCCAGCGACGCGCCCATCAGAAACATGTGAGACCCAACGCCGACGTCTCCGGGGTGGGCGGGCGCACGCCGTCGACCTGGCCGATCAGCACGGCGTGCGTGCGGGGCAGGGGGCTTGCGGTTCCGATGCCGTTCGAGGGCGGGAGTTCGGCGGCCTGTACTTCCGGGGCGCCGAAGCGGATCGCGGTGGGATCGGTGACCGCGCGAGACCAGCACTCTCGGATCATCGCGAACTTCTCCTCGAAGTCGGTATCCCGTTGGCCACTGCTGAAGGCGCCGGGCATGGTGAGTGACCGTCCATGGACCCGGTCGACACACGTCCCACCACTCGCCACTCCGGGTCCGGTGGCGTCGCTTCCCGATCCGGGCGATCTCGTCCCACCGGATCGTTCTGTGACCGGCGAAGGTACGGAACTCCGTCCCTCGGGGCGTGAGGAGTGTCCGCCCGTGTCCACGGTTGACCATGTAGAGGAACGCGATCAGCCGGAACACGACGACGCCGCCGACCCACCACCATCGGTCCGTGGCCTGTGCGGACAGTGCCGTCGCCACCGCTGCAGACGAGCGTCAGGAAACCGGTCCACCACCAGTTCCCACGCCGGGCGTGAGTATCGGGACCGATCCATGTGTCGGGCACAGCCGCGATGCTACAGACCCCAGGTGAGCCAGGATCAGGTTCGCCACCTCACCCGATGCTCCGTCAAGTGTGCCAGGACCGCGTGGTTGGCCTCCCAGCCGTCCGGGAACTTGACCAGCGTTCCCAACTGGACCGGTTCCGTGGACGGGTAGTCGTCCAGGAGGTCGGTCACTCCCTCGCGGCAGACCACGATGCAGGCGTGGCGGTGGCGGGATGCCAGGACGCACAGGCGGCCCGTCTCCAGGTGGAAGGCGGTGGCGTCGGGGCGGCCGGAGAGGGGGTGGAGTACGACCGTGACGTCGTACTCGCGGCCCTGGAGGCGGTTGGCCGTGTCCACGGTGACGTCCGGCACGCCGAGTTCCGTGAGGGCCGCCCGTACCGCTGCCGCCTGGTCGCGGTGGGCGGTGCCCACCGCGATGCGGTCGGCGGTCAGGGGAGTGGGGTCCGGGGAGCGTTCGGAGGTCGCCGCTCCGCCCCGGTCCAGGAGGCGGCGGACCACCAGCGCGACCACGTGGATCGCCTCCGGGTCCGTGCGCGGGGTGTGGCGGGCGGGGAGTTCCAGGAGGCCCCAGCCGGACTCCGCCGCCTCGTCGATCACCCGGTCCGGGGCCGAACCGTCCGGCGGGACGGAGAAGGTGAGCCTGCGGTCGCCGTGGCCCGTGCCGCTGCGGAACGGGGTGTACGGGTAGAACGCGTCGGAGACCAGGGGCGCCGCCGATGCCGGGAGGCGCCAGGAGACCGGCAGGCGGTGCTGCGGCAGTTCCGGGTTGTGGGCGAGGAGCGTGGTGACCGCCGACGCCGACGGGTCGTACGACAGGCCCGCCCACTGCTCGCCGCCCACGATGGAGAACGGGTCCAACTGGCCCGGATCACCGACGAACAGCGCCCGCTCGAACAGTCCCGCCACCGCGAGCAGCGCGTCCGAGCGCATCTGGTACGCCTCGTCGACGATCGCGTGCTCCCACGGTTCGACACCCTTGACGTGCGCCCACTTCGCCGCCGTGGAGATCACCACGGGCAGACCGGCGAGATCGGCCGCCTTCGCCGACTTGCGGACGTTGTCCAGCGCGTCGAGTGCCTTGTCGTAGGGGTCCGTGTCACTGCTGTGCAGCCGGCCCACCGGCAGGTCCGGGTTCTTCTCGGCGAGGCGGAGGACCAGGTCGTCGACCTGGGCGTTGGTCTGCGCCACCACCATCAGGGGGCGGCCCGCCTCCGCCAGTTCCAGGGCCGCCCGCACCACCAGCGTGGACTTGCCGGCGCCGGGCGGGGAGTCGACGACGACACCGCGCGCGGTGCCGCGCAGGGTGTCGCGGAGGATCGCGTCGGTGGCGCGGCCGGCCGCCGCGCCGGGGTCGAACACGGCCTGCCGGGCAGGGGCGGTCACAGCACGTCCTCCTCGGTCACCGGGTCGGCGGGCTCCGGTACGGCCGCCTCCTCACCGGGTGGTCCGCCATGGGTCCACGGCGTCTCCTCCGGATCGGGCAGCTTCGCCCCGCCGCGCGGTTCGTGCTCGAACAGCGTGAAGCACACGCGGTCGCCCTTCTTCGGGACCGAGCCCTCCTCCGGCTCCTTGCCCCGGCCCATCCTGTCCATGACGCGGAGGACCAACAGGCCGCCCTCCGGGCCGTCCTCGTAGCCGACGAACTCCGCCGTCTGCGGCTTTCCGCCCAGCGAGCGGTACGTCCGCACCCGCTCCCCGAGATGCGGGCGGTCGTCCGTGCGGACGGTGACCAGCGGACGCGGGCTCGGGCGCCTGCTCTCGCTGTACGCCATCACCACGTCGACCACCTCGCCCGCGAACGCCTCCCCGGACAGCCGCCGGGCCGCCATCACCAGCGGGTCGTCGAGCGCCTCCTGCGCCTCAAGGCGGGCCTGCTCCCGCTCGCGCGTGGCGAGCTTGTTCGCCGCGGTGACCGCGTCGTCGCGGCGCGGCTGCGGTGGTTCACCGGCCGCCACCCGGTCCCGGTGGCCGGTGAACGACCAGCGGTCGCGCGTCCACCGTTCCTCGACGCGCGCCCCCTCCGGGAGCTCCGCCAGCAGGTCGAGGCCCCGCCACACCGCGTCCCACGTGGGCCGCGTACGGCTCTCCACCAGCGCGCGGATCTCCCGCTCGGCCCCGGTCAGCGCGCCGAGGCGGTCGTCGGCCTCCAGACCGTCCTCCGCCGCCGCGAGCGCCGTACGGGCCCGGTCGTAGCGCTCGACGGCCGGAGCGAGCAGCTTGTTGTCGAACGCCGGGTCGGTCGCCGGGCCCGCGGGCGGACAGAGCAGTTGGCCGGCCGCGTCCCGCGCGAGCTCGGCCTCCCGCGCGGCCTCCGCCCCCGAGCGTCCCCCGGGCGGGTCGATCCAGGCGAGCAGCGCCCCCAGGTGCTGGTCCTCCAGGGAGGACTGCCCGGTCGCCCAGTGCCGGGCCAGTACGTCGCTCATGGCCAGCAGCAGCGAGGAACCGGGCACCCGGGCCCGCTCCCCGAAGTGCGTCAGCCACCGCCCGAGCAGCGGCACCCGGGGCGGCGCCGGGAACGGGGCCTCCGGGTCCTGCTCCGCCGTGCGCCGGAACCGCATGGACCGGCCGAGGAGCCGTACGAGGTCGATGCCGGCCCGGGACGGCACGATCAGCTGGGGCGCGTCCGCGCACAGCTCCACCTCGACCTTGACCCGCTTGCCGGTCTCCGGGTCGGTCTCGGCGCGCTCGGCGGCCTCCACGGCGTCCGCGAAACCGTCGACGTACGGCAGCACCACGTCGGCCAGTTCGGCCAGGAACGCGAAGCGAAGGTCACGGTCGCGCGGCTGCGGCACCACCAGCAGCCGCGGCGCGTCCCGGTCGGTGCCCACCAGCGCGCCGAGCGGGGCGCCCGCCTCACCGGCGGTGATGAGCGGTACGAGGACCAGGGGCCGTGTCGACAGGTGCCGGTGCCGGACGGTGGCGGCGGGCTGGGCGCGGCCGGTGCTGACGGCCTCCAGACGGGCGAGGGCGGCGATCAGGGACAAGGAGCCACCTCCAGGAGGGCCGCCGCCTCCAGCGCCTCCGCGCGCAGGGCCGCCGCCCTGCGCAGTGCCGCCACCGCCGGATCGTCGGGGTCACCGGCCTCCCCGCGGGCCGCCGCCAGCACGTCCCCGACCGTCGTCAGACCGCCCAGCTCCGCCCGTACCGGACGGCCCAGGCGGGTCACCGCGTCCTCCGCGCGGGAACGGTCCCGGCAGTGGAAGGCCAGCTCGCACGCGGACAGGCACTCCGGCGCGTAGGTCGCCGGGACCGCCTCCACGGCCTGCGTCAGCTGCTCGGCCGGCAGCCCCGGCGAGAAGCACGTGCCCTCGGGGAGCGTGTCGGCGATCTCCTCGATCCTGGTCAGCCGGTCCAGCTGACGGGCGGTCACCGCGCGCTGCTTGCGCACGTCCACGGCGGACGCGGTGGGCAGGTTGGAGAAGTCCTTCGGGCACACCAGCAGGATCCGGTGGCGTACGCGCGGGGCCGGATCCAGTCGCGCGGCCACCCGCTCCAGGGCCAGCACGTACACCGCCGCCTGGCGTGCCGCCGCGCCGACCTTCGCCGGGTCCGCGGCGCCGTCCAGCATCGGGAAGGACTTGATCTCCACGACCGTCCAGCTGCCGTCCGGGTGCACCACCACCGCGTCCGGCTCCAGGAAGGCGGGGGAGCCCGCGACCTCGAGCGCGAGCATCGGGTGGTCGAGCAGCGTCCACGCGCCGGGCGCCTCGCCGGCCTCGCGCAGCGCCAGCTCCGTACGGGCCGTGCGGCCCTGCGGGCCCTGGGCGGTCAGATCGGGCACGCGCGCGTCGGCGGGCGGTTCGGCCGCGCGGTCCAGCTTCTCGTGGGCGAGGCGCAGCAGTTCCGTACCGCCGTCCGCCTTGACCTTCGCCTCGAACGCGTTGCCCCGTACGAACGCGAACTGGGACTGGCCGAAGACCGACGGCGAGCCCAACGCGTCGGCCAGCACCGCCTTGTTCACCCCGGCGCCGTCGAGGATCGCGCGCCGTCTGCAGCCCGGGTTGGCGGCGAGGGCGGCCAGGGCGCGCGCGTCCAGCGCCTTGGCCGGGACCTCCGGGCCGCGCAGCTCAGCGAGCCGTCGCCGGAGCGCCTTCTCCCGCGTCCGAGGGGGAGGCACCCGGTTCGGTCCCTGTTCCGTACCGTGGCTCGGGGTGCCGCTGCCGTGGAAATCGCTCACCCGCGGAAGTCTGGCATCCGGCACTGACATTCGGGGAACCCGCGGCGGAGGAGTCCGCCGGGACCGCTGTGGTGCGGGACAGGAAGCGGGCCTTCACCCGGTCCGCGTACCGCGTCACGACCGGGGCCAGCAGCAGGCCGGCGCCCATGACGGCGGCGCCCGCGGCCGCGTCGAGGAAGTAGTGGTTCGCGGTGCCCATCACCACGATCGTGGTCACCAGCGGGTAGACGACGGCGGCCGTCTTCGTCAGGCGCGTGCGCCCGTACCGCCAGAGGATCACTCCGCACCACAGCGCCCAGCCCACGTGCAGGCTCGGCATCGCCGCGTACTGGTTGGTCATCCCGCCGAGCCCGCGCGGGGCGCTCGCCTCGCCGCCCCACCAGCCGTACGAGCTGTAGTGCGCCATCGTGTCGACGAAGCCGTGGCTCGCGTCGAGCAGCCGGGGCGGGCAGGTGGGCAGCAGGGTGAAGCCGATCAGGCCGATGAAGGTGGACGTCATCAGCCAGGTGCGGGCGGCGCGGTAGCGCACCGCGTGGGAGCGGAACAGCCAGATCAGGATCGCCGGGGTCACCAGGTAGTGCAGCGACGCGTACCAGAAGTCGGCGGGTATGCCGAGCCACGGCTCACGGGTGAAGAGACGGTTCAGCGGGTGCTCGGCGTTGAGGTACAGCGCCTTCTCGATGCGCAGGATCGCCAGGCCGTGGTCGACGGCGTCGGAGACGTCGCCGCGGACGACCAGCCGGCCCGCCGAGTAGCAGGCGTACACCAGGAGGATGAGCGGCAGCTCCGTCCACCAGCGCAGCCGGGTCGCCGGGGCAGCCTCGGTGCCCGGTGTCTCGGTGTGCGGCATCCGATCGCTCCCCCTTTGTTCTCGCGCGGTGCTCCGTTCAGCGGCCAGCCACTCTACGGTGTGCGCGCGTCCCCCGTGACATGCCCTCGGCTCTGAGAGACGCATGGATCGCCCCCCGGGTTGCCCGCGACCAGGGTGCGCGATGATGGGAGAGTTCCGCCTGCGAATTTTCACCCGGAAGGTCTCCCATGGCACCGCGCATCCTGCTGGCCCGGCACGGACAGACCGAGTGGTCGCTGTCCGGCAAGCACACCGGCAGGACCGATGTGCCGCTCCTGGAGGAGGGCCGGCGGGGTGCCAAGCTGCTCGGCGAGCGGCTGCAGCGGGCGCCGTACGGGGGGCTCCCCGGTGTCGAGGTGCGTACCAGTCCGCTGGTTCGTGCGCGGGAGACGTGTGAGCTGGCCGGGTTCGGTAACCGCGCGGAGAACTGGGACGCGCTCATGGAGTGGGACTACGGGGCGTACGAGGGGATGACGCCGGCGGAGATACAGGCGGTGCGGCCCGGGTGGCTGATCTGGCGGGACGGCGTCCCGGAGGGGGAGACCCTGGCCGAGGTGACGGCGCGTGCGGACGAGGTGGTGGCCTGGGCCCGGTCCGCCGACCGTGACGTGCTGGTCTTCGCGCACGGGCACATGCTTCGCACCATCGGTGCGCGTTGGCTCGATCTGCCGATCGGTTTCGCGGCCCGTATTCGGCTGAATCCGACTTCCCTGTCGGTGCTGGGCTGGGCGTACGGCGAGCCGGCGGTGGAGTCCTGGAACGAGACGGGGCATCTGGCGGCTGCGTGACGCCTGACGCCTGGGCTCTGGGTCCGTGAGCCGGTGCTCATGAGGCGCCCTGTGTGGGGGCCGGGCGGGGGTGGGTCGCGCTGCCCGGCGCCTGCGGGGTGCCGCCGCGCCCACCCGTGCCGCCCTGCGGCACGATTGCCCGCAGTTGGCGGGGGCGTGGGCGGTGTCTCAGCGGCACGATCGCCCGCAGTGATGCGCCGGTGGTCACACCGCGCGGGGGAGTGAGTCGTGGCGGTCCAGGAAGGCTGACACGCCCGATGCCCGGCGGTGGGGGAGCAGCACGCGGGACGTGCCTGCCAGCATGGTGCGGACCCGGGACGACTGGACCTCGGTCAGCAGGTCCAGTACCTGCATTCCGGCCTCCGCCGCCTCGTCCGGGCGGCCCCCGCGGGCCAGGTCGTCCGCCAGCTCCGCCGTGTACAACGCGATGTTCCGCGTGAAGTGCGGGTCCTGGAGCTCCGCCGCCCGCCGTGCGTGCCGGGCCGCGCGCGGCCAGTCGCCCAGCGTCGACCAGCACTGCGCCTCCAGGCCCTCCAGTTCGGCCTCCCCGTAGAAGCTCATCCACTCCGGGTCCGCCTCCGACGGCCCGCGCTCGAAGTACGCCCCCGCCCGGGCCAGCGCCTGCTCGCAGCCCGTGCGGTCGGTGAGCCCCGCCCAGCCGCCCGCCTCCCGCAGCGCCAGCAGCGACATCAGCCGCGGGGAGCCGAGCGGGTGCGCGGCCCGCTGCGCGGCCTGCGCCGCCCGTACCGCCTCCCGGGGCCGGCCCGCGTCCCGCGCGAGGAACGCCGTATTGCAGAAGGCGTGCGCCTCCACACCCGGATCCCCGGTCACCCGCGCGGTCGCCAGCGCCTCCGCGTAGTGCGAGCGCGCGTCGTCGAAGCGGCCGGAGTCGTGCGCCAGCCAGCCCACCGAGATGGCCAGCTCCCCGGCGCCCGAGTACAGCCGGTCCGCCGTCCGCTGCCGGATCGTCCCCGCGTCCAGCAGCGCGTAGGCGGCACGCAGGGGTGCCGCCGCGCGGCGGTACAGCCCGTCCGCCCCGTGCCGGTCGTCCAGCAGCCGGATGCGGCGGACGGCCTCCTCCAGGGCGCCCGCGTCGCTCGCCCCCGCGCGGCGCACGGCGCGCTGTGGCGCCGAGGCGTCGGAGGCGAACCCGTACGGGCTCAGCGAGGCGGAGGCCACTGTGGCGCCCCCGCCGGTCATGAATGCGCGACGCAGCACGTCGCTCTCCTCGTGGTCGTGCGTGTCGTACGTGTCGTACCGGTCCTGCGTCTCATACGGCTCGTACGCCCCGCTGTTCTCAGTCGTGGCGTTCGCCGGGTTCTCGGTGTGGGCCGGGGGTGCGTCCCCGGCGATCCGCGCTCCGCGCCCGCGCACCGACGAGCGGGGCGCGAAGCCCAGGTCGGTCAGCGTGCGGCCGGGGAACATGTGCAGGAACACCCGTTCGTAGGCGTAGTTGGGGCAGCGGATCTCGCCTGCCTCCACCCGGTGCACGTACCGCGCGTCACAGCTGACCCGCTCGCCGATCTCGCGGGCGGCCCGCCGGACCACCGCGGCGAACTCGGCCGGCGAGCGCGGTCCGCGCAGTTGCCGGAAGACGAGGTTCGGCCGCGGGGGCCGATGGGGCTGGGACGAGGGCACCGTTGACGACGCCATGGCCGGGTCCTCTCTGCGAACCGTCGAACCATGCCGGAATCGGGGCGGTTTATGCGTGTGCTGCCCTGTTTCCGGCGGGCTAGAACGTACCTGTTGTGACGGAGTCACTACGCGGAGTTTGGCAACAATCCGGATATGTCATCCGTGATCTGCCATGAACTGCCATCCTTTGCGGCGGACTTTCGTCGTAGCCGTTGACGTCGCGGCTCGTTTGGCCCTGTGTACCGGGGGCCCTATGTGTGCGGTGGAGGCCGGGATGACGACCAGTCGGAGCAAGGATTCTTTAGAGCTGCCGGATCTGCCGGATCTGCCGGATCTGCCGGAGCTGCCGGATCTGCCGGAGCTGCCGGAGCCGACAGGGCCGGCGGAGCTGCCTGAGCTGCCGGGTGTGGACTGTGACGTGGTCACGGTTCCGGCGCGGCAGGGGCTGGAGGCGGTCGACATCCTGCGGCGGGGGGTGGGGGACGTGGTGGGGCCGGTGCTCCACGACGGCGGGTGCGACACGTTGGGGTTCCTGGTGCCTCCGGGGACGGCTGCGGGCTGGGACGTGCCGGGGAGTGTCTGTACGGAGACGGACGGCTGCGGGCTGAGGCTGGCGCCGGTGGCTCCGGGAGCGGACTGGTTGCTGCCGCCGGGGGAGGTGGAGCCGGCGACGGATCCTGCGGCGTTGCGGGAGGCGCTGGACGAGGCCCAGCGGATGATCGAGGCTGCGGACGGTTGTGCGTGAGGTTCGGGTCCGGGGAGGGTTTTCGCCCCCGCCGCCCTTACCCTCCCCCACTCTCGGCTTCGCTCGAGCGGGGGGACCCCCATCATCCCGGGGGCGCTGCCCCCGGACCCCCGCTCCTCAAACGCCGGAGGGGCTGGGTGTGACGCCGGAGGGGTCTGGAAGCGGCCCCGGCGGGGCTGGAAGTGACGCGGCGGGGCTGGAAGTGACGCGGCAGGGGTTGAGGGCGGGGCCTGGGACAATGGGGGAATGGGCAGGGCCAGGAACAGTGGGCGTGGACAAGTAGCCGTCGAGGGTGTTGTCGAGCAGGTCGACGGTGGGGTTGCCCGGCTTGTTCCGGACCGGGAGCGGGTGCGGGGGCGGACGCTGTTGATCGACGGGGCGCCGCAGTCGCATGTCGATCTCGACGATCCGGCATATCTGTCCTTCGAGTACCAGCGCCGGTTCGGCCATGTCGTCGATCTCGTCGCCCCGCCCGGCAAGCCCCTGCAGGCCGTGCATCTCGGCGGTGGTGCCTGCACCCTCGCCCGGTACGTCGCCGCCACCCGGCCCCGTTCCACCCAGCAGGTCGTCGAACGGGACGCGGCGCTGGTGCGACTGGTCCGGCGGGAGCTGCCGTTGGACCCGAAGGCCCGCATACGGGTGCGTTCGACGGACGCCCGTGAAGGGCTCGCCAAGGTGCCGGACGGCTGGGCCGGGCTCGTCGTCGCCGATGTCTTCAGCGGGGCCCGCACCCCCGCCCACCTCACCTCGACCGAGTTCCTCGACGACGTCCGCAGGGCCCTCGCCCCCGGCGGGGTCTACGCCGCCAACCTCGCCGACGGGCCGCCCCTCGCGCATCTGCGCGGCCAGATCGCCACCGCCGCCGCCCGGTTCGCCGAACTCGCGCTGATCGCCGACCCCGCGGTGCTGCGCGGCAAACGCTTCGGCAACGCCGTCCTGGTCGCCTCCGACGCGCCCCTGCCGATCGCCGAGCTGACCCGCCGGGCCGCCTCCGACCCGCACCCGGGCCGCGTCCAGCACGGCAGGGACCTCATCGACTTCACCGGCGGGGCCGCCCCCGTGACGGACCGGGCGGCGGTCGCCTCACCGGCACCACCCGCGTCCGTCTTCCACTGACGAGGCCGGTCGGCGCGTACGTGCCCCGGGGCGGTCGTGTCATCGGTGCCGCGTGCGCCTGCGGGCCGGTGACGGGGCAGGTGCGTACGGGACAGGGACCGTCCCTCCGCGTCACCCGTGACGGAACCCCTCAGTACGTACCGATCTCCACCCGAGGCGGGCCGTCGTGCCAGGTGCAGAAGACCGACACCCGGTCCGCGCCCGAGGTGAACTCCACCCGGATCCACGACTCCGTCTTCCACACCTGCATCGACCAGCCGGCCCCCGGTGTCGCCGACACCAGCGACGCGGAGGTCTCGCCGAGGTCGAACACCGCCCGGCCGCCCTTGGTGTCGTAGCCCTTCACCTGACCGGAGGCGGCCGGAGCGGAGGGGGAGGGGGAGGACGGGGGCGTGGTGGTCCGGGACGGCTCCGGATCCGGTTCGGGGGACGACGCCTTGCCGGGCTTCGCCGACGGCTTCCGCGTCTCCTCGGGCTTCTTCGAACTCTGCTCCGCCTCCGACGGCCGCCGCGTCGAGGACGACACCGCCTGCGACTTCTCTCCGGCCGCCGTGACGGGCAGGGCACGGGGCGGGTCGTAGGCGGTGCCCTCCATCACCGTGCTGACGCCCCACCAGGACAGCGTGACCGCCGCGCCCGTGGCGAGCAGCCAGGCCAGTACGTGTACGAATCCTCTGCGCATCGTCGGGCCATACTGCCCCATCCGTCTCAGGAGTGTCGCGCCGGCGGAGGGGTCCGGAGTTGTCCACAGGCCCGCACCCGGCCCGCCCGGCATGGCGTACGGTGCGGCGCATGGCAAGTGTTCTCGTGGTCGAGGACGACCAGTTCGTCCGCTCGGCGCTCATCCGGCAGCTCACCGACGCCTCGCACACCGTGCGCAGCGTGGGCACGGCGCTGGAGGCGCTGCGCGAGGTCGCCCACCACCGTTTCGACGTGGTCGTGCTGGACCTCGGACTGCCCGATCTCGACGGCTCCGAGGCCCTGAAGATGCTGCGCGGCATCACCGACGTACCGGTGATCATCGCGACCGCCCGGGACGACGAGACCGAGATCGTACGGCTGCTCAACGCCGGCGCGGACGACTATCTGACCAAGCCCTTCTCGGTGGAGCACCTCTCGGCCCGGATGGCGGCCGTGCTGCGCCGGGCCCGGGCCGGCGGCGGGGAGGCGGCGCCCTCCCCGGTCATCCGGGTCGGCGGCCTGACCGTCGACCCGCTGCGCCGCCAGGCCGAACTGGAGGGCGTACGGCTCGACCTGACCCGGCGTGAGTTCGACCTGCTCGCCTTCCTCGCCGGACGGCCCGGCGTGGTCGTCCCCCGCAAGGAGCTGCTCGCCGAGGTGTGGCAGCAGTCCTACGGCGACGACCAGACCATCGACGTCCATCTGTCCTGGCTGCGCCGGAAGCTGGGGGAGACCGCCGCCCGCCCCCGCTATCTGCACACCCTGCGGGGCGTCGGCGTGAAGCTGGAGCCCCCGGCCGCGCAGGCGCCGCACACGCCGCGCACGCCCGGAGCGGAGCCGCCGCGATGAGATGGGCCCTGGTGAAGGTGTCGCTGGCGGTGACCGCGATGGTCGTGGTCGCCTTCGCGGTGCCGCTCGGTCTGGTCGTCCGGGAGATGGCCCGCGACCGCGCCTTCTCCAACGCCGAGCGGGAGGCGGCGGCCGTCGCCCCCGCGCTGTCCATCACCACCGACCGCGACCAGCTCGAACGTGTCTTCGCCTCCGCCGGTTCCGACGCCGCGATGGCCGTCCACATCCCGGCCGGCGACGGCAGCGAGGCCCTCGACATGGGGCAGCGGCGGGCCACCGAGGAGGACATCGCGGCCGTGCGGGAACTGGGGCGTGTCTCCACCTCCACCGTGACCGGCGGTTCGGCCCTGCTCCAGCCGGTCGCGCTGAGCAGCGGCGAGATCGCCGTCGTCGAGGTGTTCGTCCCCGAGGCCGAGGTCACCAACGGCGTCGGCACGGCCTGGGCGGTGCTCGCCGGGGTCGGGGTCGCGCTGATCCTCGGCTCGGTCGCGGTCGCCGACCGGCTGGGCGTACGGATGGTGCGGCCCGCGCAGCGGCTGGTCGAGGGGGCGCACGAACTGGGCGAGGGGAAGCTGGGGGCCCGGGTGCCCGAGGACGGGCCGACCGAACTGCGGCTGGCGGCCGTGGCGTTCAACTCCATGGCCGACCAGGTCGTCCAACTGCTCGCCAACGAGCGGGAACTGGCCGCCGACCTGTCCCACCGGCTGCGTACGCCGCTGACCGTGCTGCGGCTCAACGCCGCCTCCCTCGGCGACGGTCCGGCCGCCGAGCAGACCAGGGCGGCGGTCGAGCAGCTGGAGCGGGAGGTGGACACCATCATCCGCACCGCCCGCGACGCCAAGCCGCAGACGGCCGCCGCCGGACCCGGTGCCGGGTGCGACGCGGCCGAAGTGGTGCGGGAACGGATGGCGTTCTGGTCGGCGCTCGCCGAGGACGAGGGCCGCAAATGGCGGGTGGCCGGCGCCGACCGGCCGGTGCGGATACCCGTGGCCCGCACCGATCTGGCCGCCTCCCTCGACGCGCTGCTCGGCAATGTCTTCCGGCACACCGCCGAGGGCACCGCGTTCGCGGTCGACGTGCACAACGGCGAGGACGCGGTGATCGTGCTGGTCTCCGACGCGGGCCCCGGCATACCCGACCCCGAGGCGGCGATGGCCCGCGGCCGGGGCTCCGGCAGCGACGGCTCGACCGGGCTCGGCCTGGACATCGTGCGCCGGCTCGCGGAGTCGACCGGCGGGGACGTACGGATCGGTTCGTCCGTGCTCGGCGGGACCGAGGTGCGGATCTGGATCCAGCTCGACGGACGCGAGCGGGAACCCCGGCGGCGCGGACACCGGGGGACCGTGCGCCGCCGTCGCGGACCGGGCCGGCTGGTCGCCTCCTTTAACCGGCCCCGATCCCTTCCTTAAGCGCACCCTAAGATCGTCGACGGCCTCCCGGATCAGGAACTTTGTCCGAATCCGGCTCGCTAGCGTGCTGCCGCACACCCCCCCGAACGGCAACGAAGGCAGGCACGCGATGAGCACGCACCGGCGCAGGATCAGCGGCAGGAACAAGGCGATCGGCGCGGTGACCGCCGCGGCCGTGGCCGGCGGCGGCGCCTTCCTGTTCACCAGCACCGCCCAGGCGGCCGGTGTCGGCGCGGCGTACACCAGGACCAGCGAGTGGTCGACCGGGTACACCGCCCAGTACGTGGTGACCAACAACAGCGGCGAGCGGAACCAGGACTGGAAGCTCGAGTTCGACCTGCCCGCCGGCACCGAGCTCGGCTCGCTGTGGAACGCCGAGGCCGGTGTGAGCGGCCGGCACGTCACCGTACGCTCCGCCAAGTGGGACACCGACGGCCTGGCCGCCGGCGAGTCCGTCACCGTCGGCTTCGTCGCCAAGGGCACCGGCGACCCGACCGGCTGCCTGGTCGACGGCGCCCGGTGCGGCACGGACAGCGCCCCCACGCCCGAACCCAGCGGCCGTCCCACCGACGTCCCCACCCCCACCACCCAGCCGACCCCCACCGAGGAGCCGACCCGGCCCGAGGAGCCGACCGCCGAGCCCACCGAGAGCACCGGCACCGGCAACGGCACCGACGCCGGGTTCGCGCCCTACGTCGACACCTCCCTCTTCCCCGCCTTCGACCTGGTCGCGAGCGCCGAGGCGACCGGCGTGAAGAACTACAACCTCGCCTTCATCACCGACGGCGGCGGCTGCACCCCCAAGTGGGGCGGCGTCAGCGACCTCGGCGGCAACGCCGTGGCCGGACAGATCGGCGCGCTGCGCGCCAAGGGCGGCGACGTCCGGGTCTCCTTCGGCGGCGCGGCCGGCTCCGAACTCGGCACCACCTGCGCCTCGGCGGACGCGCTGGCCGCCGCCTACACCAAGGTCGTCGACACCTACCGGCTCACCAAGGTCGACTTCGACGTCGAGGGCGGCGCCCTGCCGAACGCGGCGGCGAACACCCGCCGTGCCCAGGCGATCGCCAAGCTCCAGAAGGCCCACCCGGACCTGGACGTCTCCTTCACCCTCCCGGTGATGCCGGAGGGCCTCACCCAGGACGGCGTGAACCTGCTCGCCGACGCGAAGAGGAACGGCGTACGGATCGACGCCGTCAACATCATGGCGATGGACTACGGACCGGCGTACAGCGCCGACATGGGCACCTACGCCGAGCAGGCCGCCACCGCCACCCAGGCCCAGATCAAGGGCGTCCTCGGACTGAGCGACGCCGACGCCTGGAAGACCGTCGCCGTCACCCCCATGATCGGCGTCAACGACGTCGTCACCGAGGTCTTCAAGGTCGACGACGCCACCCAGCTGGTGAACTTCGCCGAGTCCAAGGGCCTCGGCTGGCTGTCGATGTGGTCCGGCACCCGTGACCAGCAGTGCGCCGGCGGCACCAAGCCGTCCGCCGACCCCACCTGCAGCTCGATCCTCCAGGACGAGTTCGCCTTCTCGAAGGCGTTCGCGGCCTACAAGTAGGCGAGCCGCTCGAGCCGCTCATGGAAAACGGGGCGCGGCACTCCCCTAGGGTGCCGCGCCCCGCCCCCCGTTCTCCGCTCCCCCGTCTCCCGGAACCGGAGTCCGGTCAGATGCCCTCCGGCTCCGGAAGCGCTCCGGCCTTCGCGGCCCGCGCGTACCACAGGGCGCTGGACTTCGGGGTCCGCTGCTGGGTCACGTAGTCGACGTACACCGCGCCGAAGCGCTTGTCGTAGCCGTACGCCCACTCGAAGTTGTCCATCAGGGACCACAGGTAGTAGCCGCGCACGTCCGCGCCGTCGGCGATGGCCCGGCGCACCGCCGAGAGGTGGCCGTGCAGGTAGGCGACGCGGTCCGGGTCGTGCACCTTGCCGTCGGCGTCCGGCTTGTCGTCGAAGGCCGCGCCGTTCTCGGTGATGTAGATCGGCAGGCCGGGCGCCTCACGGTTGTAGCGCATGATCAGCTCGTGCAGGCCCGTCGGGTCGACGGACCAGCCCATCTCGGTCTGCTCGCCCGGCGACTGGTGGAAGGCGACGTCGTCCGTGGCGGGCCACGGCGAGTGCTCGCTCGCCCCGTGGCCGTCGGCCCGCGGGCCCTTCATGTCCGGGTCCGCCGCCGAGACCAGGGTGGGCGTGTAGTAGTTGAGGCCGAGCGCGTCCAGCGGCTGGTGGATCAGGTCCAGGTCGCCGTCCTGGATGCACGACCAGTCGGTGATCGACGAGGTCGCCTCCAGCAGCGTCTCCGGGTAGGCGCCGTGCAGGATCGGGCCGTGGAAGATGCCGCCGGACAGGTCGTCGATCTTGCGCGCCGCCGCCACGTCCGCCGGGTCGCTCGGCGAGAGCGGCCGGACCACCGAGGTGTTGAGGCTGAGCGCGACGGAGTTGCGGGCCGGCATCACCGAGCGCAGCGCCTTGGTGCCCAGGCCGTGCGCCAGGTTCAGGTGGTGGGCGGCCTTCAGCGCGGCCGCCGGGTCGGTGCGGCCGGGGGCGTGCACACCGGAGGCGTAGCCCAGGAAGGCGCTGCACCAGGGCTCGTTGAGCGTGATCCAGTTCTCCACGCGGTCGCCGAGCGCCTCGCCCATGATCTGCGCGTACTCGGCGAAGCGGTAGGCGGTGTCGCGCTCCGGCCAGCCGCCCGCGTCCTCCAGCTCCTGCGGCAGGTCCCAGTGGTAGAGGGTGACGGCCGGCTTGATGCCCTTCGCCAGCAGCTCGTCGACCAGCTTGCGGTAGAAGTCCAGACCGCGCTGCACGGCGGGGCCGCGGCCGGTCGGCTGCACCCGCGACCAGGAGACGGAGAAGCGGTAGGCGTTCAGGTTGAGGTCCGCCATCATCGCCACGTCGTCGCGGTAGCGGTGGTAGTGGTCGTTGGCGATGTCACCGGTCTCGCCGCCGGCCGTCTTGCCCGGCGTGTGGCTGAAGGTGTCCCAGATGGAAGGCGTGCGCCCGTCCTCCCGCACCGCCCCCTCGATCTGGTACGCGGAGGTCGCGGCGCCCCAGAGGAAGGCGGGAGGAAAGGTCACCGGGGTCGCCGGCGTTGCGGAGTCAGACATGGAAGCGCTCCCATAGGAGGTCGTGGAAGACCGACGAGTACGAAAAGGAGGGGGAGGGGCCGAGGCGGCGGTGACCCGGCCCCCCAGGGGTACGAACGTGAATCGGGCGTCAGCCCTTGACGGCGCCCTGCATGATGCCGCCCACGATCTGCTTGCCGAAGATCGTGAAGACCAGCAGCAGGGGCAGCGTACCCAGCAGCGCACCCGCCATGATCAGGGACTGGTCCGGGGTGTACCCGCGGCCGAGGCCCGCGACCGCCACCTGCACGGTCGGGCTGCCGGTCTGGGTGAGGACCAGGAACGGCCACAGGAAGTCGTTCCAGGTCTGCACGAACATCAGCATGCCCAGCACGGCCATCGCCGGCCGCGCGGCCGGGAACACCACGTGCCATATCACGCGCCAGCTGCTCGCGCCGTCCACCCTGGCCGCCTCGATGACCTCGTCCGGCAGCGCCTGGAGCAGGTACTGCCGCATGAAGAACACACCGAACGCGCTGACCAGCGACGGGAAGATGACCGCCTGCAGCTGGTCGGACCAGTCGAGCTTGGCGACCATCATGTACAGCGGGATGATGCTGAGCTGCGGCGGCACCATCATCGTGCCGATCACGATCAGCATCAGCGCGTTGCGGCCCTTGAACCGCAGCTTGGCGAAGGCGAACCCGGCGATCGTCGACAGCACCACGATGGTCACCGCCGAAATGCCCGCCACGATGGTGGTGTTGAGGAAGGCCTCACCGAGGTTGGCGTCCTTCCAGGCGATCTCCAGGTTCTTGAACAGGTTGGAACCGAACCAGAGCGGCGGCGGGTTCTGCGCCAGCCGCTGGTTGTCCCGGGAGGCGGCGATCGCGGTCCACACCAGCGGGAACAGCGACACGATCGTGAACACGATCAGGATCGCGTACGCGATCGGACCGCCGTGCAGTGTCCCGCCGGCCCGCGCCGACTTCGGCAGGCGCGGGCGCCTGGACTCCTTGGCGGGTGTGGTCTCGGGGGGCGTCACAGTCGTCGTCACGGCCACAACTCCTTAACTGCTGGCGCGCAGCCGGCGCGAGATGAGCTGGTTGATGATGCCGATGACGATCAGGATCGCGAACATCGTCCAGGCGATCGCCGAGGCGCGGCCCAGGTGCTGGTTCACCCAGCCCTGCTCGTACAGGTACAGGCCGAGCGTCTGGAACTGGTGCTCCGCGCCGCCGGACGCGCCCTTGTTGGCGTCGAACAGCAGCGGCTCGCCGAAGACCTGGCTGGCACCGATGGTGGAGACCACCACCGTGAACAGGATCGTCGGACGCAGCGAGGGCAGCGTCACGTGGATGAACTGCTTCCAGCGGCTGGCGCCGTCCAGCGCCGCCGACTCGTACAGGTCCTGCGGGATCGCCTGCATCGCGGCCAGGTAGATCAGCGCGTTGTAGCCGGTCCAGCGCCAGATGATGATCGCCGAGACGGCGAACTGCGAGGGCCACTTGTCGCCCTGCCAGTCGATCGGGTCGATCCCGACGAAGTCGAGCGCCCAGTTGATCATGCCGTAGTCGTAACCGAAGAGCAGCACGAACACCAGGGAGGCGGAGGCGATCGAGGTGGCGTACGGAGCGAGCATCGCGACCCGGTAGAAGGTCGAGGCCCGCAGCTTGTAGTTGAGGATGTGGGCGATGCCCATCGCGATCAGCAGCTGCGGAACGGTCGCGATGATGCCGATGGTCAGGGTGTTCTGCGCCGCGTTCCAGAAGAACTCGTCGTCGAAGATCCGGGTGTAGTTCTTCAGCCCGACCCAGCTCATGTCGGTCGGGGCGGTCAGCTCCACCTGGTGCAGCGAGGCCCAGCCGGTGTAGATCAGCGGGAACAGGCCGAAGGCGAGGAAGAGCAGGAAGAACGGCGAGACGAACGCGTACGGGCTCCAGCGCATGTCGCGCTGCCAGCGCCGGGACAGCTTGGCCCGGCGTCGCTGGTCCTTGTCCATGGGCGCGGAGCCCTTGGACGGACGGCCCGGGGCCGCGCCCCCCTTGGAGGGGAGCGCGGCGGTGTCGTGGCGGGTGGCCATTTTGGTCACTTGTCCAGGCTGTTGTCGATGGTCTTGGTGGCCGTCTCCCAGGCCTCCTTGGCGGACTTGCCCTTGGTCACCAGGATGACGCCGTTGTCCGTCAGACCCTGCTGGATGATCTGGTCCTTCGGGCCGATGACCTGGGTCGGGATCTGCTTGGCGGCCTCGGAGAAGATCTCACCGATCGGGGAGTCGCCGGTCATCTCGTTCTTGGCGCCGGTCACCTCGGGGCTGTCGTACGCGCCCGGGGTGCTCGGGAAACTGCCCTGCACCTTGAACAGCTTCGCCTGCTGCTCGGGCGCGGTCAGCCAGGCCACCAGCTTCTGCGCCTCCTCGACGTTCTTGCCGCTCTTCGGCACGCCGAGGAAGGAGCCGCCCCAGTTGCCGGACTTGGGCGCCACGGCCACGTCCCACTTGCCGGCGTCCTCCGGCTTCGCCTTGCCCTTGATGGTGCCGAGCATCCACGGCGGGCAGGCGACGGTGGCGAACTTGCTGTTGGCGATCGTGGTGTCCCAGGCCGGCTGGAACTGCGTCTGCGACTGGACCAGGCCCTTCTCGGCGGCCTCGGCGGTCAGGTCGAAGGCGTCCTTGACGGCCGGGTTGGTCTTGTAGATGACCTCGCCGGACTCGTCGTAGAACTTCTCCTCCTCACTGCTGAGGACGGCGTTGAGCAGGCCGCCGGGGGAGTCCATGAAGAAGGTGTCGTCGCCGGCCTTCTTCTTGTACTTCTCACCGGTCTCGATGAACTTGTTCCAGTCACCGGCCCACAGCTTGCCGACCTCCGCGCGGTCGGTCGGCAGGCCGGCCTTCTCGAAGAGGTCCTTGCGGTAACAGATGGCCATCGGGCCGACGTCGGTGCCGAGACCGACGGTCTGGCCGTCCTTGGTGGTGGCCTGCTCCCACTTCCAGTCGAGCCAGTTCTTCTTGTCCACGCCCTCGGCCTTGGACATGTCCACGAACTTGTCCGCCTGGGTGCCGACGACCTCGGCGATGTTGGCGATCTCGATGGCCTGGACGTCCATCAGACCGCTGTTGGTGGTGAGGTGGTTCAGCAGAGCGGGGTAGTAGTTCTCGTTCCGCTCGACGACCGTCTGCTCGATCTTGATGTCCGGGTTCAGCTTCTCGTACTCGGCGTAGAGACCGGCCTCCTGGAAGCCCATGGTGCCGAACAGACCCATCGTGATCTTGGTCTTGCCCTCGCTGTCGGACGAGGATCCGTCGCCGTCGCTACCACCGTCGTCGGCACAGCCGGCCAGCAGCCCGGTGCCCAGCGACACCACGGCCGCTATGGCCAGCGCCTTACGGGCGATGGGCTTCCCCCCGCCCGACCGCTGACGGGAGAGGGGGAGGGTACGTGCTCGCATTGCGTCCTCCTGTTGCCCTGACGTGCCGACCCCCCGGCCAACGGCTTTGTTGGACCCGTATCTTGCGCGTTGCGGCTCGGGCGGGGAACGTGCGGGTTGTGTATGTGTCAGGTACTGTGGGAGCGCTCCCACAAGTGATGTGTTGAAGAGTCGCGGGTCGGAGCGGGGGTGTCAAGGGAGCAGACGCGGCAAAGTGCCTTCAGTTATCTGCCTGTTAACTTGACGCCGGGCGCCCGCTCCCGGAAGCCCGGAGTCCGTACACCGCCCTCCCGGCGGTGGCCGCCGTCACTGGCGGGGCTGTTACATTCCAGGCCAGCGTGACATACGACGGAAGGCGGGGCCGATGGCAAGCCACGGAGCGCGGGGCCGGAGCGGAGGCCGTCCCACCCTCGAAGAGGTGGCCGCGCGCGCCGGTGTGGGCCGCGGCACGGTCTCCCGGGTGATCAACGGCTCGCCCCGGGTGAGCGACGCCACACGCGCCGCCGTGGAAGCCGCGGTCGCCGAGCTCGGTTATGTCCCGAACACGGCGGCCCGCGCCCTGGCCGCCAACCGCACGGACGCCATCGCCCTCGTCGTGCCCGAACCGGAGACCCGGTTCTTCGCCGAACCGTACTTCTCCGACATGCTCCGGGGTGTCGGCGCGGCGCTCTCCGACACCGAGATGCAGCTGCTGCTGATCTTCGCGGGCAGCGACCGGGAGCGGCAGCGGCTCGCCGAGTACCTCGCCGCCCACCGGGTGGACGGCGTGCTGCTGGTCTCGGTGCACGCCGACGACCCGCTGCCCGACATGCTGTCCCAGCTGGAGATCCCGGCCGTGATCAGCGGCCCCCGCTCGGCCGCCGAGACGCTCGCCTCCGTGGACTCCGACAACTACGGCGGCGCCCGCCAGGCCGTCGAGCACCTCATCGGCCGGGGCCGGCGCACCATAGCCCACATCACCGGCCACCTCGACGTGTACGGCGCGCAGCGGCGCATCGACGGCTACCGCGACGCCCTGCGCGACGCGGGCCACGAGGCGGACGACCTGCTGATCGAGCCGGGCGACTTCACCGAGGGCGGTGGCCGGCGCGCGATGGCGGCCCTGCTGGAGCGCCGCCCCGACCTGGACGCCGTCTTCGCCGCCTCGGACGTCACCGCGGCCGGCGCCCGGCACGCCCTGCGCGACGCGGGCCGCCGCATCCCCGAGGACGTGGCCCTGGTCGGCTACGACGACTCCGCCATCGCCCGCCACATGGACCCGCCGCTGACCAGCGTGCGCCAGCCGATAGAGGAGATGGGCCGCGCGATGATCGACCTCCTCCTCGCCGAGGTCGCCGACCGCCGCCCGTCGGCGTCCCGGGAACTGGAGCGGCGCCAGATGGTGCTGGCGACGGAACTGGTGGGCCGCGCCTCGTCGTGACGCCGCAGTGCTCCGTGCCGGGGGCCGGGGCCTTGAGGGCCTCGCCGGCGCGGAACGTGCCGACGGCTACGCGGTGCGTCCCGCGTTTCCCCACCGGGGGTCGGTGGCCTGCTCGTATTCCCTGCGCAGGCCGGCCGGGACCAGGCCCAGGCGCCGGTCCGGCAGCGGTCTGCCGTCGGCCTCGGCCCACGCGCTGATCTCCTCGAAGTCGTTCGCCGGTGAACCCGCGACCGCGTACACGGGAAGGCGGTCGGTGAACACGGTGCGGGGCAGGGAGAGGCCGAGGTGCTTCTCGAAGACGGCCAGGCTGCGGCGGTCGCGTTCGTGGTAGTCGTGGATCTCGTAGTCGTCGTACTCCTCTTCGGGGACGGGGTCCGTCACACCGTCCGGGAGCAGGAGTCCCGCGGCCACCAGGTCGGGCAGGAGCAGATCGGGTTCCTCGCCCCAGCGGACGTGCTCCTCGCCCAGCCCGTGTCCGCAGACGGTGCGGCCGTCGCGCGCGTACAGGACGTTGGTGGGCGGGTGCTCCGAGTTGTAGTGGTAGTGGACGGCCTCCGCGCCGTCGCGCGAGACCTCCTCCCGCCGCTCGAGGTAGCGGCCGTAGAGGACGGCGAACGCCCAGCCGGCGTGTTCACCGACACGGACCGCGGCGCTGCCCGGTCCGGTCCTGGGGTAGCCGTCGACGTCGAGGTCCTCCATCTCGGCGTCGGTCATCGGCCCGGTGGCCGCCCCGCGCCGAGCCCCCATGCGCACCGCCAGCTCCTCGGCGTCGATGCCACGGGCGAAGTGCACATCGAACGTGTATCCGGAACTCGTCACCGCGCCGACCATCCACTGCACACCGTCGCTCACGTGCCCTCCCCTGTGACGGCGAACAGGCCCTACGCCTGTTCGCCGACGACCGTAGGTCGGCCCGCTGACATCCCGGTGACGGAAACGAGTACAGCCGGTGACCTTGGCGCAAGGTCACCGGCTGTACTGGTGAGGGTGAGTGACGGGACTCGAACCCGCGGCATCCTGGACCACAACCAGGTGCTCTACCAGCTGAGCTACACCCACCATGGCCTTGTCGGTTGAGGTCAGTGACTTCTCCGACCGGCCGAGAAAAAGTGTACAGGGTCCGAAGGGGTGCTCGCGCACGCTTTCCGCGGCGGCCCCCGACGACCCCCCGATCCGCCTACTGAGCAGGCAGGACGTGTTTCGCGGCGATCTTCTTCGCGGTGTCCGAGTCGGGCCCCGGCTGCGGTACGAAGACGGCCTCGCGGTAGTAGCGCAGCTCCGCGATGGATTCGCGGATGTCGGCGAGGGCGCGGTGGTTGCCGTTCTTCTCGGGGCTGTTGAAGTACGCCCTCGGGTACCAGCGGCGGGCCAGCTCCTTGATGCTGGACACGTCCACGATGCGGTAGTGGAGGTAGTCCTCCAGGGTCGGCATGTCCCGCAGCAGGAACCCGCGGTCGGTGCCGACGGAATTGCCGCACAGGGGGGCCTTGCCGGGCTCCTTGACGTGTTCCTTCACGTAGTCGAGGACCTGCCGCTCGGCGTCCTCGAGTGTCGTGCCGCCCTCCAGCTCGGCGAGCAGTCCGGACGCGGTGTGCATCTCCCGCACCACCTCCGGCATCGTCTCCAGGGCCTGTTCCGGTGGACGGATAACGATGTCCACGCCCTCGCCGAGCACGTTCAGTTCGGAGTCGGTGACGAGGGCGGCCACTTCGATGAGCGCGTCGTCCGACAGCGAGAGGCCGGTCATCTCGCAGTCGATCCACACCATGCGATCGTTCATGTGTCTAACCTTACGGTGCGCCGCGCTGTGTGGGGCCTGTGGTGATACCTGCCCGTGCCGGTGTGAACGTCACAGGGGCTGCCGTCCCCGGGCCCCGCTCCGGCCCTGGACGGGCCTCGTCATCGAGCTCCCCCGGCGGGGTGGCCCCAAGGGCTGGTTGTGGCCGGGCGGTCGCGTCAGTACCGCCGAAGGGGCCGGAGGCATCGGCCTCCGGCCCCTTCGGCGGTCGGCTCACGGCGCGCCGCGCTGGCCCGGGAGGGCCGAGGCCGTCAGGGACGGGCCCAGGGCGCTGGCCGCCGCCGTGCGGCGGGACTGGTGCGGGAGCGGGTTGTCCGGGTGCAGGGCGGGTGGTGCATGGGGTCCCGCGTGGCCCGGCTGGCCCGGTGGGAGGGTTCCCGCGGTGCTCGGGGTGCCCTCGGTGTCCTGGTTCCGGTCGGCCTGCGGGCGCCGCGCGCGGTACGCGGCCCGGTAGGCGGCCGGGGACGAACCCAGCTGGCGCCGGAAGTGGCCGCGCAGCGCGACCGGTGAGCGGAAGCCGCAGCGGCCGGCGACCTCGTCCACCGAGTAGTCCGACGTCTCCAGCAGGCGCTGCGCCTGGAGCACCCGCTGCGTGATCAGCCACTGCAGCGGCGCGCTGCCGGTCAGCGAGCGGAACCGGCGGTCGAACGTACGACGGCTCATGTACGCGCGCGCCGCCAGCGTCTCCACGTCGAACTGTTCGTGGAGGTGCTCCAGCGCCCAGGCGACGACCTCGGCGAGCGGGTCGGCGCCGATCTCCTCGGGTAAAGACCTGTCCAGGTAGCGCTCCTGGCCTCCGCTGCGGCGCGGCGGCACCACCAGGCGGCGGGCCAGCGCGCCGGCCGCCTCGTTGCCGTGATCGGTGCGCACGATGTGCAGGCACAGATCGATTCCGGCCGCGGTGCCCGCGGACGTCAGCACGTCACCGTCGTCCACGAAGAGTTCCCGTGGATCGACGTGCACCGACGGATAGCGTTTCGCCAGCGTCGGCGCGTACATCCAGTGTGTGGTCGCGGGACGGCCGTCCAGCAGGCCCGCCGCCGCGAGGACGAAGGCGCCGGTGCACAGCCCGACGATGCGGGCGCCCTCCTCATGGGCCCGGCGCAGTGCGTCCAGGGCCTCCTCCGGCGGTGGCGAGGTGATCGAACGCCAGGCCGGCACCACGACGGTGCCCGCCCGGGATATCGCCTCCAGGCCATGCGGTGCGGTGAGTTCCAGGCCTCCCGTCGTCCGTAGCGGGCCCTCTTCGCCTCCGCACACGAGCAAGCGGTAGCGCGGTACGCCGGCGTCCTGGCGGTCAACCCCGAACACCGACAGCGGTATGGAACTCTCGAAGATGGGGCCGCCGCTGAACAGCAGCACCGCGACGATCTCCTTGCGGCGGCGGCCGGAGAGTTTCCGGGCCGCCGTCTCCGGCGCGGCAGTGGAGTCGTGGCTCATACTGCTAAGCCCCCCTCGGTGGTCGCGGCTCCTCGGTTGTGTCGCTCCTGCACGTTTCCCCTCGGTCCTGCACGAGTCCCCCGCCGTAAGACATCAAGATCGAATCTACTGCGTCCCGTTGCGCGCCGGTGGCCGGTTCGCCACCCGGCGCATTGTCGACTTGGCAACTTGGCGTGAAGCATTCGATCACGAAGCGTTGCACTCGTGGGCCGTGCGGGGAAGTGCGCCTTGTCGCAGTGGCCAATCCACGTAGGGTGCGCGGGGCCCGGCGGCCCCTTTCCGCGCAGGTCGAACGGGGGTTGGGGGGTGGTTACGGCGGAGGATGCACACCGGCCAGAAGTTGGCTGAAAAGATAGGGGTGAGGGCATGGAAACCGGTCAGTTGACCGGTGTATCCCCGCCACCGTCCGCGCCGGCCCCGCAAGGGCTCCGGTTCCTCCCGGGCGGCAGCCGGCACGGAGTGCTCCGCGGGGCGGGCCACGGGGCTCGGCGTACGGCCGGGTCGTCGGCCACTGCGGGTCCGCGACGGATCACTCCCGCCGGCAAGTGAACCCTGTGCAAATCACCTGTACAGCACAGCAACCATTGCGTGACGGGCGGACCCTCGTGCATGCTCCGGGGAACCCGCCTGCCGGTATGCGCGGGATCTGGGCTTAGGAGGCGTGCCGCCGTACCCTTGGGGGTATGGGGTTGGGAAGATAATTCCCGGACACAGCTCCGCCGCACACTGTCGTCCCCCACAAAGGATCACAACTCCGAGACAGCCATGGCCGGTCACGAATTCTTCGAACCCGCGGACCGCAAGCGGCCGGTCGCCGATCCCACGGCGGCCGAACCCCTGGCGGCGGAGGAACCACGCCATCCCTGCGACCCCGCGTTCCGGCACGGTGTGGTCGTCGGCTTCGACGGCTCCACCTCCAGCGAACGGGCCCTCGCCTACGCCATCGGTATGACCCGGCGCTTCGGCTCGGGCCTGATCATCGTCCATGTCGCCAACCGGCTGCCCACGACCGTGTGGGCGGGCTGTGAGCCGCCGGTCTTCGTGGACGTCCCGGACCACCGCACGGAGGTGCTCGGACTCGAGCTGGCCTGTGCGGATTATCTGGCCGAGGTGCCGTGGATTCTCGTCGAGCGTGGCGGGGACATCTGCCATGAGCTCGAGGAGGTGGGGCGGGAGTATGCCGCCGATGCGATCGTCGTGGGTTCCACCCACGGGCTCGTGGGGCGGCTTTTCGGGTCCGTCGCCGGGCGGTTGGCCAAGCGGGCGCAGCGGCCGGTCGTCGTTATTCCGTAAGTGGGTACGGATCCCCGGGTGTTGGGTGACAACACGCAGGGATCCGTCCTGTGATTCGGCCTGTGCGGGCGCGTGGGGGCTTGTCGCGCAGTTCCCCGCGCCCCTATGGGGCGCTTGCTCCACCGTTGCTGACTCGGTGAGGTTCCCCGGTACGGCCCCGCGCTCCCGGGCGTCCTACTCGACCGTTACCGACTTGGCGAGGTTCCTCGGCTTGTCGATGTCCCTGCCGAGGGCCAAGGCCGTGTGGTAGGCGAGGAGTTGGAGGGGGATGCCCATGAGGATGGGGTCGAGTTCGTCCTCGTTCTTGGGGACGAGGAGGGTGTGGTCGGCCTTCTCCTGGGCCTGGTGGGCGACCGCCACGATCTGGCCGCTGCGGGCCTTGATCTCCTCCATGGCCGCGCGGTTCTTCTCCAGCAGGTCGTCGTCCGGGACGATCGCGACCGTGGGGAGGGCCGGCTCGATCAGGGCCAGCGGGCCGTGCTTCAGCTCGGAGGCCGGGTACGCCTCGGCGTGGATGTAGGAGACCTCCTTGAGCTTCAGGGAGGCCTCACGGGCCACCGGGTAGCCCCGGACACGGCCGATGAAGAGCATCGAGCGGGCCTCGGCGTACCGCAGGGCCAGCTTCTTGATCTCCTCCTCCTGCTCCATGATCTCGGCGATCTGGCCCGGGAGCCTGCGCAGACCCTCGATGATCCGCTTGCCGTCGCGCACCGACAGGTCACGGGTGCGGCCCAGGTGCAGGGCGAGCAGGGCGAAGGCGACCGTGGTGTTGGTGAAGCACTTGGTGGACACCACGCAGACCTCGGGCCCGGCGTGCACGTAGACGCCGCCGTCCGCCTCGCGGGCGATCGCGGAGCCGACGACGTTGACCACGCCCAGCACCCGCGCGCCCTTGCGCTTCAGCTCCTGCACGGCCGCCAGCACGTCGTACGTCTCACCGGACTGGGAGACCGCCACGTACAGGGTGTCGGGGTCCACGACCGCGTTGCGGTAGCGGAACTCGGAGGCCGGCTCGGCGTCGGCGGGGATCCGGGCCAGCTCCTCGATCATCTGCGCGCCGATCATGCCGGCGTGGTACGAGGTGCCGCAGCCGAGGATCTTCACCCGGCGGATCCGGCGCGCCTCGCGGGCGTCCAGGTTGAGGCCGCCCAGGTGCACGGTGGAGAAGCGGTCGTCGATCCGGCCGCGCAGCACGCGGTCCACGGCCTCGGCCTGCTCGTGGATCTCCTTGTGCATGTAGGTGTCGTGACCACCCATGTCGTACGACGCCGCCTCCCACTCCACGGTGGTCGGCTCGGCGGTCGTACGGGTGCCCTCGGTGGTGTAGGTGCGGAAGTCGTCGGCCTTCAGCGTCGCCATCTCGCCGTCGTCCAGCGTCACGATCTGACGGGTGTGCGCGACCAGCGCGGCGATGTCCGAGGCGACGAACATCTCCTTCTCGCCGATGCCGAGCACGACCGGCGAGCCGTTGCGGGCCACCACGATGCGGTCCGGGAAGTCGGCGTGCAGGACGGCGATGCCGTACGTGCCCTCGATGAGGCGCACGGTCTCGCGGACCTTGTCCTCCAGCTTCTCGGCCGTCGAGCGGGCGATGAGGTGGACGAGGACCTCGGTGTCGGTCTCGGAGAGGAACTCGACGCCGTCCGCCTCCAGCTTGCGGCGCAGGTCGGAGGCGTTGTCGATGATGCCGTTGTGGACGACGGCGACCTTGCCCTCGGCGTCCAGGTGCGGGTGGGCGTTCACGTCGGAGGGGGCACCGTGGGTGGCCCAGCGGGTGTGGGCGATGCCGGTGGTGCCCTTGAAGCGCGCCGGGACCTTGGCCTCGAGGTCACGCACCCGGCCCTTGGCCTTGACCATCTTCAGGCCGGACGCCTTCGGCGACGTGACGGCGATGCCCGCCGAGTCGTAGCCGCGGTACTCCAGGCGCTGCAAGCCCTCCAGCAGCAGGGGGGCGACCTCACGCCTGCCGATGTATCCGACGATTCCGCACATATGTGTATGTTCCTAGCCGTAGACGATGCGGCGCAGTTGCCGGAGCGAGAGCTCGGGCGGGGCCACCGCGCGGTATCTGAGGTCCGCCTCGATCCGTTCGAAGATCGTCGCGTTCACCAGGCCCTGGGCCTGGAGCTCGCGGTGGCGGCGACGGACGTACTCCTCGGTCGTCTCGTCGAAGTAGGCGAGCACGTCCTGGACCACGCGCAGCGCCTCGCCCCGGCTGAGGGGCGTGGACCGCGTCAGATGATCAACGAGTTCGTCGTGCACTCGATGATCCTGGGGTACCGACCGCGGTTTCGCAACAAACGTGCCCGATTTCGGGCAGGACTCACAGGCGGGGCCCAGGTCCGGCTTACAAGCGCTTGAGGACGGCCTGTTTGGCGAGGGTGAACTCCTCGTCCGTCAGCACCCCGGACCGGTGCAGCTCGCCCAGCTCCCGCAGCCGGCGCAGCAGGGCGTCGTGGTCGTCCTCGGCGGGGGCGGTCAGGGGCCGAGGTGCGGCCTCCAGCTCCTGCGGGTGGTCGTCGGCGGGTGCGGACGGGTGCGGCAGGCGGGCCTGGACGGCGGCGGCGACGAGCGCCATCAGCGGGTCCTTCTTGAAGCCCCACAGCTCCACCGAGTTCGGGTCGTACTTGGCGGGGGCCTTGGTGGGGGAGTGCCGGACGGAGAAACGGAGGTGGCCGTTCTCCAGTCCGACCGCCGGCTGCCACTCCACGCCGGTCAGGTCCGCCATCGCGAGGGTACGGGTGCCGGCGGCGGCCTTGGCGTCCTCCGTCTTCCAGTTCCACTCCAGCCGTATGCGCTCGCCGTCGAAGCTGACCGTGCCGTCCCCGGCGGAGACGGACAGCGGCACGGACGGGCCGGGCAGCAGGTACTCGGTGACCGGGTCGGAGGGGACCTGGTCCAGCAGCAGGGCGGTGCGGACCTCCTCCGTGAAGTACTCGGCGACGCCGTAGCGGTCGGAGTCGACGACCAGTTGGTAGGGGTCGTGCGGTTCGGTGAGCCGGCCGCCGGTCGCGTGCAGCAGGGGGTCGGCGCCGTCGCGCAGGCGCAGCTTGAGCCGTCCCGACTTCTTGCCCTGCTCCAGGGAGATGCCGGCCAACGCCTGTAGCGGCACCACCAGTTCACCCAGGGTCCTGCGGAGCAGGCCGACGTTCTTGTCCCGTCCGGGGGTCAGCCGCAGGGCGTCCCCGTCGAAGGTCCAGGTGCCGTCCTTCTGGATGATTTCCGCCATGGGATCGATTGTTTCATCGGATCTGCGGGCCGGTGGGGGCTGATCGCGCAGTTCCCCGCGCCCCCAAGGGGGTTCGCCCCGACGGCGTTCGCAGTGACGGGCACCCGGAGGACCGTACTCCGGGTGCCCGTCCGTTTGTGCTCAGAACCCCGCGATCGGGTTCTTCAGGTTGCCCACCAGCTGGAGCGCGCCCGACGGGTCCGTCAGGTCGACCATCTGCCTGTTGTTGCGGAGCTGGAGGCGGTTGAGGCAGGAGAGGGCGAACTCGGGGGCGAACATGTCGTAGCGGGTGAACTTGTCGGCGAGTTCGGGGACCGACGTCTGGTACTCGCGGGTGATCTCCGCGACCGTGCCCCAGAAGTCGTCCTCCTCCACGACGCCCTCCTCGGCGAGGTTCGCCGCGAGGAAGCGGAAGAAGCAGTCGAAGACGTCCGTGAAGACCGACAGCAGCTTCGTGTCGTCCGGGACCTCCACCCGGATGCGGGAGACCTCCGGCGGAAGCACCGCGTCCGGGTCCATCACCGCGATCTCCTCGGCGATGTCCTTGTAGACCGCCCGCCGCACCACCCCGTCCTCCAGGACGAGGATCACGTTCTCGCCGTGCGGCATGTACACCAGGTCGTAGGCGTAGAAGCTGTGCAGCAGCGGGACGTAGTACGCCCGCAGGTAGTGCCGCAGCCACTCGGCCGGAGCCAGCCCCGACCGCTCGATCAGCGCGCCCGCGAAGGACCTCCCCTCGTGGTCGACGTGGACCAGGGAGGCCATGGTGGCGAGCGACTCGCCGTCCTTCAGGGACGGCACCGGGCTCTCCCGCCACAGCGCGGCCAGCATCTTGCGGTACGGCGAGTAGCGGTCCGTGGCCTGCTCGTACTCCAGGTGCCGGTAGCCCACGGCGGCCCGCTCGCGGATGATGGACAGCCCCGTGGCCCGCAGCACCGGGTCGTTGTCGATCAGCCGGGCCAGCCAGTCGTTGATCGCCGGGGTCGCCTCCATGTAGGCGGCGGACAGTCCGCGCATGAAGCCCATGTTGAGGACGGACAGGGCCGTCTTCACGTAGTGCTTCTCGGGGTGCGAGGTGTTGAAGAAGGTGCGGATGGACTGCTGGGCCAGGTACTCGTCGTCGCCCTCGCCCAGGCAGACCAGGTGCCCGCGCGCCACCTCGGCGGCGAAGGTGACGGACAGCTTGTTCCACCACTGCCAGGGGTGGACGGGGATGAGGAGGTAGTCGTCGGGGTCGAGGTCCCGCCCGCGCAGGATGCCGTGGAAGCCCTCGACGGTCTCCTCGCCCAGTTCCTGCCGGACGAACGACTCGTACTCGATCCCGACGCCCGCCGTGAACGCGGCCCGCGAGCGGTGCGCGGCCAGCCACACCAGCCGGACCGGGTTCGCCGTCTCCGGCGCGTACGACCGGTACTCGTGGATGCCGAAGCCGAGCCGTCCGTTGTTGGCGACGAAGCAGGGGTGGCCCTCGGTCATCCCGGTCTCGATGGCCTGGAAGCCGGCGTCGACCAGCTCGGCGACGGGGACCCGCGGCTTGGTGAGCTTGTAGCAGGTGCCGGAGAGGGTGGAGGAGATCTCCTCCAGGTACACCGGCAGGATCTCCTCGCTCAGGCCCAGGGACTTCTGCAGCTCGATGAAGAAGTCCAGGGCCGCGAGCTCGAGTTCGGTGTCGCCGCGCCGGCGGGTGATCGAGTCGGCGTCGATCACCCAGTGGTCCAGGGCGCGGAGCGTCGCCGTGAAGGTGTAGCGGGTCAGGCCGTCGTCGCTGCGGACGACGTACCCGCCGTCGCCGGTGGCCTCCGGTGCGACGAGCCGCTCGTGCGCGAACTCGGCGAGCGCCTTGCGGATCAGCAGGCGGTTGGCCCGCGCCCAGCGGTGGGGGGACAGGTGCGCCACGGCGTCGGACGGGGTCATACGGATGCTCCTCGGGCGGCCTCGAACTGTTCACGCGTGCAGAAGCTCAGCAGCGCGCGCTTCTCCGGCTTGTCGATCTCGCGCTCGGGCACGAAGCCCACGGCCTCGTTCAGCGCGTGCACGGCCTTGTTGGTCACGTCCGGTTCGACCACCACCCGGCGGGTGGCCGGGTCGGCGAACAGCTCCTCCATCACGGCGGTGATGACGGCCCGGGTGAAGCCGTGGAGCGGCCGGTCGGTCGGCGCGACCAGGAAGTGCATGCCGACGTCGCCGGGCTCGGGGTCGTACAGGCCGACGAGTTCGACGTACCGGGGGTCGTACTTCTCCATCAGGAAGGCCGGTTCGCCGTCGTGCAGGCCCAGGTAGGCGTGGTGGTGCTCGTGGGCGGCGATGCGCATGTACTCGCGCTCGACGTCCTGGAGCTTCGCGTCCTGCATCATCCAGAACGCCGCCTTGGGGTCGGTGACCCAGCGGTGCAGCAGCTCGGCGTCCTTCAGCGGGTCCAGGGGGCGGACGGTGAACGTACCGATGCTCATACGGCGAACTCCTGGAACGCGACGGCCTTCTCGACGGGGTAGTACTCGGTGCCGAGCAGCTCGCGGATGATGGTCGCGTTCCGGTACGGGCCCATGCCCAGGTCGGGGCTGGTGATGCTGTGCGTGTGGACGCCGGCGTTCTGCAGGAAGATGCCGCGGCCGGTGACGTCGATGGCGTAGTCGCGGCTCACGTCGAAGCGGCCGTGCCCGTCGAAACGGATCCGGTCACGGACCGGGTCGAGGAACGCCGGCGGCTCGTAGTGGTAGCCGGTGGCCAGCACCAGGCCCTCGGTGCGGATCTCGAAGTCCTTGCCCTGCTCGTCCTGGTGGAAGCCGAGCGTGTAGCCGCCGTCCTCGTGACGGGCGGTGGTGAGCGAGGAGTTGGTGAGCAGCCGGGTGGCCACCGGCCGGTCGCCGCTCTCGACGTTCTTCTGGTAGAGCAGGTCGAAGATCGCGTCGATCAGCTCCGAGTTGATGCCCTTGAAGAGGCCCTTCTGCTGCTTCTCCAGCCGGTAGCGGGTCTCCTCGGGCAGCGCGCGGAAGTAGTCGATGTAGTCCGGGGAGGTCATCTCCAGGGTCAGCTTGGTGTACTCCAGCGGGAAGAACCGCGGGGAGCGGGTGACCCAGTTGAGCTGGTAGCCGTGGACGTCGATCTCGGAGAGCAGCTCGTAGTAGATCTCGGCGGCGCTCTGCCCGCTGCCGACGACCGTGACGGACTTCTTGTCCAGCAGCTCCGCCTTGCGGTGCATGTACTGCGCGTTGTGGAAGAGCCCGCCGTCCAGGCCGCGGCACGGCTCGGGGACGAACGGCACGGTCCCGGTGCCGAGCACCAGGTGCCGGGCGCGGTAGGTCCCACCGGCCGCCGTCGCCACGGAGTACAGCCCGTCGTCCTCGTCGTACGTCACCTCGGTGACCGTCGTGCCGAAGCGGATGCTGCTCAGCTTGCCGGCGGCCCAGCGGCAGTAGTCGTCGTACTCGACCCGCAGCGGGTAGAAGTTCTCGCGTATGTAGAACGAGTACAGCCGCCCCTTCTCCTTCAGGTAGTTGAGGAAGGAGTACGGGGAGGTCGGGTCGGCCAGGGTGACCAGGTCCGACATGAACGGGGTCTGCAGGTGGGCGCCGTCGAGGAACATGCCGGCGTGCCAGGCGAAGTCGGGCTTGGACTCCAGGAAGACGCCGTCGAGTTCGTCGATGGGCTCGGTGAGGCAGGCGAGGCCGAGGTTGAAGGGGCCCAGTCCGATGCCCACGAAGTCGTAGGTGGTCTCGGGGGCTTCAGGAAGCGCGGTCAAGGGACTCTCCCAGGTACTGCTCGGCGTGGCCGGCGATCAGATCGAGGACGGCGGCGATGTCGGACGTCGTGGTCTCGGGGTTCAGCAGGGTGAACTTCAGGTAGTGGCGCCCCGCCACCTTGGTGCCCGCGACCACCGCGTCACCGGAGGCGAACAGGGCCTTGCGGGCGTAGAGGTTGGCGCGGTCGATCTCGGCGGGGTCGGTGACGGCGGCCGGGACGTGGCGGAAGACCAGGGTGGACAGGCTCGGCTCGACCACGACGTCGAAGCGGGGGTCGGCGGCCAGCAGTCTCCAGCCCTCGGCGGCCAGGTCGCACACCTCGTCGAAGAGCTGCCCGATGCCGTCGGCGCCCATCACGCGCAGCGTCATCCACAGCTTCAGCGCGTCGAAGCGGCGGGTGGTCTGCAGGGACTTGTCCACCTGGTTGGGGATACGTTCCTGCACCATGCGGCGCGGGTTGAGGTACTCCGCGTGGTAGGTGGCGTGCCGCAGCGTGGCCGCGTCGCGGACCAGCACGGCCGACGAACTGACCGGCTGGAAGAAGGACTTGTGGTAGTCGACGGTGACGGAGTCGGCGTGCTCGATGCCGTCGATGCGGTCCCGGTGCTTCAGGGAGGTGAGCAGTCCGCAGCCGTAGGCGGCGTCCACGTGCATCCACACGCCGTACTGCGCGCACAGTCCGGCGATCTCCGGCAGCGGGTCGATGGAGCCGAAGTCGGTGGTGCCGGCGGTGGCGACGACGGCCATGGGGACCAGGCCCGCCCCGGCGCAGCGCTCCAGTTCGTGGGCGAGGGCGACGGTCTGCATGCGCTTGTCGTGGTCGACGGGGACCGACACGACGGCGTCCGGGCCGAGGCCGAGCAGTTTCGCGGACTTCTTCACGCTGAAGTGGCTGACCTCGGAGGCGAAGATGCGCAGTTTCGCCAGGTCCTCGGTCTTGGCCTCCTCGCGGGCCAGCAGCAGTGCCTGGAGGTTGGACTGGGTGCCGCCGGAGGTGAACACGCCGTCGGCGGCCGGGCCGAGCCCGATGCGGCCCGCCGTCCAGTCGATGAGCTTCCGCTCGATGAGGGTGCCGCCGGCCGACTGGTCCCAGGTGTCCAGGGAGGAGTTGACGGCGGAGAGCACGGCCTCGCCGAGCAGGGCCGGGATGACGACCGGGCAGTTGAGGTGGGCGAGGTAGCGGGGGTGGTGGAAGTAGACGGCGTCCCGGAGGTAGACGTCCTCCAGTTCGTCCAGCACGGCGGTGGTGTCGTGCAGCGGCTGGTCGAGGTCGATGCCGTCGATGCGGGGGGAGAGCGCGTCGACGGTGACGCCGGTGAACGGCCTTTCGGTGGTGGCGAGTTTGGCCGCCACCCGCTCGACTCCTTCGGTCACGGAGCGGCGGTAGTGCTCCGCGGTGGTGTCGTTGAGCAGGTGCGAGCGCATGTGGGGGTCCTCCGGTGGGGACGATCCGGTGCGGGGAAAACCGACGGCGTATTACTTAGGTTAGCCTAACCTAAGTAATACGCCGTGAAACCGGACCCCGCCGTGACCGTGATCACTCCTGAGTCAGGAGTGACCGGCGTCAAATCCGTTTTCCGCCGCCCCCGTTCGGGCGGTCAGGGGGTCAGCCGACCTTCTTGGCCTTCTCGATGGCCTCGGCGAGGTTGTCGAGGAGCGGCGTGCACTTGTCGTAGGACAGGATCGGCTCGGGGGAGCGGGGGATGACCTGGCCGGCCTTGACCGCGGGGAGGTTCTTCCAGGTCGCCTCGGTGATGTCGGCGGGCTGGATGGTCGAGGCGCGGTCGTCCATGATGATGACGTCGGCCGGGTACTTGTCGACGTTCTCCCAGCTCAGCGTCTCGAACCAGCCGCCGGTCGCCTTCTTGGCCTCCTCCGGGGGCTCCACCAGGTTCACGCCGAGGGCCTTGAAGTACTCCAGGTCGATGGAGTAGTTGGAACCGGAGACGTAGAAGACGTCCTGCGCGGCGGAACCGGCCAGCACCCTGATCTCCGGGCGGGCCTTCGCGGCCTTGCGCAGCCGCTCGGCGGCGGCCTCGAACTTCTTCTTCGCCTCGACGACCTTCGTGGCCTTCATGTCGGCGCCCAGCGATTCGGCCAGCTCGGCCATGCGCTGCAGCGGCTCGGGCATCTGGAGGTCGTAGACGGAGATCGCGACGCTCGGGGCGAGCTTGGCGATCTTGTCCTTGGAGGCCTCCGGGACGTACCAGAGCGACCCGGCCTCGTCGAACGTCGTGGAGACGAGCACCTCGGGCTGGAAGGCCGCGTACTGCTCGACGTTGAAGCTGTCGAACTTGTTGCCGAAGATCGTCAGCTTGCTGACGTCCATGTCGCCGGCCTGGACGTCGGCCTTGCCGTCCGTCGTCCTGGTCGGCCCGAAGACACCCTTGACCTCGATGCCGTAGTCGAACAGGGCGGCGGCGACACCGGTGAACGCGACGATGTTCGTCGGCACCTTGTCGAGCTTCACGGTGGTGCCGCGGTCGTCCTTGAACGACCAGGGGCCGGACTTGGACTCACCGGACCCCGTCGCGTCCGAGCCACCGCTCTTCGCGTCGTCGTCCCCGCAGGCGGTGAGCACGGCGCCGAGTCCGAGGGCGCCACCGGCGGCGAGCAGTCCCCGACGGGAGAAGCGGGCGGTACTGGCGTTCGACATGGGTGGGTCTGCTTTCGTGCGTGCGGGGCCGAGGGCCTGAAACGCGATTAGGTTAGCCTAACCTCAAGAGGTTACTGAAGGTGACCCTTCTTGTGATGTGGGTCACGGTGCCGGTCGAGGCACCGCGGCGCCGCCCGCGTACGGCGAGGGGCCGTCCCGGCAACGGCCCCCCGGGTCCCCGGGCCGCCCCCTGCGCCCCCGCCCCCCGGGCCCGGGCCCCACCGCCCCCCGGAACCCCGCGCCCCCCCCCCGCCGGG